>CAYQCE010000001.1:0-116158 GCA_964415885.1 uncultured Ignavibacteria bacterium
ATGATAAAGAATTAAAAGACTTCGCCTAATCTATTCGTGAAATATCCGGGCTAATTGCGTTCCAGCCTCTTAGCTGTAGGCGTGGGCGGGCGTGTCGGTTTTCTGGACACCTCTGGAGTTATGGCCTATTTGGTCAACCAGCTAAGTGCTTGTGGTGTAGTGGCGTGGCTTTGCGGCACGCGTCTTGCTGTGAATTAGATTAAATAGGAGCAACGCATTAGAATAGGAGAGAAATATGCGCCTCGCGTCAATTGCTTTCGTTACGATTATTCTGGCTCTCGCGCTCCCTCTGAGCGCATTCGGGCTACCGGTTATCACCGAGTCGATTTTCAATGACTGGACATTTGACTCCGGACTTCAGTATGGTTTTGACGGCGATGGTCACACCTACGACTATGCTTCGTACATCAATTTCGAGCACAGCGACCATAGCTGGCCGGATTGGGCCACCGGTACGTACATCGGTACCCACTCCATGTTGCCGACCAATCTTTCCTACGGCCATACACTTCCGGGCGGTCTGACTGTTCCTCCGGATGAGATTCTCTCCGCCAAGCTCTGGATTGATGGCTGGCTGATCGATGACAATGATAACGTCGTGAAGATCGAAAGCCCCCTTCTCGAGTGGGATCCGCTTAACAACTGGAGCTTCTTTACACTCGGAGATAATTCTCTCTATGACTTGACCGACGTCACGCTGACAGATTTCTGGAACAACAGCCCGCTCGATGTTCTCATACACGCGAACGAGCGCGTTCTCAGAATCGACCGGTCAGTCCTGATGCTCGATTACAACTCCGAGGTTCCCGAGCCGACGACTCTGGCTCTGTTCGGTCTCGGTCTTCTCGGTGCGGGTGTTGTTCGCAGAATGAAGAAGTAATCGACGACTGCGGATTTGGGGCTTAAGTATTGAGGCAGGCTCATATCGAGCCTGCCTTGGTTTTTGCAGTCGTCTAAGCAGCGGTGTCTGTCGCCTACTCGAACAGCTCGTCGAAAAACATCTGCATATGTTGCCAGGAGCGACGGTCGGCGTCGGGATTGTATGCGACACCGCCGGATGGATCGTCACCCGAGTTCGGATTCGTAAACGAGTGTACAGCTCCGCCATACGCAATAAACTGATAGTCGACATGCGCGGCTTCCATCTCCGCAAAGAAGGCATGCACCTGCTCCATTGGAACATGCGGGTCGGCAGCGCCATGACAGATTAGAATCCTGCACTGGATATTCTCGGCGACTGACGGGTCCGGGGTGTCGAGATTGCCATGGAAGCTTACCACGCCGGATATGTCCGCGCCGGATCTCGCCAGCTCCAGCACTGTGCCGCCACCGAAGCAGTAGCCGATTGCAGAAATCCTGGAGACGTCACACTGGTCATAGCTTCTGAGCTGATCGAGACCAGCGGTCGCGCGGGCGTGCATGAGATGTCGGTCGCTCCGATAGATTCCCGCCTGCTTCGATGCCTCCGTTGCGGACTGTGGACGGATCCCTTTGCCGTAAATGTCGAGCGCGAACGCGATGTAACCGAGTTCGGCGAGCTGCCGGCATCGGGATTTCGTGTAATCGTTCAGGCCGGTCCATTCGTGCACCACGAGCACGCCGGGACGCTTTCCGCTGACGGCGTCATCCCATGCCATGAAACCCTCGAGCTCGGTGTCGCCGTGAGTGTAGGAGACTGACTGCGTCACTATCTCACCTTCTGCCGTAAGCGTCATAAGCAGGACCAACGCGAACAATGTATACCACTTCATTTTCGACTCCTTCTCAGAGTTTGATTGTCCAGGTGAATTCAACCTGCTGGATGTTGCGAATGATGTCTGTGCAGCTAAAACCGGCGCAAGGGTGTCAACTGTTCCATTGCAATGAGAATCGAGAGAGACGTTTCGGGGAACTCAGACACGGTCATTGAAGAACAGATTTGATCAGGGGGCTGGCAATTCAGAAGCAATCAATGTGAGATCATGTTGATCGTGTTGCGTGCTATTCACTATTGAAACAGAATGCAAATATCTGGTTAGGATCGAGTTTTCCTGGAAAAATCGTCCCTTGTTGAAACAGCCAGGTCGGAATCAGAAGGCTCCAAATCTCTCATTATGTGTTCAGCATCACGGATTTCGTCGATAACATACGTAGCACAGCGATCATATACTTTTAGTCAGAAAGCGCAGAAGCCAGAATCTGATTCGGCGCGATTTGGATATCATGAACGTTTCAATATCCAGATTACTGCTGAGGCGTAAGACTGTAACTGGCGATGCAGTAGAGTGAAAGCTCTGGAAAGAATCGCAATTGTAACAGTATGAGTGTAGAGAAGCCAACATACGATGATCTCGAGCGGCGCTGTAGAAGGGCAGAGTCGCTGTTAGAAAAGATTCGCTCCGGCGATACTGCCACTTCGCCGGAAGAGTCGGGTGAGTTCGCCGCGAAACTGGAGAAAGCTGAGGATCGCGAAGCTCACATAAAGAACATCCTCCTCGCTATTCGGAACGTAAACCAACTGATCGTCAAGGAGACCGACAGGCAGAGGCTTGTTGAGTCAGCCTGCGAAAACCTCACGGAAACCCTCGGTTACTATACGGCGTGGATAGCGTTGCTCGATTGGCCTGATGGCAATCTGCGATACTGGGCGAGTTCCGGCTCGATTAGTGGCTTGGATCGGATACATGAACTGCTCAAGCGGCGTGAATTGACCGGATGCATGCGTACCGCCCTTGATTGCGAAGAGACACACGTCGTCATCAACCCGGCGGGCGACTGTCTGGGATGTCCGTCTTCGAATATCTATGCCGATTGTGCCGCGCTCTGTCGTCGCCTGGCCTGCGATGGCACAGTATATGGGGTGCTTACGGTCTCTGTGCCGGCAGAGTATGCCCACGATCCTGAAGAACGTAGTCTATTCGATGAACTCGCCGGTGATCTGTCCTTCGCCCTCAGCAGGCTGGACAATCAGGAGGCTCTGGCCGAAAGTCAGCGGCGCTACAGCGAGATATTCAATCGCAATCGCGACGGCTATGTGATGGTGAATGCTGGTGGCGGAATCATCGATGCCAATCCTGCCTTTTGCGAGATGCTCGGCTATTCTCTCGATGAGCTTAAGTCACTGAAGAACTTCTATCAGATTACGCCGCAACGCTGGCGAGAGTGGGAAAAGGAAGAGATTTGGAACAAGCGTTTGCTTGGCAGTGGATACTCCGGAATCTATGAGAAGGAGTATGTCAGGAAGGATGGAACGGTCTTTCCCGTTGAGCTCCAGTCGTATGCGGTATTCGACGATGAGGGACAACCGGAGTATCTCTTGGGAGTAGCGCGAGATGTCAGCGACTTGAGGAGGTCGGAGCAGGCCTTACACGAAGCGATCATTCGGCAGCAGACAGCGGTGCATGCAGGTGGTGTCGGGCTGTGGGACTGGGATCTCAAGACAAACAGGGTGACGTACTCAAGTGAATGGAAGCGCCAGATCGGCTATGAAGATGATGAGATCGGAGACAGCTATGAGGAATGGGAGAGCCGGGTTCACCCGGATGATCTCGAGCCGATACTCGAGGAGATTCATTCGTATATCGCGGAGGATAGGCCGAGCTACGAAGTCGAGTTTCGGTTTCGACACAAAGATGGATCTTACCGCTGGATTCTGGCTCAGGCATCGGTGCTCAAGGACGAGTCCGGAAACCCGGTCCGCACACTCGGGTCGCACGTCGATATCACAGAGCTAAGACAGGCTATTGAGGCGCTGAATGCCTCGCTCAAAGAGCAGGAAGCTGTTTTCGAGAGCAGCCTCGTTGGTATTATGGTGCTCAGAAACAGGACGATAACGAAGGTGAATCGCCGCATGGCTGAGATGCTCGGCTACAGCCCTGACGAGATAGAGGGACGAAGTCCGGAGCAACTTCACCTTTCTTATGAGAACTTCGTTGAGTTCGGAGATGAATACTACTGGCGACTCGCCGAGAAGGAAATCGTTAAGGTGGAGTATCCACTGAAACACAAAGACGGCCGCACCGTCTGGTGTCTATTCAGCGGAAAGGCGATTGCTCCGCCCGATCTGGGACGTGGTGCTGTTTGGGTTATCGACGATATCACTGAACGCAAGAAGATGGAAGAAAAGCTGTGCGAAAGCGAGCATCGGTTCAGATCATTTGTCGAGAACGCGGGTGAGATTGTGTATGCACTTAGTCCTGACGGGACATTCACATACATCTCTCCCAACTGGCTCCAGTTCATGGGGGAACCCCCGGAGGCCGCGATCGGAGGACCGTTTGAGCCGTACGTACACCCTGAAGATAGCCAGGTATGCCGTGATTTCCTCGCGAAAGTGTTGCGCACCGGAGAAAGACAAGAGAGCGTTGAATATCGTGTTCGTCATGCCGACGGTACGTGGCGATGGCATGTTTCCACCGGCTCGCCCTTGCGTGATGAGTCTGGTAATGTAGCCAGCTACGTCGCAATCGCCCGTGATGTTACTGCACAGAGGCAGGCGGAGAAAGCTCTGCGCGAGAGTGAAGCACGATTCACTGATATTCTCGAAAAACTGGAAAGCATACCGGTTCAAGGCTACGATTCCGATCGCAGAGTCATTTATTGGAATTCAGCGAGCAGTTCAGTCTATGGATACACTCGCAAGGAGGCTCTCGGTCAGCGATTAGAGGATCTGATTGTTCCGGAAAGCATTCGGGAGCAGGTTATCCGTGACGTGAACTCCTGGTTGTCGGGTGGTCCTGCCATCCCCGCCGGAGAGCTGATCTTGAGAGACAAATATGGTATCGCGGTGCCTGTGTATTCCTCGCATGTCTTGCATGTCACCGAGTCCGGCGAGAAAGAATTGTTCTGTTTTGATGTAGATCTTCGTTCACTGCGGCAGAAGGAAGATGAGTTGAGGCGACTGGCGACAGCAATTGACCAGGCTGGTGAGGTCGTAGTCATTACGGATACGGACGGCAAAATCCAGTATGTCAATCCGGCGTTCGAGAGAACCACCGGATACTCGCGAGAGGAGGCTCTCGGCCAGAACCCCCGCATACTTAAGAGCGGCGAACAGAAAGATGAGGTCTATGCCGAGCTGTGGAAGACTATCTCGAGTGGTTCGGTATGGGAGGGTCGATTGGTCAATCGTCGCAAGGACGGGAGTCTGTACTCGGAGGATGCTACCATATCTCCAGTCCGCGATGAATCGGGCGAGATAATGGCATACGTCGCTGTCAAGCGCGACATCACACGCGAGCTTGAGCTCGAGCGGCAGTATCACCAGTCTCAAAAAATGGAAGCTATCGGTCAACTGACGGGAGGCGTGGCGCACGATTTCAACAACCTGCTGCACGTCATTATTGGCTCGACGGAGATGGCGAAGGGAGATTTGGAGCCGGGACATAAGGCACTCGAGCTACTCAGCGAAGTTTCCGAGGCGGGAGAGCGTGCCGCAAATTTGGTCAAACAGCTACTTCTGTTCAGCAGACGTCAGATCATGCAGCCATCCGTTCTCAGTCTGAACACTGCGATCGAAGACCTTCTGCGAATGCTAAGGCGGATAATCGGCGAGCACATTCAGCTTCGATGGCAACCCGGGAAGACGGCCGGAAGGATACACGCCGACCGCGGCATGATTGAGCAGGCTGTACTCAATCTGTGCATTAACGCCAGAGATGCCATGCCCGAGGGCGGGACGCTGACGATTGAGACGGAAGACATCGAGATTGACGATGAATACTGTAAGGAACACGCCTGGGCTTCTCGTGGCAGATACGTACTGCTGCGTATCTACGACACCGGTACCGGCATTGACGAGGAGACACTGAACCATATCTTCGAGCCGTTCTTCACTACGAAGGATATCGGAAAGGGAACCGGTCTTGGTCTTGCGACCGTATACGGAATTGTCAAGCAGCATTGCGGAATGATAACTGTCGAAAGTGAAGTCGGAAAAGGGAGCGTGTTTAGATTGTATTTTCCGGTAAGCAAGATTGCAAAGCCGGTCTCGGATGAAAGGCCCACTAACGGAATCGAGGGTGGCACCGAGACTATCTTGCTTGCTGAAGATGATGATATGGTCCGGAAGGTTGCTCGGAACATTCTGGAGCGATCCGGCTACGCTGTGATCACCGCGAATGACGGCTTACGAGCGGTCGAGAAATTCCGTGAGCACAAAGAGTCGATCGATATGATTATTCTTGATGTCGTAATGCCGGAAATGAGCGGCCGTGAGGTGTTTGATCACCTGCAGGAGATGCAGCCCGATCTGCCTGCGCTGTTCACGAGTGGATACAGTGAGAATGCCATACATACCGATTTCATCCTCAATGAGGGACTGAGATTCCTGCAGAAACCTTACGCACCAAACGCTCTTCTTGAAGCTGTTCGATCTACGCTGGACCAGAGAGTCTCGAACATCGGCTGATCCATCCATTACTGATACTCTGGAAATCATCGCTGCTCGGTCATCTGCTATTCTACAGGCAAACATCCACGAATGACTGTCTATTTCGGCAGAGGTGGGTAGAGCGAATAGTGGATACCGTGTCAGGTCGTCATTTAGTGTACTCCTGCCCGACTTCGACATAGAGATACCGAAATTTCTGTTCATGCGCGTAGATGAGAAGATCGAGCTTGAGCTGGCATTACCACGTAATGCCTGCCGAACAGCAGAACGGAGAGTCCGAATGAGACTTTTATCTCTTACCGCCTTGGTTCTACTGTGTCTGAGCCCGCTCGGGGTTGAGCAGGAGACTACCTGGCAGCGAAATGCGGAGTCAACGGCGCCCGAGGCCAAGCTGTTTCACTCTACGCATGCTATAAACCTGGAGACGGCTCATACCATATCTCAGACCAACATTGAATTCCAGATTTATAACCGATTCGTTCCTCCGATTTCGGAGGGCTTTGATTTTTTCTATGGGCTCGACGGACCGGCCAATATCAGGCTCGGGTTGGCGTATGGCATCACAGATGACCTGACCGTCGGGCTCGCTCGAAGCAGCAACTTCGGAAATGTCGATCTCCGTGCAAGGTACGTGCCGTTGAAGACGAGGACTGACATCGCGCCTGTGGCCGTCGCCGTTCAGGGAGGAATGGCATGGAACACAAATGTCTTCGGAAGAATAGATGGGCATCACAAAAACTACCAGTTCTATGGCCAGGCGATTTTCAACACTCTCATTGAAGAGAAGCTCGGAATCGGAGTCGTGCCGTCATTTCTCTACAACGGCGATTTCCTGTCGGAAGAGAACTACAATTCGGTTGCTCTAAGCGTGTACGCTCAATACTACTTCCTCCGGCGATTCAGCGTACTGGCAGAGTGGACCGGTGTTGTTGATGGCTTCGAGCGTGACTATGATTGCGTCAGCATTGGCGTCGAGATACAGACCGCCGGACACTTCTTCAAGATTCTTGTCACGAACAGCCTGACACAGAACCCGTCCCACTACCTTGCGGGCGCAAACCAGCCATTCACATGGGATGATATCCGCCTTGGATTCAATACTACGCGTCTTCTCGATCTGTGGTAGACTTAGCTCATTCTGCTTGACACAGCCCGGCTTTCCTGATTCAATGCTCCAGTTTGGCGTGTGCCGGGAATAGATAGATTGGCCTTATTGGGCGGAGTCTCGTATGTCGCAGAATGAGATTGTCAGCACGATCGGGGAAGATCCCGAATTACGGGAGATGTTCTACGATTTCATAAACGTAATCTTTCCGGGTTTGGATTTCAAGAGATGGCATGAGCTGGGTTTTTGGACGAGTGACTACGTACCGCATGCAATTTTGGAGAACGGACGAATAGTATCCAACATTGGCGTCTCCAGACAGAAGGTATTGATTCACGGCGAGGAGAGAATTGGTATACAGATAGGAGCGGTTGGAACCACACCGGATTACCGTGGGAAGGGTCTCTCGAGGATTCTGATGGAGCATGTACTCGAGAAGTATGGTGAGATTGCCGATCTGTTCTTTCTCTACGCGGATGAGGACGTTCTCGATTTTTATCCGAAATTTGGTTTCCGTCGCTGCGACGGCACCATCTTTGAAGCAGAGTCGAATCTGCCCATACCTGCGTATTCAGCGCGGAAGTTGAGTCTCGATAAGCCCTCTGATCTTGAGTTGATGCGAGATATGATTGACCGTCGGCTGGATTTAACCCGGCTCTTTGGTGCGCGGGATTACGGCCATATCACCTTCTGGCACTTGATCAATGTCTTCCCTGACAGGGTGCATTACGTTGAGGAGGATGATGCTATATTGATCTCGAGCGAGAAGGACGGAGTTGTTAATGTGTGGGAAGTAATCCACACGAATCCAGTGGATTTGCTTTCGGTTCTGCCGAAGGCTATCGCGTCGGATCGAATAACCAGGATCAGATATCATCTTCCACCGGATCAGTTGGGTTTCAATTTTGACAGGATGTTGCCGGATAGCGATATGCCGCTCTTTGTACGCGGGAAGTTTCCGATGGATGACGTTGATTTCAAGTTCCCACTAACGGCGCATACTTAGGTATACAAGGCGGGAATCAATCCATATATAGATGATAACGTCGTCGGGCGGACTCGATGATTAGCTCGACGACGTCCGTGTATCTTAATCCTGTCTCTTTTGCGCTCGTGATCATCGGGCTGATCGGTCGAAGTCCTGGCAGTGGGTTGACCTCGATGAGGTACGGCACACCGTCATCTTGCAGGCGTATGTCCGCTCTTCCGAAATCCGGGATTCTCATCACCCGAAATGCGCGTTCTGCCAGAAGCAATATCTTGTGACGTTCTTCCGATGTGAGTTCCGGTGGGCATATGGTCTTGATCGGTTGATCTCCCGAATCGCCGGCGGCCTTGGTCTCGTAGTCGAAGATGTTGTGTCCCCCCTCAGTGAACTCGTATTCAACTATCTCGAGGAGGTAGTTGGGCGATGCCTCGAGCATTGGTACCGTCAGTTCCCGCCCTTCTATATACTGCTCGACTATCACGCCTTCGGGGTATTCATCCAGGAGCTCGCCAACGACTTTCTCAGCGTTCTTTCTCGACTCCGCCACAGACTGCTGCGTGATCCCCATACTCGATCCCTCGTAGTTCGGCTTTATGAAGACCGGAAATTCGAGATCGTCGGGAATGTCGGGATAATCCTCTGTGATAAGGCATCCTTTCGGAACCTGAATGTCCCTGATGTCGAGCAGCTTCTGTACGAGACGTTTGTCGAGTCCGGCATGCAGGAGCCCCGGCGTACCGCCCGTGTAGGGCATTCCAAGCAGCTCGTATATGGCTGGATAGTATGATTCTCGCCTCTTGCCGCCGACACCTTCGGCCATATTGAACACCAGATCGGGATGTGAATCGACGAGTTCGTCGGTTACCTTCCCCGGTGGTCCGGATACTTCTACAGGTGTCACCTTGTGACCGAGTTCCTCGAGCGCAGAAACGAGCCTGTCTACGTAGTCCTGTGTGAACAGCTCCGCTTCACTCTCATCCTCAGACCTGCGGAGGTTGTAGGTAAATGTGATTCTCATATCTCGAGTCTTGCCACCTCCCGCTGTGGCTGTTCCAACATCATTCCCTTGCTATCTGTAACACGCTACTGAAGTCATTGTTGCGACTGCATGGCTGTCAGGGAACTCGCATCGTTAGAAGAGATAACGCCAGCGCATAGATCTTTACGTTCTCGATGTAACGTTCGATTGTCACTCGCTCATCAATCTCGTGCGCCAGTTCGGGATCTCCGGCCTGAACATCACGAGGACCGAATGACACGGCATTCGGGAATCCCTTTGAGTAGGTCGTTCCGCTAAGAGCTGTGAGGTTCGGCTGCCGTTTGGTGATTGACTCATATGCGAGCTGCAGTGTGTACAGGAACTCCGGGAATTCGTCTGGTGAGACGTAGAGCGGTTCCTGAACTCGCCCGCGGAGCCTTGAGTGGATAGATATCCTGCGGTTCTGATTAGAGATTTCATCCGCAACTTCAGCGAAAGACTTCCTGACTCTCGGGCTGTCGATCCCAGTCGGAAATCGGATGTTGAATATCGCCTTGCCCGATCCGGCGCCGAACTCGATCACACCGAGGTTGATCGTGGTGTCGCCGGAGTACTCGTCGTGATGCGATATCCCGAACCCTGATCCATCGAGGTGACCGGCCCTTTTCCTGAGTTCTCGCGCAAAATATTGCAGGCCGGGATTTATGTCATCGATCATATCGAGAAATGCAAGAGCATCCAGGGCAGCGTTGTGGCCGTTTTCCGGAAAGGCACTGTGCGCGCTTTCGCCCTTGAACTGTATGCTGAACAGAGTCCAGCCGGGAAGTCCGGCGTCTGCCTCGTATCTGAGTTCCGCTTCCGGAGCGGATGTCGATTCTCGCAACTCGACTATCTTGTTTGCGAGCTTCTGTGCGACAGACTCCATTTGGAAGTCGGGTGCGCGAAGCTTGAGTGTCGCCAATGCCGGAACCATATTGTGACGCTCACCGCTGTGAAGCCCGACAAACTCGATCTCGCTGTTGTTCTGACTTGCGACTTCCCACGACACTCGCCATTCGATCATCGCCATACCCTTCTCGGCATTCACGATCGGAAAGATTCCGTCAGGCACGATTGTGACATCTGGAATCTCGCCTTTCTCTCTAAGAAGATCGACATCCGGCCAGTCGTCGGTCTCCTCCAGGGTACCGATCAGCACACGGATATCTTTGAGCGGTTCGAGTTCGAGGCTTCTTATAGCATCGAGTGCAGCGAAAATCGCAGCAACCGGGCCTTTGTCGTCCTGCGCGCCTCGTCCCCAGATCGCTCCATCCGCGACCGCACCGGAGAACGGCGGATGTGTCCATCCGTTGGTCACAGGCACTACATCGATATGTGCAGCGACACCAACTGATCCTGTCGATCCCGGTCCTACGCCCAGCTCGGCGACCGCGGCCAGGTTGTCGTAATTGCGAAACATCATCCCGAGTCGCTCGGACTCAACTTCGAGATAGCTCAAGCACTTGCTTATTTCGGCCCTAAAGTCGTCTTCCTCTCGAGATGTTCTTGCCCCGCTGATCGTCTTGAATCGCAGCAGCCCGGAGAGGAAGTTGATGTAGTGATTGCGGCGTTCCTCGACCAGCCCGTCAATTTGCGATGATAGTCTCGCTATCTCTGCGCCTGTGAAGAGATCCTTCAAGTTTATCACATCCTTACGATGGAGTTGGTGGTACATCTTATAGGATTGCATTCTTAGGCGAATTGTTCGAAAAAAGCGGCTGATTGACGTGACTTTAGTCTGATTGGCGGTGCATTTTGAAGACAAATCTCGGTCGGGGACAAAAATAACGGCGGGTTCGTAGATGAACCCGCCGCGAAGAATAGGTCTTGGTGCAGGAGCTTAGTCGCAGGAGCCGGGACCTATTTCACCTTCATTGAATTGTCTGAAAATGTCATCGAGTTCTCGGACGAGTCGCTTTTCGTCGGCATTGAGGCGTCTCCAGTGATACCAGCGGTGCTCGGCGAGGAAGGCATCCGCTTCAACAATTTCGTCGGCGATTTCATCCGGGGTAGCTCCGTAGGCGATATTCAGCTTGGCAGCGAGGAACTCAGAATACAGTCGTGTGATGCCGTTCGAGTTGCTTCGCGCATTCGCCATGAGCAGTATCAGCTTTGCCTGAATAGATGACCGTACGAGTACGCTGTGTCTGCCTCCTTCGTTTCCGAGCCAGATGGGAAGGAACTGGCCTACGAGGTCACGTTTCCAGCCGAATCCCGAATGGTGCTGCCAGTATTTCCTGCTGTGTGTGCAGGATGTGTCAGATGCGACCGGGTAGTAGATTCCAGCGGTGTAGTTCTCGACGTGCTGGCTTGCTGCAACCGTGAAGCACTCGGTCAGACCCGTGAGGGGATCGGCGTCGCTGTCGAACAAGTCATCCGAGCCGGCGTTCGCGGGGCTGAATGTATAATCCGGCGGCAAACTGAATTCGAGCTTGTAATTGCCTGCGGGAAGACTATCGAACAGAAAATGACCGGTGGAATCGGTGATTAAGCTGGCGACAAATTGCCCGCTGCATTCGTGAAGATTCGTCATTATTCCGGCGAATCCGGATTCGTCCTGGTCCATGATGCCGTTCTTGTTCGCATCATTCCATACTCTGCTGCCGACACTTGCGTCGTTGACTTCGTAGACGACCGCCGGAATGTCGAATCGGATCAGTGCATGTTTGTCGAGCGGCGCGCCGGACATATTCGCGACCATCAGCAGAGAATTGCCTTCAGTGTTGTTGGTTGGCATTGCCTGATCGATGAAGACATCGGCAAGCGGAAACGCGGTATCGCACACCGGGCCATCGGCGGTCAAGATACATATCTCGAGGTATGGCGAATAGCCCGATCTCTCGCTGCTGAAGAGCACAGCGGGCGAGAATCCGGCAGTGACCTGCTCGATGAGAAGACCGTAGTTTGCGTGTTCCTCTGCTGTCCATGAATTTGCCAGAGCAGTTACATCTACCGAATACCATCCCTTTGAATTGGCGGTGAATGATCCGGATACGTCGGAGCTGAACGCAGCCCCAAATGAGTTCCATGACACGGTGCTGGCGTTCCAGTCGGACGTGATTCGGTGAATAATCAGGGTCTGCTGGTTGGGACCATCGACCCAGACATGGAGTGTTGCTCCGGATAGCTCTACTGGTGCTGAAAGCGGAGCGATCTCCTCGGTAATCACTACGTCACCGTTCGGCGCAACTGGGGAATCCTGCTTACCGCAGCTCGTAAGGTGAATGAGCAGCAGTATGGCAACGATTACGAGACCTCTTCTTATGATCATGACGAGTGCTCCTCTTTTATGGGCGTGAATGCGGAATACTCCGCAGAGTAGGGTATTGCGAAAGGCGTGCCCAGTTAAGTGGAATGATACGAATACGTATAAGCCAGAGCCTCACAGGGATTTAGCTCGATCACTCAATCTCGCCGGTTGTTGTTTCAGTCTGCAACTCTTGCTCAGGGGATGAGCAGGTGGAGGCCTTTGAACAGAGGCGGCCGGAGGAGGTCGCAAAACATGATGTCAACAGGTGTCCACATGCGTTCCAGGCTTCGAAGCATTTGTCGCAACAACCTCAATCAGAACTGGTTCTCGCCGCGAATCATGTGTGGCAATCAGCGTTGAGAAATCATGCACGTAGAAAGTTCTGTCCATATAACCCATGCCGGGCTAATCCCCCAACCTCAAGTACAGCCTTGACTTAATCTGAAAATCCGCTAACTTAGTCCTGTTACATCTCAGTCGGGCCTGCCGGCTGTTCTATCCATTAGTTCGAAGCAGATGTCAATGTATATACAAAGGAGATCCGCAGTGCTGAGCATACCCAAACAGTTATTCTGCGCCTGCCTCGCGGTGTCGCTGATAGCACCGCTTGCCTTCGCCGATGATCAGACGGAAACGGCGGTCGAGGGCGAGAAGCACGAAGCTGTCTACTATCTACAAGATGGGCCGCGACAGGTGGCGTTTGATCCCGTGACCGGCGAATCGGAGCAGGTTCAGACCGAGATCATCTGGAAGCCGATCTGTTCTGGAGAAGCCCATGATCTGACGAACGCCGAGTTCCGGTCGTGGGTACGCGAGCACAATGCGGCAATGGAGATGAGATCATATCAGCCGATAAACACGTCCGCGCCGGCTCGGGGGCTTGACGTCGTCATCCTGACCGACGGTTCAGTGCCTGCGGATGCTGTCGCAGCTCTCGTAGATGTCGAGCTGTATCTCGAGGCCACATTCGACGATCCAGTTACTGTCAGAGTGAGTATCGATTTCGATCCCAGCCTGCCCGGTGGAACACTGGGCGCAACCGGTGTATATACCGCGAGTCCGATTGCGTGGAGCACGACCCGGGTGAGATTGACCGACGATATGGACCCGGATGATATCGTGCATGACTACCTGCCGTTCTCTTCCCTGCCGGTGCGCTACAACGGCGGCTCGACTACAGTTACGAATGAAACTCGCTGCTATTTCGCGTGGGCGAACTACGGTGCGGTCGGTTACACAATTACCGGGCTCTCAGGCGCGATATCATTTAATCCGTCGGTGAGCTGGGACTATGACCCAAGCGATGGTGTCACGTGGAACAGGTACTGCTTCCAGTCCGTCGCAGTGCACGAGATAGGACATGCGCTCGGGTTTATCACAAGAGCGGAGGAATGGTATCAGCCGAATGAGGATGTTTTCTGCATGGATATTTTCCGATTCCAGCACACCGATGGTTCCGGTGACTACAACCCGGACGTGATAGCCGAATTTGAGACAACCCCGCGTCTTGTGGATTACAATTATCCTAACGACACACACAATTCCAATCTGTTCAATCTCGACGGCGATGATATCGAGTGGCGCATGTCGGACGGCAGCCCGTACCAGGCGTCGCATCTGAGGCCGGGTGTCAACGGCATAATGGTGCCGTACAGTGGGACGGGCGAAACCGACTACCCTGACTTTTTCAAGCAGGCCGATCTCGATATTTTCGATGCCATGGGCTGGGACTACTGGACGACATTCCCGGATGCTGACGGAGACGGTATCGTGGATCGTGACGACAACTGCCCGCTTGTCAATAATCCCGGACAGGAGAACAGCGATACCGATGAATTCGGGGACAGTTGCGACAATTGCATCCATGTCGACAATCCGGAGCAGGACGATGGCGACGGCGACTCTGTCGGTGATTTGTGTGATAACTGCCCGGACGACTACAATCCGGACCAGCTCGATTCAAACGGTAACGGTGTCGGAGATGTGTGCGATTTCGTGTGCGGAGATTGCGACCGCAGCATGGCTGTCGATATCGATGATGTCGTGATGCTCATCGCTTACGTTTTCCAGTCCGGTACTCCACCGGATCCTGAAGAAGCGGGGGATGTCGACTGCTCGGGCGTAATCGACATTGATGATATCGTTTCCCTCGTGGCTTACGTGTTTTCCGACGGAAACAGTCCGTGTGATCCGGATGGCGACCTGATCCCGGATTGCTGATCGAACACAGTTCGGAGATTGTCTGATGTGGAGATTCCTGGCCGCTCTATTGCTGCTTTTCGCTCTGGTCAAGGCGAGCTCAGCCGTGATCATAGTTTCGGACGGGCCGCACAACGACTATGAGTCGTGGATAGGGCGTATTCCCGATGGTCGTTTGATGATCCTGTTCGACAGGAATCCCGACTGGGCGTCAGGGGATATCTACTCCACCTTCTCCGACGACGATGGCATCTCATGGTCCGAGGCTCAGATTGCTGTTTCAGGGTTTGGCGATCAGGCGACACTGAGTTATGTCGTCATGCCGGACGACACCGTTCGTCTATTCTATGCTTCGAATGAGACGGGCACATACAAAATCTATGAAGCGGTATCGTATAGCTGTACAACGTGGGCCGGAAGGGGCATGATCAATCTCGGATGGTCCGTCGGCACGAATTGTTTCGACCCGACAGTCATTGTTGAAGCTGATGGCTCGCTGACAATGAGCTATGTTGTTGCCGGATCTGGCGTATATGTCGCTCACAAGCCGCTGAGCGGAGCGTGGGATCAGGATAAGGTCCAGCTCGCGACGTCGGCGTATCGTCCGCGCATAGCGAAGCACTCCGACGGGACATACATCTGCGTCTACCACAAACGCACCGGAACATCGTCACAGTATGATGTCTTTGCTCGAAAGTCCACAGGTTTGACGAACTGGTCGGAGCCGGAGAGGCTGACATACAATCAGAATTCACACGATCCTTTCGTCACAGAACTTCCGGACGGTTCGTATGCCGTATATTATGCGAAGTATGTGGCACCGGCCTATAATCTCTGCAGGAGGATGTCGTACGATGGCGAGTCGTGGGAATCGGAGGAACAAATCACCAGCGACGACGTGAACAACACTCAGCCACATCTTCTGTGCGAACCCGAGATGGCATATCTCGTGTGGGCTCATGCGGTGAGTTATCCCGATGACCACGATGTTTATCTCGAGAGATACGCATTCGAGCCGCAATACCTCTGTGGAGACTGCGACTCATCCGACGGTGTCGATATTGACGACATCGTGCTTCTAATCGCATTCGTCTTTCAGGGAGGGACAAGCCCCGATCCCGCTGAAGCGGGGGATGTCGACTGCTCCGCGGCCATAGATATCGATGACATAGTGTATCTCATCTCGTACGTGTTCGCCGGAGGTCCCGCTCCATGTGATCCCGGTGGTGACGGCCTTCCCGATTGCTGAATCAGGATTGACACATTCATTTCTACACCTATCATTTAATGAATAACCATAGCCGATGAGGTGAGCGTGGAATACTCCGAGGACGAAATCCGGTCCAGATGTGAAAGTTTCTGGAGGCGATGCTTTTCGCAGCTGGAAGGGGAGCTTCCGGAGCTGCCTGAGACCGTTCTGCATCCACTCTGTGATAGATTAATTGCACGGAATTGCCGCAGTGTGTTGGATCTTGGCTGTGGCTACGGCAGGTTTGCTCTGGCGCTTGCCAAAGAAGGATTCGATCTAACAGCTGTAGACATTTCGCAGGAGGCAATCGCGATTCTCGCAAGTACCGCCATTGAGCGTGGATTGCAGATTGAGACTATCACAGAATCAACAGACCGGTTCTGCAGACCCGACTCGTTTGATGCCGTCCTGTGCGTGTCTGTGCTCGATCATATGCCGTTTGAGTGGGCAGAGCGGGCTACCCAGAACATTCGGATGAGTCTCAAGTCGAACGGTCTGCTGTATACGACATTCGATCATGTTGATTCTGAAGAACAAACAGATGACATTGCTGAGCTATCGGATGGAACGCTCTTCCATGTCACAGGTGAGAGCGAGGGTTTGCTCTGGAGATATTTCACCGACGAAGAAATCAGATGGCTCTTCTCAAAATTCGAGCTTCAGTCCTTTGAAACCACTGAATCCGGCGCAAGGAGAATCTGGGCATCACGGGTCTGACGCGAGCAGAGTCTTCTAAAGAAAAATGTATCAAACAGCCTGTGTCGACGCACTTGTATAATGGCATGTTATGAGTGTGCTTAGGCGGAGGATGTGGCGAGACCGTCCGAAGAACTGCCCTTACTTCTACAGCAACAAAGTAGGTTTCAGATAATATTCGCACCAATTGAAATCGGATTTGTGGAGTGATATTCGGGAATTTGAATGACTGTTTCACGTGAAGACAACCTGGCCCGCATGCTTGCCAACTGCAGGAATGGTGACCGTGACGCATGGAATGAGTTGATTGAAGTTGTAGCGCCGGTCATCTTTTCTGTCTGCAAGCGCGCCAGGCTGTCACGTGATGAGAGCTTCGATATATATGGTCAGATTTGTCTTGAGCTGGTGAGATCGATTGCCGAGGTAGAATCTCCTTCGAGCATTACTGCATATGTGGCGACGATCACCAAACGCAAAATCTACCGAATCTATAGGCGAATGCAGATATTCGAGCGGATTTCCGACGATGTACAGGAATTCCTGCATGGAAGAAAGGTGGAGGATCCGGAGCTCTCTTATGGCCAAATCGAGAAAAGGAGAGTACTCAAGGATGCGATTTCCGAACTGCCGGAGCGCGACGGACGACTGATAGAGATGCTCTTTCTCGATCCCGGTGAGCCGAGTTACAGGGATATATCTGATAAGCTCGGCATGCCGGTCTCGTCGATTGGCCCCACGCGTATGCGCGCACTCAGGGAACTGCAGCGAATACTGAGGCGCCGGGGATATAGAAGATAGTATTTTAGGAGGTGTTTCAGGGCACTCCAACGAGGTGAAGATGGATAAAAATCGCGGCAAAAACGACGAAGATAGACTTCTCGAGGTTTATCTCGCGCGGGAGGATTTCGCGGATCGAGCGGAGTTGCTTCGAAGACTAAGGGTCGATAGCAGCTTCCGCCGGGTGCTGATCGATCTTCTCGAGATCCGGGCCGATGATGCTGCCGGCTGGGATGCAGTGATGCCGGCGGCACGTGAGCTGGCACGAGGGATCATCGATAGCGTCGTGAAGGATGGTCAGCGCAATGCCGGCGTGATCACTTACGATTCGAGTCTGCTGCCGTTGCCGGATGGAGTCCGCAGCGCCGGAGTTGACACACGGCGGCTGAAAGTTGACCTGAATGGCGGTAGGCTCTCGGTGTCTCTGTATCCGGTCACGCCGAAGTCGTACCGAGTGATGGGTCGACTTCATGACGTCGAGAGTCCGGAAGATTTCACGGCAGTGCTTAATGCACAGAGCAAGACAGTAAGAGCGCGATGCAACGAGGGCGGAGTGTTCATCCTGGATAGGGTGCCCGCCGGGACATGCGACATTACTCTGCGACGTGGTCAGGAATTAGTCTCGAAGTTCACAGTTTCGATATGATAGACAGCAAGACTGTACATACCATCCGTGACAAGCGAGCTCTTTCAGAGCTCGTCGACGCCGGTTACGACGGCGATTATCGTGCAATGATTTCCGATATCAGCCGTACGGTAAACAAGCATCTCATGGACGATCTGAAGGCTGCCGGAGAGTTGATCTCCGAAGTCGGACGAATCAGGAAGCATTTCCCGGAGCGTCTTCGCCCCAAGATTCAGGCGATCGAGGCAAGGTATCATCACTGGACAGGTGAGAGCAAGCGAGCACGGAGCGCATATCTGAAGGCCGCACAGGATCTGCTTCGTTTTCGGGACTACGAGTCGGCCGCGCAGGCTCGTCTTGGACTGATGGATGTTCTCATGTATCTCGGGGAGCATGACAGAGCTCTCGATACCGGAAGGAGTGTGCTAAGGTATTACAGGCGGAAAGGGGATTCTGTCACTGCGGCTCGCGTCATGACCAATATCGGCAATGTATATCATCGGATGGACAGGAACAATTTAGCGCTGAGCTACTATGACAAGGCGCGGGCGATCTTTGAGGCAGATGGCGGCATTCCCGTGGCCATCGTGGATTACAACCGCGCCAACATCTATGCCAATCTCAATCAGCTCGACAGGGCATCAGAGTTGTACGAAAGCGCCGCCGTTGTGTATTCCCAGCACGGCATGGACCTTGCTGCCGCGAAAGCTCGCTATTCGCTTGGCTATCTTCATTTTTTGTCGGATCGATACACGAAAGCGATTACTGAATTCGAGGACTTGATCGATGAGTTTGAGAGACTCGGCGACGACAAGGCGTGCACCGTGAGTCGACTCGATCTATCCGAGATCAATCTTCATTTGAATCAGTATGGTTCGGCTGTGATGCTTGCAGATCGGGTAATTGCCGAGTCCAGGTCTTCCGGCCTTGAGTACGAGTCTGCCAAGGCTGCATACTATGCGGCCGAGGCCTATCTGGAGCTTGACGAGCCGACCGAGAGTCGGCGATATCTCCGACACGCGAGGAGTTTGTTCTCTCAGGAGCGAAACCCGCTCTGGATCGGGATGTGTGATCTTATGGAAGGCAGAATTGAGATTCGACGACGAAGATACTCGAGGGCTCTGGAGCTGCTGCTAGATGCTCGCAAGCATTTCCGCAGGAGTGGAGAGCGGCGCAGACAAGTTGACGCAGAACTTACCGTGGCTGAAGCGGAACTGCGCTCGGGGAATGGGAAGACTGCCTCGAGGCGTCTGCGCAGGCTGCTTGATCAAAAGACGCCGGGATATCAGAAGCACCGGTCGTATTACCTGCTCGGACTGTGTGACTTGCAGAACTTCGCTGTCAGCAAGGCACTTGCGCACTTCGAGAATGCCATGCGAACAGTTGAAGATATTCTCGCGAATCTCTATCCCGACGAATTGCAGCACTTCTATCTTGCAGGTAACTACGATACATATCTGAAGGCTGCGGAGTGCTATCTTAAACTTGGAAAACCGGTTGAGTCTTGTGATGTGCATTCGAGGGCGCTATCGCTTCTAAACGGCAAGCACATTCCCGCATTACATCTGCGTAGAGAGCTGTCCGAGAAACATATCAGGGAGCGAGAGAAACTGAGGTCACAGTTGAAGAAGCTGAATCTGCTACCGCCCGGCGGTCAAAGATCTGCCGTAGCGATTGAGCCGGAAGATATTGAGCAAGATCTCTGGACGATCGAGCGCAAACTTCGTACAAGACGCTACAGATCAAAAGCCCCGGCGACTGTGGAAGTCGATTCAGAACTGATGAAGTCGTCTCTGCAGAACGGTGAGGCGATTCTGAGTTATGCGGAGATCGACGATGGCATCGTGGCATTTGTCGTGACCAAAGATTCTGTTTCGCATTACAGGTCGTGTCTCGATCCGGGAGAATTCCGCTCTCTCCTGTCTGAGTTATCGTTCATCTGCGAGAATTCAGTCTTTGAGAGGACAGCGCCAGCGTCAGATGGAGGCAGATCAAATGCCATAATAAGCCATCTCCGTGCAGGGCTTGTGGATTTTGCTCTCGATCATTCAGGCATCAAGAGGCTCATTTTGCTCGTGGATGGCGTCTTTGCGCAGGTGCCGTTCTGGGCAATGCGATTCACGGGCGGTGAGTATCTGCATGAGCGATTCAGCATCAATGTTATCTCCGACCCGGCAGATATTGTGCGAGACCGTTCTGTCAGCAGGTTCCAAAGCTCCGAGCGATCGTCTGTATTCGCGGTCGAATCAAATGAGCTGCCGATGATCAGTATTGAGACCGAGGAGATCGCGCAGAGGTTCCCGATGGCGAAAGTCCGATCAAACGGAGCGGCGACGGTCGATCTGCTTGCATCCGAGCTCAGAGAGTGCGACGGTTTCGTGCATATCGCTACTCATGCAGCACGATCGTCGGAGAACCCACTCTTTTCAAAACTTCTGATGTCGGATGGACCGTTCTACCCGTTTGATTTGTTCGAGGGAGGAGTTCGTGCAGAACTTGTTGTATTGTCGGGTTGCCAAACTGCGGCACCGGGGATATATTACGGTAACACTTTCAGTCTTGCAAAAGCATTTTACCAGGGCGGTGCTCGCTATGTTCTGGCGTCGCTATGGCCCGTATCAGACAAGATAAGCATGTTCTTTATGAGGTCATTTTACGGATCGCTTGCGGACAATGTGAATGTACCATCAGCGTACTCCAGAGCGCTCTCGGAAGTCCGCGCCATCAATGACGATCCGGGATTTTGGGCACCCTTTGTTCTTTTGGGAATGTAATCGATGAGGTGATAGTTATGAGCAGGCGGATGCGAATAGTGATTACAGTGATATGTGCGATGCTACTGGCATCGAGCGTCTTGACACGCGCAGAGACATTCTCGGGCTGCGGAGTGCTCGCACAGGGACCCGGTTGTATTGTCTTTTTCCCGCAGGTTGGGGCACCCGGACCGGGCTTTCCGATGGAAGTCAGCTCTTCAGGCGAGTTTACTGCCGGCGACTTTGTGTACGTTGAGGGCACGATTGACTTTGACTGCCCGAGTCCATGTGACAGCTCGTTTGCCTGTCTCGATGTGGCGACGATTGATTATTGTGAGTTACCTCCGGAAGATCGGTACTTCGAGGCGCTTGGAGTTCTAATGAGTGCCGGCGGCTCAGTTCTGTTCGCCCCTGCTGGAGACTCCCAGGCGTTTTTTGAGCTTGAGAATCTCGGAGACTACGGCGCAGGTGACACGGTACGGGTTGCTGGTATACTCTCGCCCGGCTGTCAGCCGTCGTCGCCTCTGGCACTGGCCTGTATCCTCAATAACACGATTACTCTTGCCTACTATCCCGGCTCACCGATCAGCGGAAATGCGGTGGTGCTCGTCTCTCCGGAAGCCGACATTGACTCCGTTCTGGCGGGATACGAGGCAAACGTGCTCGACAGTATTGAAGATCGGAGGACATACCTGATCGGCTTCAGCGACTCGATCCCGACATATCAGTTCATGCACCTGCTGGCTACGAATCCTGATATCCTCATGTCCGAGCCGAACTTCGAACTGGAAGTTCCGGAGAATCTCCAGATGAGCATTTCATTTCCGGATGAGCAGGCTCCAACGCATGTACCGGGTGCCTCCCCGGAGGCGTACTACGACCAGGGTGGCGGCGATGCAGTACATATCGATTCGGCTCATCAGATCTCAACCGGTACCGGTATTCGAGTTGCTGTCATCGATAACGGCTTTGATCTCGATCATCCGCTGCTCGCCGGTTCGTTCGAGTTCGGCGGTTATGACTATCTCGATGGCGATTCCGATTTGAGCCCGGACACGGGTAGCGTATTTGGGCACGGGACTTTCGTTTGCGGCTTGATCAAGCTCGTTGCGCCGGACTGCAGCATCGTGCCTTTTCGTGCGTTTGACGGTGAGGGGATTGGTAACAGCTTCGCTATCGCGCAAGCGATATATCACGCTATTGAGGTCGACGTAGACGTCATCAACATGAGCTTCGGGATGTATGATCCGAGCATGCTCGTCGAGGATGCCTGCTATGCCGCTCGCGCTGCCGGGATAACGCTCGTCGCGGCGGCCGGGAACGACGGTACCGCCGTGCCGGTTTTCCCCGCAGCATTGCCGGATGTCATTGCGGCCGGCGCGCTTGATACCCTCGAATATGTCGCAGACTTCTCGAATTTCGGCGGGTTCATCGATGTCTGCGCGCCCGGTGTCAGTGTGTACAGCTCTTTGACCGGCGAGTGGGACTGGGGTCACTGGAGCGGCACATCATTTTCCACACCGTTCGTCAGCGCAACCTGCGCGCTCGTTCTTGCGCATGACAACGGCCTGAACGTCGGTGAGGTTAAGGCGCTCCTCAACTCTACAGCAAGGAACGAGCTGTCGTGGGGAACGGTCGATGTTCCTGATGCTCATTACGGATATGGTTGCGTGGATGCAGCAGCGGCTGTCAGCAGCACCGATGATCCGATATGGGTCTGCGGCGATGCTGACGGGAGCTTTTCCGTTGATGTCGATGACGTCGTATTCCTCGTTGCATATGTTTTCGATGACGGCGCCGCTCCGAATCCGCTCTTCACCGGTGATCCGAATTGCTCGACCGCGATTGATGTAGATGACATTGTATACCTCATATCCTATGTCTTTTCCGGTGGACCTGAACCTTGCTGTCTGTAGGATTTGTGAATCGGGCATCGACTGCAGCTCTCAGGCATACCCGCCGAGTCCTGTCTCTGTGTGCTGACCAACTGTAAGCATTGCGAACTTAAACACGACAGGTTGATGTATCAATTGGCGGTCCGCAGTGCACTCAGATTATAGATAGCTGTAAAGATAGAATGAATTAATCCTGAACGCCACGGGAGGGATGGGAATGAGAAAGTTTGCATTGCTGACTATCTGTTTCTGTCTCGTGTTATCGTCCATGCTCATTGGCGAAGATGGCAGCATCCTGCGTGACTCTAAAGAACCTCACTATGAGTGGGCACGTGATGGGTCCGAGATGGACGTTGACGTTTCGGGCTCTCTGGGTGGATATGCTATAGAGTTCTCGACCGCGCTTTTCGGATTTAGCGGCAGCGAGCCGTCGGGTAATCCGAGGAGCACTGATTGTGTTGAGGTAGACATCGAGCTTCCCGATACGGTGGGGCCGGGTCCAGGTGCAGGATGGGGGCCGCCATTGGCGGAAGGTCATTTCGAGCTTCTGAATTGCGGGGATGCACCAGCAGAGATACACCTCACACTGGCGCTGACCATCATTGTTGACCATGTCGCCGATACGACTGTCATCTCACCCGATTTCACGGTGTATCTCGGGGCGGGAGAATCGATCAGTCATGACTTCCTGATCCCGGTGCCGCCATTTGACGGCGTTTATACCGCGTGCGTTTCGGCGGTCGCCGGTGAAGCGGAGATGACCGACTGTGCTACCATGGTTGTAAATGGAATCGAGTTCCCCGGAGTGCCGTTCAGCGCTCCGGGTATTCTCGTTCAGGGCACGAACTGTGTGCTGTTCGCTCCGCACGGCAACCCGGAGATCACCTTTGAACTCGAGCATTATGGGAGTTTTCAGGTCGGCGACGAGGTCTTCGTCTCCGGTATGCTCTTCTGGGATTGTGATACTGACTGTGTGGATGCAGATGGTTGCGTGTTAGACAACACGATTGGTGATTTCGAAGTGCCGGACATCCCGTTCGAGGCGTGCGGTGTCCTGATTCAGGGAGTCGAATGCATCCTGCTCGAAACTCTGGAGCCGTATCCGTACGGTATGTTTGTGGTGGAGAATCTCGGGCAGTACTCCGTAAGTGATACTGTATTCGTTGCGGGCACTCTACTGCAGGATTGTCCGTCTATTTGTATGGAAGGGACCGGTTGCATTGTAGAGAACGTAATCGAACCGTGCCCGGGCGATCCCGGCGATGGCATCCCCGTTCAGGGATGCGGTGTACTGGTCGCTGATTCAGGTTGTGTGCTGTTCGCACCGACCGTTGGTATTCTTGGCATGCCGGATGGCGGGGTGCTCCTCGAAAACTACGGTGGTTTTGGAGTTTGGGATACCGTATTTGTCGACGGCGTTTTCCAGCCCGGTTTCCAGCCGGGTTGCCCGTCCGCGCCTGGTATCATCGAAGAGAACACGATCGGAGTCTGCGATGGTGCTTTCTCGGGACATCCGAACAGACTCGAGATTCAGAACTACCCGAACCCGTTCAATCCGTCCACAACTATAGCGCTTACGCTTCCGTATGAGACAGTAGTCAAGGTCACGATTTACAACATCGTGGGCCAGGTTGTTACAACTCTGGTTGACGATGTGTTAAGTGTCGGGACACATGAGTTTGTCTGGAACAGCTCCAACGCTGGCGTGGCGAGTGGAATGTACTTCTACAGAGCACAGGCCGGCGATATCGATGTGACCAGGAAGATGCTGCTTGTGAAATAGCCTGTTCGCAAGAACAGATGGGTGTTAGCTTCCGCACAACGCGAGGACGGGAAGCACGTTCGGTGCCTCCCGTCTTGCTTTGAGCGGGGGGAACGTCGATCACATCCCGAAACATGCGATTACTGAGCCCATCTTAACTCTGAACGTGAATCACGGGTTTTTCCACGTTGTTCCAGTCTGGAACCCGCCTCTATCAATCTGAAAACAACTCAGGAATTCGGCTGCCCGAACCGATATTTCAACTATGACTTTCGCAAATACGGTTGTAACGCTGAGACGGTTCGGGCGGCGCTCGACCGTGCTATTACGAATCGGGCAGGGGGTCAGTGCATGGCTACCAGATCGAGGACGATACATCAGATCGAGGAGGATCTTCTCAAGTTGACAGGGAAGATCAACCAGTTTGTTTCAAGAGTGGATACTCCCGGCAGTGCCAACGAGCAGCTTTCATTTGCAAAACTGTCTCTCGACAGTTCCTGCCATCCCGCGGTCCTTGTGGACTCAAATGCCAATCTCATCTACTTCAATGACGCCGCTCTCAACAAATTCGGCTATACAGAAGAGGAATTCGGTCAGCTAAGCCTGCTCGATCTGCTTCCGAATCGCGATCCGAGTGCGTGGAGCGACCTGTGGGCTGAGATCCGGAAGCGGATGACCTACATCGAGGATACGATCTTGAAACTCGCAAACGGCGACCGGCAGGGGGCGGAACTCACGATCAATTACCTTCGATTCGATGAAAGTGAATACGCCGCCGTGATTGTGAGAGACACCCTCGTTCACGACTCGCAGGATAACGATCTGTGGCTGAATGAGTACCAATATCGCAACTTTGTACAGAAGCATGAGGGTATAGCTTTCCGTACCACGCTCGATTTTCGTCCTGTGCTCTTTCATGGCGCACTTGAGGAAATCACAGGCTTCTCGGAAGAGGAATTCATCGAGGGTGGTATCAGGTGGGATCAGATAATTCATCCGGATGATATTGAGCTGTTTCTCGAGCGCACGGACTATTTGCTGCGGGTTCCGAGCAGTTCGGCGGAGATCGAGTATCGTATAATCCGCAAGGATGGTGTGGTGCGCTGGCTCAGCGAGCATATTCAGAGTGTCTGCAACGTCAGGGGCGAGCCAGCTTATATCCAGGGGTTTGTCTACGATATCACTCGTCATAAGGAGCCCGAAGAGGATCACAGAGACTCCGAGACAAAATACCGCACGATGATGGAGGCAATGCGAGATCCGGTTCATATCTGCAATCAGGATCATCAAATCGAGTACATGAACTCGGCAATGATTGAACGCGTCGGAAGGGATGCCACCGGCGATCTCTGTTATGCGGCCCTCCATGACAGACCAGACATTTGCCCCTGGTGTCCATGGGATGAGACCAGGCTGGGCAAGACACAGACTCGCGAGATTGTCAGTCCGAAAGATGAGAAGTCTTACCAGATTACAAGTTCGCCCGTTTTTCACTCCGACGGTTCGATGGTTATGCTGACAATTTATCGGGACGTCACGGATCAGAAGAATGCTGACAAGGAGCTGTCGTTCTTGTCATCCGTAGTGCAGCAGTCAACGGAGGGCGTTGCTGTAACAGACTTGAACGGACGGATAATGTTCATCAATAGAGCCTGGGCCGAAATGCACGGATACAATCCAGATGCCAGCTTTGAGGGGCGCCATATCAGCCTCTTTCACTCTGAAGAGTCGTACTCGATCGAAATCGCGCAACTCAGTCACGATGCCATAGAGATCGGCTCCAGGTCTGAAGAGGTGGAGCACAAGCGGAATGACGACACGTTCTTCACTGCGCTTACTACAACAACTGTACTAACGGATAATCGTGGTAGGAAATTCGCTCTCGCCATGCTCGCCAAGGATATATCGGACCGTAAGAGAGTAGAGCGTGAACTCCGCAAGCTGAACGAGGAACTCGAAGAGCGAGTTGAAGAGCGTACGGCGCATCTTCAGGAGGAACTCGAAGGACGTGAGCGTATCGAAACCGCGCTTCTGGATGAAACGGAGAAAATACAGTCACTTCTCGACAATGCGGGGCAGGGTTTCCTTACTTTCGGTTTCGATATGAAGGTGGATGTGGAGTATTCAGAGGAGTGCAGGAAGCTCTTCAACGGTGAGATTTGGGGCAGCCTCTTTCCCGATCTCGTCTATCCGGATAGCGAGGAGAAGCGGGACTTTCTGACGTCGCTGCTGACTGACTATTTTGCTGAGACAGAACCTGAACGCGTTAATCTGTTCATGAGCCTGCTCCCGTCCGAGGTTTTCCTCAACGGCAGGTACATTCAGGTCGAGTACAAGCCTATCGTTACGCCCGACAACGAGCGCGAAAAGCGTCTGCTGATCGTATTGACTGATGTGACGGAGAAGCATGAGCTGCTCGACCAGGTCGAGGAAGAGAAGAACCGTCTGAAAATGCTGGTACGAGCCGTCACGCACTACGACGAGCTCATTGATGCAGTTCGCGGTTACGAGTGCTTCTGCAAGAGCCGAGTACACAGGATTCTCGAGAGCGAAGAATCATCGGATGCTCGCATCGGCGAGTTGTTTCGAGAAATCCATACATTCAAGGGCACCTTCAGTCAACTCGAAATGAAAGGTGCGGTGGACAAGCTTCACGGCCTCGAAAGTCGGATATCGGAAATTCGCTCGAAAAGCACGAACGCTATTGACGAATTGAAAACGGTGATCGCCGATTCGGGAATCGAGAACTGGCTCGACGATGATCTCAGGATTGTCACCGGCACATTGGGCCACGAGTTCCTGAGTCGAAAAGAGACACTTCGAGTTGAGCCATCACATGTTGTCGAACTCGAGAAACAGATGATCTCAATTTTGTCTCCGGCAGAAATGAAGCTACTGTTGCCCAAGCTGAGACGGATGCGCTGCAAATCGTTGAAGCGCATGCTGTCGCCGTTTCCGGAATACCTTGATCGACTGGCGTCCGCATTTGGCAAAGCGATCTATCCACTCGAGATCGAAGGCGACGACATTACGGTCGACCCGGAGCGCTATCAGCAGTTCGTGAAGACTCTCGTTCATGTCTTTCGGAATATTATGGACCACGGGCTCGAGAATGTCGATGACAGAATTGAGTCCGGTAAGGATGAACAGGCTAAGGTCAGATGTTGCATCGGCAACGATGATGAACATCTGGTAATCGAAATCTCGGATGACGGCAGGGGAATTGACGCTCAGAAGCTGCGAGAACACGCTGTCAAACTCGGCATATGCGATCAGGCCACCGCTGACTCGATACCGGACAGCGAGATAGTAACACTAATCTTTGATGACAATTTCTCAACCGCCCAGAGCCTTACGGCAATGTCTGGAAGAGGAATCGGAATGGCTGCGGTGAAACGCGAACTGGACAAGCTCGGCGGCAGTGTCGAGATAGAGACAGAGATCGGCAGGGGGACTCGACAGATATACAGGATCCCGATCGAGGATTCGCTGGAGATACCGGAACTCACGGTTGACGATATCATGAAGCCCCTGATGGTCAAGGCGAGGGAGTATATGACCTCGGAGCTTGATCTGCAGATAACCGGGGGAGACGGAGGCAGATTCAGTCGATCGGAGAAACTGGCTATTAAGAGTACTACAGCCATGATTGCAATAAAGGGAACGCTTCGCGGTACTTTCATGCTGAGTTTTGACGAGAAGCTCGCGCGATGTGTCGTAAGTCGGTTTTCAATGGATGACCTGACCGAGGCAGAGGTTGAGGCATATGCAGAGGATACGGTTGCCGAGATATCGAATGTCATTCTGGGCCAGACGATAAGCGCGTTGCAAGAGGGTAACGACCTTGTCACTATTGAGCCGCCGGTCACGATTCGAACCAGCGCATCTCACGTCAAATACACGAAATCCTACATATACACGAACAATATCGAAACCAACGAGGGAAGCCTGAGCATCAGTTTCTTTTCTTCCGATGCTCTTTGAGCTGTTATCCCGGAATCGAGTTACCGGGGAGGGAAAATGGCACGAATAATGATTGTTGACGATTCATCGATGATGCGCCGGAACCTGAAGAAAATAATCTCGGAAGCCGGTCACGAGGTGGTGGCCGAGGTGTCGAACGGGTCTGATGCCTGTACCACATACGAAGAATGCATGCCGGATCTTGTTACAATGGACATAACGATGCCGTACCTCGATGGTATAGAGGCGGTCAAGACCATCAAAGAGGTTTTTCCTGATGCGAATATCATCATGATCAGCGCTCATGGCCAGGAGGACAAGATCTACAAGGCGGTCAAAGCCGGCGCACGGGGATATATTGTAAAACCCATACGCCCGAGCAAGGTTGCACAGGTTATCGACCAGGTTTTATCCAGTACGAAACAGGATCAGCAACCACAACGCTGAGCGGCGATCATTCCTCAGACGGCTAAGCTATCCAGATAGTCTTGATATTCACGAACTCCCGGATTCCATAGTGGGATAGCTCGCGCCCATAACCGGATTTCTTCACACCTCCGAACGGCAGTCGTGGATCGGACTTGGTCATGCCGTTTACGAACATGTTTCCTGTCTCAATTCTCCGAGCCACTCGAATTGCACGTTCGACATCCTGTGACCAGACGGATCCGCCGAGGCCCAGCTCGGAGTCATTTGCGACCTCGACAGCCTCATTCTCGTTTTTGACTGGAATGATGGCGGACACGGGCCCGAATGTTTCCTCATCATAGGCCGGCATGCCCTTTGTAACGTTCGTTAGCACGGTCGGGAGGTAGAAAGCCCCCCTTCTGTCGGCTCTCTTTCCGCCGATCAGGAGCTTTGCGCCCTTGTCTATGGAATTTTGAACCTGCTTGTGAAGTTCCTCGAGCAGGTCTTCACGCGCAATTGGACCAACCTCCGTATCTTCGTTCATCGGATCGCCAAGCTTCATCGACTGCATGATTTCGGATTGCTCTCTCTCGAATCTCTCGAGCATGGATTCGACGACAATGAAACGTTTGGCGGCGATGCAGCTCTGTCCCTGGTTAATCATTCGAGCTTTGGCGGCCGTTTTCACACACTCTGAGATATCCGCGTCTTCGAGGACTATGTACGGATCTGATCCGCCTAGCTCCAGAACCGTCTTCTTGATTTCGCTGCCTGCAATCGATGCGACACAGCTGCCGGCGGGCTCGCTGCCCGTCAATGTAGCCGCTTTGACTATGGGATTTCGAATGACGGCTTCGACCTTGCTGGATGAGACCAGCAATGTACGGAAGAGATTCTCAGGGAGATCCGCCTCGCGGAAAAGCCTTTCCAGCGCCATGGCGCAGCCGGGTACGTTGGAGGCGTGTTTCAGCACACCCGCATTACCGGCCATAAATGCCGGTGCGGCGAAGCGCATGACCTGCCAGAAAGGAAAATTCCACGGCATCACGGCCAGCACGACTCCGAGCGGCTGAAAGGCAACGAAGCTCTTGGATGCGTCGGTTTCGATTATCTCGTCGGCGAGGAAGTCGCCGGCATTTTCTGCATAGTAATCACATACCCAGGCGCACTTCTCTACCTCGGCGCGCGATTCGGTGATAGTCTTGCCCATCTCCCGGGTCATTATCCTGGCCCATTCATCGACTTTGTCGCGCAGCACGGAGGCGACGTTCTTCACGAGCTTCGAGCGATGCTCGAACGATGTCTCGCGCCAATCGAGGAAATCACTTTGCACTGCCTCGAGTATCTCCTCGACCTCGCTCTCCGTATGTTCGGGGTAGTCCTTGATCAGTTCATTGGTAGCTGGATTGATTGCTTTCATATTACCTCACCTTTCCGGAAGTCGAATCTGTCTCGAGTGTATTTCTGACTCCATAGCATCGGACTAATCCGATCGTATGTTCGAGATTGCCGTAAACTGATTCCGTTTGATCAGAGACACGGTGTCGTATCCGTGCCTCTGCAAACTCAGATTACTGTTCTTGAGTCGTGTTGCAATTGGTGCATGAGTTCTCATACTGAGCGACCCTCGGGAGACTGATCCGTTCCTTTACTGCGCTGATTTTCTTCGATAAGCTTGTCGAGATTGGTGGGCAGGATTACCGTAAGTTTCGTCCCCTTACCGGGAGAACTCTCAACTCTGATGTCACCGAAATGCTCCTTAACTATCTGGAAGCAAATCGACAGCCCGAGACCGGTTCCAACCCCGACCCCCTTAGTCGTGAATCCGGGATCGAATATCCGCGACAGGTGCTCGGAAGATATGCCCGAGCCAGTGTCCGATATCTCGATGTAGATATTTCTGTCTTTCTCGTAAGTCCTGATAGTGATTGTCCCGTCACAGGCTATGGCTTGTCTCGCGTTGTTGAATATATTCAGGAGTACCTGGTTCAGGCGTCCCGGGTAAACAGATACCGGACGTATCTCGCCGTAATCCCGTTCAATCTTGATGTTGTGCTTGATTTCGTGATGGATCAGCGTGAGCGTGTCCTCGATTCCCTCATGAATGTCGACCTTCTTCAGCTCGGCTTCGTCAAGTCTCGCGAAACTCCGCAGTCTTCTGACAATTGATGTGACTCTCTCGGTACCGGATTTGATCACACGGTTTGCATCCTCAATCGCTTTTAGTGCAGTTTTGACCTGAGGATTGTCGTCGACGACGCCCGGCTGTTCCGATTCGAGTGACGTTCTCAGTTTGCTGATTGCGCGTATCAGTGTGTTGTGCATGCTGGCAACCGCGCCGACAGGTGTGTTGATCTCGTGCGCGATTCCCGCTACAAGCTGGCCGAGGGAGGCCATTTTTTCCGACTGCACGAGCCGGCTCTGTGCCTCGCGGAGTTCCCTGTTGGTACGTTCGAGATCCTCGAGCAGGGATTTCATCTCTGTGATGTCATGCGCGACGCCGATCGCTTCGATTATATGCCCGTTGTTATCCTTTAGGAGAGCTGTTGCGGATGTGAACCATCTCCAGTCACCGTCTTTCGTGCGCATTCTGAACGGGTATGTCCCGGTTGGATGAGGATGATCCTGATACATGCCTTCGGCTATCCAGCGCTCGGTGTCCTCGCGCTCCTCCGGATGAATCAGCTCCAGCACTGATCGCCCTGTGAAATCCTCCGGGGCGAAGCCAGTCGCAACAGTGAACTGCGGTGAGATGTAGTTGAACTCCCCCTTCGCGTTCATTGAGTAGATGACGTCCGTTGCCTTCTCGACGAGGCTTCGGAATCGTTCTTCGCTAACCCGCAGAGCCTCCTCGAACTGTTTCCTGCCGATGTAGACACCGATCATTTCAGCGGCTGTGCGGAGTAGCCGCACGTCTTCGCTCGTGAACTCATCGCCTTCCATGCAGTCATCGAATCCTATGAAGCCGTACCATTTTGACCCGACCACAATTGGAAGCCCGAGAATGGACTTTATATCCTGCTCTTCAAGTAGATTTTGCTCAGATTCCGGGAAGTCCGCAACATGCCCCTGAATTGCCTCGCCTCGATCGAGCGTCTCTTTCCATCGCGTGAATCCGGATGAGTAGGGGAAGTGAAGCAGCTCCGAGTTGTCTATCTGCGGCTCAACACCTTCAGCGCACACCTCGTGCGTCTGACGCATGCAGAGGCCATCATCCGGATCCTCGATATTCTCGAATATGTATACCCTGCTCACTCCGGTAGCGTTGAGCAGGTCCCTGAGCGCTGAATCTATAGCCTCGTTAAAACTGTCGCCGGTCAAAAGCGAGCGTGACAGGCTTGCGATGCCCTCCTCATATTCCAGTCTCTGTGACAGTGCCTTCTGTGCGAGGCGCTGTTCGGTTACGTCGCGACCGATACCGGCGAAGCAGATCAAGTTGTGGTCCTCGTCATAGACGGGGAAACCGCTGATATCGACGGTCTTCTTACTTCCGTCCTTCATCGTGGCATTCAGCTCGGTTCTGAAACTATCGGCATCGCTGTTGATCGCCTGCCGTATCTTCGTGAATTCTATCTCGCCAATGATCCCCTGCAAGCCGATTTCTCGCATTTCCTCTGGAGTATAGCCGGTTACCGCAGCGTGGGTCGGGTTGGATTCGAGGAAGTTGCCCTTCTTGTCCAGAATCACGATGCTGTCTCGCGAGTTGAGGAATATCTCCTTGTAGAGGCGGAGTTTGTCTTCGGCACGCTTTCGCTCCGTGATGTCTATACCCGTCGCGATAACGTATTCGACTTCACCGTTCGAATCGAGGATAACTGTATTGGACCAGGCGATGAGTCTGCGTTCGCCATTTTTGGTGAGCCAGTGATTCTCTCCACTGACGTATCCCTTTCGACGTCTTATTTCGGCGAACCGATCGGCGAGCATCTCTTTCTCCTCTGGCAGGACGAATATACCCTGAAAGCCTCTGCCGAGAACCTCGTTGGCTCTGTAGCCGCTTATCCGCTCGCAGGTGCGATTGAATATCAGAATTTTGCCGTGCGGATCGAGCACTATGACGAGTGCACCCGCCGTGTCGAGAATCGCTGTGACGAAACTCCGTTCCTTCCTTAGCTCCTGTTGCGTTTCTTTCAGCTCGGTTATATCCGTGATTCCGCCGATGACTACTTTTTCGCCGCCGAGTTCGGTCAGTGCGAGAGACATCGAAGTCCAAATGATCTTCCCGTTTCTGTGTTTCAGTCTCACCTGGAAGTTGTCTACAACTCCTTCCTCACGAATCCTCGTTATTAACCGCTTGCGATCTCTTATGTCATAGTAGAACTCCGGGGTCGTCCTGTCCTTGATTTCAGGCGTGCTGTATCCGACGAGGTTCGCGAGATGGTGATTCAGATAGATTACCCTGCCGTCCTCGATGCTGCTTACAATCGTGGGGGTAGGTGAGGTCTCAACGATTAGCTTAACCTGCTCGATTGTCTTGCGGTCTTTGGTGACATCCACAAATATCCATGCGCGACCAATCTCCGAGCCGTCCGAGTCGTGCACAGGCAGGCAATAGAAAACTATCCATCTGGTTTCGTCGACTTCGAATTGGATTGCCTTCTTCTCCAAATCCATCCATGATTCAGAGGTGTCTGCGAGCGAATCCTGGTTCTTCAGGACATCCTCGACCCTGAGCTGGAAGGCGCGTTTGTCACGGGCTCTCTCGGAGAGACGGTGAAGCAACGTATCCCATGTCTTTCCCACTGCGTCACGTTCAGATACTCCGAAGAACTCGACAAATCGCCGGTTGACTGTACTGACAATTCCGGCGCGCCCCACCATGGCGAGGGCGGAGGGTGAGGCGTCGTATATTGCGCGGAGTTCATTCTGTTTGTATGAGAGTTCATCGAGTAACTGCTTCATCTCAGCGTTCTTCTTTTCGAGCTCCTCCTGAATCGAGAGCAAGTCGACATTCGCCTGAGCGAGTTCAAGAGTTCGACTCTCGATCTGTTTGGCCTTTTCGTCGAGCTTCCGGTTAGTATCACGTAGAACGCGCGTGCGCTCGTCGACCTCCCTCTCCAGATGCTGGTACGATCGTATGTTCTCTATCGCAAGTCCGACCATCGAGGCAAACGTCTCGAAGCGCGCAACATCCTGCTCATCGAGGTCTCTCTCGTGATGCTGCATATTGCCAGCTATTACACCGATCGGCTTGTTTTTGACCCTTAATGGCGTGAAGACCACAGCCTTTGTTCGGATTATCTGTCCCTGTTCCTTCGGCCATCTCGGATCGGCATTCAGATCATGAATGACAATGGTGTGGTTCGTCTCCAGACATTCCTGCATGTGGGGAGGACGCGGCACGCTCGGGTCCTTGAATCTGTCCCTGAACATTTCGGTTAACTCGGCGGAGTCCTTCTCGAAGCAGAGTGACCTGATTTCAAAATCTCCGTTTTCAGCCAGGAAGCAGATTGCTCTGTCAAAGCCGAGTGTGCTCGTCAGAAGAACCGGAGTGTTATCCAGCAGTTCGTTTTCGTCATTGATTCGCGTGATCTCGTTCGAGAGCCTGCTCAGAGCCATGAGTTGCCTGTTGGAGAACTCGACTCGTGCAGTACGCTCTTTAACGCTCTGCTCAAGGTCCTGCGAATAGGACGCGAGTTTGCTGCGCAGAGCGACAATCTCAAATGCCTGCTGGACCACGATATCGAGCTCGTCGGATTCGAACGGTTTCAGAAGAAAACTCGTGGCTCCCCGTCTGATAGCCTCTCTGGCGAGCGATGCTGTACCGTGCGCGGTTAGAATAAGAAAGGGCGCTTCAGGAGAAATGTCTTTAACTCGATCCAGCACCTCGAGCCCGCTCATTTCCGGCATATTGAGATCACAGAGGACCAGATCGATTTTGCGATCACTCAGAATCGACAGGCCCTTCTCGCCGGTATCGGCAACGAGGCATTCGTATCCCAGATTGGTGAACATCCGGGCGACGTCCAGCCTCTGCTGGGGGTCATCTTCGATGTATAGAACAGTTTGTCGTTTGTTTTCATTGTTCACAGACGGCCATCCTGTTTGCGCCTAATCGATCCAATATATTGTCTGAGTGCGCAAATCCAAAACGAAAGAACGCAATCGGACGCTCCAACAGATTACGATTACATCCACACTTATATCTGCGAGCGCACTACTGTGCACGTTCGACTTGCGGGGATGACTTGTGCCGGATCGGTCAGTTTTCGGTGATGATCCTGCGAATGATATCCGTGACCTGACGACTGTTTCTGCCATAATTGCTCAGGACTGCCGCTCATCTTCGTAGTTCATCTGAGTGTAGCCGATAGCGAGGTTTCGGACGGGTGTATCGGTCTCGAAACAACCGCTGTTTTGCACTTTTCACTTTCTAACTGAGCTTCCAACTCTACTTCGATTGGGAGCGGGATGTCAGCGAGAACACGAGCAGACCAATAAGGAAGCCTATGAATCCTGTCAATGGGATAAGGAGGTTCGCGGACATCCTGATGTCCCAGAAGAGAATGTTGACCTCGACCGTGTGGCTGTTCTGGATCAGGAGAACTATAAGCAGGGCGCAGAGCACCACAACGGCCGTCAGCTTGCCGCCCGGGCTTCCGGTTTGGGATGGCTGTTTCGTCATGTTTTGCTGGCACTTTCGGAAGTGTTATCCGCAGACTTCGACAGCGGCACCGGCAGGGGAGAGCGAACGTGAAGGTCTCGCTGCGGAAACGGTATTTCTATATTGTATTCCCTGAATTTTCTTACGATTGCTGAGTTGAGCTCGGAACGTATCCTCCAGTGACGACGCGGACTCGGGATCCAGACGCGCAGTTTCATATTCCAGGATGAGTCACCGAATGTTGCAAACAGAACATCCGGTTTTGGCACTGATAGCACGTCGGGATGCCCATCGGCAACTTCCGCAAGGGTCTGCAGCACGTCCTCGAGGTTCGAGTTATAGGACACGCCCACTTCGATATCGACCCTTATTTTGGGATCGCCGTGCGACCAGTTTATGACGCGCTGAGAAACGAATTCCGAGTTCGGCACGATGTAGGAGATATTGTTCAGCGATCGTATCGTTGTCGATCTCATGTTGATCGATAGCACATCACCTTCCGTGTCGCCGACCGTAACGCGATCGCCAACCTTTATGGGTTTCTCGAAAAGCAGGATTACACCCGAGACGAAATTGGAGGTCACGTTTTGGAGGCCGAAACCGATTCCGACCGACAGCAGCCCGAAGATTACTGCAAGCCCGCTCAGGTCTATGCCGACGAACTGAAATGCCACCAGTGCGCCGACGCTCATGACGAGGTAGTGCGTAATTCGCCGGAGGGGATACTGAGTGCCCTCTTCGATTTGGAATCGGTTCAGGATGCGTTTCATCAAGCCGCGAACAAGGAGCCTTGAGACGAGCAGGAAGAGGAGCATGACCACGACAAACATGATCAGCGACATAAACGTGATCGGCGTCTCGTTCAGCTTGAATATCTCGTAGTGGAGAACAGCATCCGCAATTTGGAACATCTCATCCAGGGTCTTCGGGAGGTTGATGCTCTCCATCAGAGAGTCCAAGTTGTTGTTTGTGCTCAGGCTCATTATATCTTCATATCCTCAACTGTTAGAATCTGCATCGAAAAGCTCATCGGCGCAAGAACTCCTCAGTTGTTTTTCGCGCCGGAGGGCTCTTGTCCGGTTCTTCAGGATAGCCGAGCGGTGTGACTGTTGCTATGTAATGCTCTTTCGGTATAACCAGCCACTCCTTGACGTCTTCACGGTCCATTGCCGCGATCCAGCACGTCCCGAGACCGTAGCACCAAGCCGCGAGCATGAAATGGTACGCTCCGATGCACGCGTCCTGGATATGGCGTTTAGACAAAGCGGGGTCCGAGGCCACTGCAACTGCGAGGGGAGCGGCATTGATCGGTCCGGATGGTTTGCCACGGGTCTCTGAAAGCCGCTTCTTTGTCTCCGGGTCCGATATGATTTTGAAGTAATACGACTGGCAGTTCTTCGATGTTGGGGCGAAACGAGCGAGCTCGATCGCGTTGTTGAGAACTCCCTCGTCGATACTGTCCGGTTTGAACTGGCGAAAGCTCCGGCGCGACAGCAGCAGTTCATCACTCATACGGTGCGGCTCGATCGGATGGTCGAAATATTGAAATTCCAGAGGCCGACCCTCAGGGTCCGCTGCAAAGAACTGGTAGATACGATACTTTTCATTGTAGCTGGGAGGGGAGAGAGCGGTCTGCTTGAATCTCTCATACATTCTGTCAACCTGATCTCGCGTGCTGTAAAAGAAGGTCAGCATCCCCTCAGTTTCAGGCTCGTCTCGTTCGCACAATCCGAAGATGAAATTGCCGTGACGAAACAACTTGCAGTCCCCCTGATCGAGCCACAACTCACAGCCGATCTTCTCGATGTAGAATCTTTGGAGCTCGGTCAGCATTCGGGTTTTGAAGAAGACGATACCACTCATAGCTCCTCGCAATTCTCGAACAGCAGTGTTATCCGATTTTCCAGCTCATTCGTGTCGATCGAATAGCCTTCCGCTTCGAGTGATGTGACAAACTCGCTGTGCTTCCGATTCCTGCGGTACTCCGGCTCGCGAGGCGGGTGCTTCAAGTAACGATCTATCTGCTTTGCGTCGCCCGCGAGGTTTATAACCCCGTGATAGAAGACGGATCTCTTGTTGCGGTAGATCGCTGTTCCGGCGATTTTTTGTTCGCCGATTGCGATGTCCGATCTGCCCTTGTGCGATACGTCTCGCACTCCCATCTTCGTAAGCGCATCGATGATGATAGAATTGAAAATGCGGAAATACTCGCCCGAGTCTCGCTGGTTCTCGGTGTAGACGGCAAATGACACAATTGCCATTTTGCGGCTTAAAACTACCGCGCAGCCGCCGGTGCTGCGGCGCACAACGGGAATCCGATCTGTGCGGATCATGTCTGCGACGATCTCGTTCTGCGGTTTTGAACCATTCCCGATCACCACGAGTGTCTCTGTGGGAACCCAGAACTTCATAGCTCGAGGCTGGCCGTTGGGCTTCAATAACTGCGAATCGGGCAGATCGTAGCGAGAACTAATCTCAATTCGTTCGGTCATTCCAGCATCCAGAGAAATGTGCAAAAAGCCGACTACTGATCTAAACTATATGGATCGGTCTGTCCATCGCCTTGAAGACAGCTTCCATGACGGTCTCGGAAACTGTCGGGTGGGCATGCACGACCTCACCCACATCCTCGAGTGTTCCCTCGAGTCTCATGATCGAGACTGCTTCGGCGATCATGTCGGTAGCATTCGGGGCGACAATGTGTACGCCCATCACCTCGCCATACTTGCTCTCGGCGAGGACCTTCACGAATCCTTCCATGTATCCCTCGATCATAGCCTTACCGTTAGCGGACATCGGGAATTCGCCGACCTTGTACTCGATGCCCTTGTCTTTCAGCTCCGCCTCGCAGTAGCCGACGGACGAGACCTCCGGGTCGAGGTAGATGTTGATCGGGAGCTTTCGGTAGTCGATTTCGCGCTTGATGCCCGCGATGTCGTTGACCGCAGCGAGGCCCTGAGCCGACCCGATGTGTGCGAACATCTGTCCGGTGACATCACCGATTGCGTAGATCGAGTCAACGCTGGTCTTGAGACTGTCATCAACTTCAATCTTGCCCTCAGGAGTGATTTTGAGATCGATTCCCTCGATCTCAGGCAATACAGGCTTGCGGTCGGCGCAATTGATAACGAGATCGCACTCGATGAAATCATCGCCGGCATAGACACCACCCTCGGCCTGTTTGGTAATCTCGGACTCGTAATATGCCTTGATTCCGGATTTCTTAAGCTTGTCGGCCATGTACTCTGTGAGGGAATCATCGAGAAACGGCGCCGGTACTTTGTCCGGAGTGACGAGACTTGTCTTCTTGCCAATTGTCTTGAGGATGTACGCTGTCTCGACTGCTGCCGGATTACCACCGAACACGAGAAGAGACTCCGGCAGATCGTCTTTTTCGTAGAACTCGTCGATCTCGATCACTTTCTCGGGGTCGACATTCTTGATCGCATCCCGGTTCGGCCTGGATCCGGTTGCGATGATAATCTTGTCGGCGGAGTAGGAACCGTCTCCAACCTTCAATTCCGTTGGACCGGTTATTCTCGCTTCTCCCGTAATGACCTCAACATTGTTCTTCTTGAGCAGGAACTCCACACCTTTGACTAGACGGTTCACGAGCCGGTCTTTTCGGGAGATTGCTTTCTTCCAGTTGAAAGACAGCTCTTTGGCGTTGATCCCCTCGATACCGAATTGCCTGGCGCTGCCGATCTTGCCGAACAGTTTGGCGCTCTCTATCAGAGCCTTGGATGGTATACAGCCCCAGTTGAGACACATGCCCCCGATACTGCTCTTCTCGACTAACCCAATGTTGATTCCGAGTTGCCCTGCCCGTATAGCGGCCACATAACCCGCCGGACCGGCACCGACAATTATAAGATCGAAGTTTTTCACTGTGACCTCCTGCTACATTACCAGCATTGCCACCGGATCGGCGAGCATTGTCATGATGTTACTGAGGAAACGGGATGCCTCGGCGCCATCGACTATCCTGTGATCGAACGATAGCGACAACGGGAGAATATGCCCGATCACGATCTCATCATTCTCGTTCACTACCGGTGTTTTCAAAATCCGTCCAACGCCCAGTATTCCGACATCCGGGTAGTTTATAACCGGAACGCCGTAGATTCCCGCAATCGCGCCGTAGTTCGTGACCGAGAACGTGCTATCCTTCAGCTCTTCGAGCTGCAACTCCCGATTCTGCGCACGCTCGATTTTGTCCACGATCTCGTTGGCGAGCTCGATTATGCTCTTTCGATCCGCGTCCTTAATGACCGGCACAACCAGCCCGTCGGGAGTATCGACCGCCATCCCGATATTGTAGTATTTGTTGTAAATGACCCTGTTGCGCTCCATATCGAGTCGGCAATTGAGCTTCTTGTGGTTCTTCAGCGCGTGTGTAACGGCTTTGATAATGAACGCCATATATGTCAGCTTCACGCCCTGTTCGGCGAGCTGCTCTTTCTTTTCATTGCGAAGTTCCATAAGACGCGATATTTCGACTTCTTCGAATGCGGTGGCATGCGGGGCGGTAAACTTGGATTCGACCATTTTGTTGGCGATTGTCTTGCGGATCTGCGTCAGCTCCTCGGCTTCGGCACGTTCCGGGACTTCCTTCGGGATCGATGTGCCCGCAGTTTTTCGCCCGACTTTCGGTCCCGCCTGCTTCTCTTCGAAAGCCCGCCTGATATCATCCTTCATCACGCGACCAGCCGGTCCGGTGCCGCGAACCGTGTTGATTTCGATTCCGAGGTCTTTGGCCATCTTGCGGGCTACAGGGGTCGCGAGTGCCTTGCGCTTTGGCTTTTCGGCTTCCGCGGCGTCCTCATCGTCTTCCATACCCTCACCGGTGGATGGGAGAAATGCCTCCGAGCCGGCATCCTCGATTTGACCGACGACTCCGAATCCGGGTTCTTCTACATCGACTTCCTCTTCAGCCTTTCCTTCAGCCTCGGATTCTTCACCCTCGATCTCGATTTCCGCGAGAGCATCGCCGACATTGATCGTTTCGCCGACCTTCCCAAAGAGATTCTTGACAACGCCCGTTCTCGGGCTCGGTATATCGGCGACGACCTTATCGGTCTCCATCTTGACAATAGAATCGCCTTCTTTTATTTCCTGCCCCTTCTTGACAAACCATTCGAGGATCTTGCCTTCGCTGATGCCCTCTCCGATATCGGGGAATTTGAATATGTACAGCATTAATCCTCCCTCAGAACTCGATCGTCTTCTTGATAGCGTGGTAGATCCTCTCCGGAGTCGGGAAATACAAATCCTCGCCTTTCGGAAGAGGCACGACCGTATCGTTACCCGTAATTCTTGCAGGCGGTGCTTCAAGATACAGGAACGCCTCTTCGTTGGCAATAGTGAAGACCTCTGAGGCGACTCCGAATGACCGCGGTCCCTCATGGACAACGAGCAGACGTCCGGTCTTTTTTATCGAATCCGCGATTGTCTCCCGGTCCATGGGATAGATGGTTCTCAGATCGATCAGTTCGACCGAGTAGCCATCTTTCTTAGCCTGTTGGACGGCCTGCTGTGTGGTACGGAGCATCGCGCCGTAGGCAACGACCGTGATCTGCTCCCCCTCCTTTATGACCTTGGCGGTACCGATTTTGATTCTAAACTTTTTGTCCGGCACTTCCTGCTTGATCGAGCGGTAGACTTTCTTCGGCTCCATGAAGATGACCGGGTCGGGATCCTCGATTGCCGAGATCATCAAGCCCTTGGCGTCATACGGTGTCGCCGGGATCACAACCTTGAGACCCGGGATGTGACCGAAAATTGCTTCCATGCTCTCCGAGTGGCTTTCGAGAGCACGGATCCCACCGCCGTAAGGCATGCGGACAACGACCGGGCAGGTGAGCTGGCCTCGAGTGCGATAGCGCATCCGAGACAGGTGCGAGATGATCTGATTGAAAGCCGGGTACACAAATCCGGAGAACTGCATCTCCGCTATGGGCTTCAGCCCGTTTATCGCCATTCCAATGCTTGCGCCGACAATTGCTGATTCAGCGAGTGGAGTATCAAAGACTCGCTTTTCGCCATATTTCTTCTGGAGTCCCTCGGTGACTCGAAAGACACCCCCCTCGAGTCCGGCGTCCTCGCCGAACACAAGTACGGATTCATCCTCCTCGAGCTTGATATCGAGGGCCGAGTTGATTGCCTGAACCATATTCACGACTGACATTTACCGGCCCTCCTTTCGCGCGAGGAAATTCTGTAGTTCGATCTGCTGCTGTTTCAAGCTGTCGGGCAGCTCGGCGAATTGATACTTGAAAATGTCTTCGACGGTCGGGGGAGCCATGTTCTCCACTTCACGGAACTGCTTAGCGACATCCTCCTCCGCCTCATTCCTGTATTCCTCTTCCTTCTTATCATCCCAGAGCTTTTTTTCTTTGAGGAATAACTTCATTCGCTTTAGTGGGTCTTTGTCCTTCCATTCTCCTTCTTCCTCTTTTGTGCGATATCGACCGGGATCATCGGAGGTCGTGTGCGCGCCCATCCGGTAGGTTACGGCTTCGATCATCACCGGTCCCTTGCCCGAGCGAGCGTGCTTGACCGCCTCGGATGTCGCCCGATAGACGGCGAGAAAATCGTTGCCGTCGACCTGAATGCCGGGCATCTCATAGGCTATGGCCTTCTGTGCGAGTGTCTCGGACTTGGTCTGCTTCTTCCGGCTCAAGGATATGGCGTACTGGTTGTTGTTGCAGAAGAAAATAACCGGGCAATTGTAGACGGCTGCCCAGTTCATGGCCTCATGAAAATCGCCCTGCGATGTACCACCGTCGCCGAAATATGCAAGAACGACATCGTTTTCGCCTCGGTAGTTGATAGCGTGAGCGATTCCGACGGCATGTGGCAGTTGAGATGAAATCGGGACTGCAACGGGGGTTATCCTTGCGTCCTCGGCATACCGGCTGCCCTCCTCCGAACCCCCGAAGTACAGGAAATAGTGCTTCATCGTCATTCCCTTGACCAGCCATGCCCCCAGCTCACGATATGCCGTCACCATCCAGTCCGACTTCTCGATTGCAAGCGCGCTGCCGACGGCCGCTGCTTCCTGTCCCGTGTTGGCCGGGAGAGTGTAAATCCGTCCCTGCCTCTGCAGCGATACGGCCTTGATGTCGGCCACCCTGGCATACAGCATGGTCTTGTAAGCTTCGATCAGCTTGTCGTCGTCAAGTTGGGGAACCCATTTCTTAACTTTGATCTTGCCCTCCTGGTCGAGAACCTCAAGCTGCCTTCCCTTGAGCGGATCGAAAGTATTGAACATTATCTATCTCCTATAGCAAATAACAGAATACTCGGGAGTTACAACGTGCGCCCAGTCTACGGGTTTCCTTCTCCGAATCGGTTTACTCAGAAGTCCCGATTATTATGTCATAAACGGCTCAAACTACTCCATGTTCCCCAAACAACTCCATCTTCGAGAGTTGCGGAGGATACGCTATCCGAATGTCACAAAAAACGCACCGACAATCGCAAGACCGATGGCGAGAACTTTCGTGGACGTTATACTCTCTTTTAAGACGAGGGCGGCGAGGATGAATATGAAGACGTTGCTCGTCTGGTTCAGTGCCGCCGCAACCGATGCCTGCGTGAATTTCATTCCCGCAAGCCACAGCATCATAGCGACATAAGCTCCGATGAAGGAACCTATGAGCGTGTAACCCAGACGGCTTCTTGTGAATATGGATTTCACTATCGTCTTTCTATTTCTGAAGAAGAGAAGAAGTAGTGCGAGAGATACAGAACCTGCGACCAGTCTCCACTGGACGACCCAGAGAAGGGGAGAGCGGTCGAGGAGCGGCTTGACCATCACGACCCCTGCACCGTTGGCGATCTGTGAGAGTGCACCGATCAATACCCCTGTGATTACCTCTTTCCGCGAGCGTGCCTCGGCACTCTTCGCCCGCGTTGCGGTCAGCACCGCAGATATGATAAGGACCGCGCCGATTATCTGTATGGCTGCGAGAGACTCGCCGAGGAACAGGAGCGAGAGCGTTATGATCGACGGGCTGTAGAGACAGTCGACGATTGCTGTCAGCCCGGCGCCGAGCCTGTTGAGGCAGATGAAAAACAGCGTGTCGGCAATTCCGATCCCGACAGTGCCCGAAACAAACATAAGTACGTAATCGGATGCGGATGCGGGCCTAAACGGGTTCTCGCCGATCAACAGGATCGTCGGGAAGAGCAGCACCGATGCAAGCGCTCCCTTGAACAGATTCAAACCGATCGGATGAACGACTTCGCCGGCTCGTTTGAACAGAATTACTGCAGTTGCCCATGCAACAGCCGTCAAGAGGGCGAGAATCTCTCCGTAGTATGGTATCGTCTGATCCAATTCGTTGCCTCTGTCGAGCGATGTCCGTCGCGCTGAAATCGTCCGCCGAAGATACGAACTGGTCGGCTCGCCGACAAGCTCTATAGCGGGGATGATACCACCTTGAAACGATTTCCGCACGGGCGAGCGAACGATAACGATATTAGTCTTAAGCCGTTACAGCATTGATGGTTGGCTGCCGATGTGCATAGAGAGTGGATTCAGTTGCGGGCCTGAGAAAAATCTACCTGAGGCACAAATGGCCGTGAAACAGCTTATAGTCAAGAATGCGAAGCCGGACATTGAGATTCCGGACGGCGAACATACGTCCAGCCGCGAGTGGATGTTCCGGCACGTGTTCGAGAGTGTGCCGGACCCTTTACTACTGCTCGATACAAGCGTGCCACCGAGAATCAGAGCGTCAAATCGAGCATCAGAGGAGCTGATCAGATGCCGAGGCCGCGAATTGGTGGGAAGGTCACTCTGCGATTTTCTGGACGATCGGAATGCTGCCGTGGAGTTTCAGGAAAAGCTGGGCGCCTCGGCGAGGGATGGTGGTGATCTCGAAGTGCTGGATGTCGATCTGGTTTCCTCCGAAGGAGATCTGATACCCGTGGATGTCAGGGTTATTCCTGTGACCAATAGTGCCGGCGATCAGATTGGATGGCTCTATTCGCTTCGCAGCCAATCACGGCGTCTCCGAACGCATGAGCTTCTTTTGCACGAGAGACACAAGCTTGAGAACCTCCGCAAGGCTGTGGAGAGCAAGAATGAGGCTCTGGATCGCGTGATCCATGAGATGGAATCCGACAAAGAGCAAATCTCCGCACAGATAAGGTCCAACATAAGCAAAACTGTCATGCCGCTGGTCTCGCTTCTTCGAGAGAGGCAGCTTCCCGATGACCGGGCTTATGTTGACCTACTCGAGACCAATTTGCGGGATATCGCATCCTCATTTACCACGAAGCTCGAAACTAAGTATCCGAGGCTATCACCGCGTGAGACGGAGATTTGCCGGATGATCCGGGCGGGATTCGCGACCAAAGAGATTGCCCGTATTCTCAACGTCTCAGAACAGACAATCGGCACCCAGAGAAACCGTATCAGACGGAAACTGGGCCTCGTCAACAGTGACATCAATCTATCATCCTACCTAAAGTCCCTCGATATCGTGGAATAGCCTTGTTCGGCACAGCTCCAATGTCCCAAAGCGCGACACAACGCGTCTGGGGATCGTGTACGGCGGGTACACGATTTGTCGATGGTAATTCAATGTCAATGCTCGATCCCGGCAGACGATACCGCTGAATAGAAGAGCATAGAAGGATTAGCTCAGGTTGCGCGGCCATTTGATACGGCGGTGTTTGCAGATAGATGCCCGGGAGAGTCGTGTATTGAGATGTATACGGATTTTGGGCAGAAACAGAAAAGGGGGTTGCACGCCGCCCTGCTGGCTTGATCATGAATTGAAGGTTGACAAACGTATAGTTGAATTTTTCACGATGCGGGAAAGGAGGTCGATCACGGTTTCGCATAGCTCTCGCACTCTCAAAATGACTGCACTTAAGTCTCGTTATTCTCAAGCAGTTACGGTCTGGTCCAATTCGGGGAGGAAGACCGGCAAAGGGGTGTAAAAAAACAGTCAAGGAGGAAAAATTGAAGTTCAGTTGGAAAGACATCAAGATTTCCCAGAAGCTTTACATCGGCTTCGGGATTGTGCTCGTTCTCGCGATTGCGGTCGGATGGATGGGTTACTCAGGTCTTAATGAAGTTGGTCAGCGTGTGGAGAATTCCACGAAAGCCACAGAGATGGTGAAGCTGATTAAGGACGCCGCTGCTGTGCGGCAGAATTTCCTGGCGACCCATGATGTTGGCAATTTGCAGAAGGTTGAGACCATTGTTACGGAAATTAAGGGATACGAGACCGAACTCCGCGAAGTCTTCAAGGATCCGGCAGATCTCGAGCTCCTTAATCAGTGCGATCAGCTACTCGCCGAATATGTCGCCGGTTGGAAAGAGATGGTCGAGGGGCAGATCAGGATGGAGGGGTCAATCGCGAAGATGGATGTCGCTGCTGCCAACGCCGACGAGAAGGTAGATCTGCTCTTCAACAGTCAGCAGGAACAGTTTGACAGAGACATCGCGCGCAACGTCGGTGCTGAAGCTCTGAAGGAAAGAATGAAGAAGTATGGCGGCGCCGGCATACTCGTGCGCTTCATCGGCGATTGCAGGATCAACTACCGCGATTTCCGTCGAACGGAGGATATGCAGTACGCGAAAAACCTGTATGCCGCCGCAGATGCTCTCGTTGCCGAGGCGAGGAATATTCGAGGGCTGATGCGACTGCAGGAAGATATCGATCAGATCGATGGCATCATGCAGGCTGTCGGCAACTACCGCACAAACTTCGAAACCGTCGTTGAAGAGAAGCTGCATGCCGACGAGGTCCAGGCTCTGCTCGCAAGTGAAGCCGCAGAAGTTGTTGAGAAATTCGATCAGCTTGGCAGCGGGCAGCATGCCAAGATGGAAGCCGCTCAGGCATCGGCAATCACGATGGCTATTACCTTCGTGGTTGGTGCAGTCTTGATTGGTATTTTTGTCGCCTTCTTCATCTCGCGCGGCATAAGCCAGCCTGTCTCGAGAATGGCCTATATAGCCGATCAGATATCGATCGGAGATGTCGATCACAGTATCGATTATGAGTCGAAGGACGAGATCGGTGTGCTCGCGGGATCGTTCCGAGAACTTGTCGCCTATATGAAGAACCTCGCGGGTGCTGCGGAGCGGATCGCTGACAACGACCTTACAGTCGATGTCGAGCCGAAGTCCGAGAAGGATGTACTCGGTAACTCGTTTAAGACCATGATCACGAGTCTCCGTCAGATAGTTCGCCAGCTCACTGACAACGCCAAGGAACTTGTCAGCGCTGCTACCGAGATAGCATCCGCATCCGAGCAGATGTCCCGTGGCGCCAAGGATCAGGCGGACCAGGTGGGCCAGGTTTCCACGGCCATCGAAGAGATGACCGCGACTATCGTCGAGTCGTCCAAGAATGCCGGTGAGGCGTCCGATCTCGCCAGGGGAGCATCGGATACCGCAAACAACGGTAACAATGTCGTGGCGCAGACGATTCAGGGTCTTGCCAAGATCACCGACTCTGCGCAGAACACGAGCCAGATAATCGGGGAGCTCGCGAGTGCCTCCGACAAGATCGGCGAGATCATCGGTGTTATCGATGATATAGCTGACCAGACCAATCTGCTCGCTCTGAATGCCGCGATTGAAGCGGCGCGTGCGGGCGAACAGGGTCGCGGCTTCGCCGTGGTTGCCGACGAGGTTCGTAAGCTCGCAGAGCGGACCGGGAAGGCGACCGGAGAGATTACCGACATGATCAAGGGTATCCAGCGTGACTCCAACGGTGCTGTTGAAGCAATGAATTCCGCTGGTGAACTGGTCACTGAAGGGCAGGATTTTGCCAATCAGGCCGGTGATTCGTTGAACGAGATTCTCGGAATGTCGCAGAAAGTCATGGATATGATCCAGATGATTGCGACCGCTTCCGAGGAGCAGTCGACCGCTGCCGAGCAGATATCCAGGAATATCGAGCAGGTGTCGTCGATCACGAAGGAAACCGCAACAGGTGCGGAGCAGTCCGCCGCTGCTGCTGAGGAGCTGAATCGCCAGGCCGAAGGCCTTAAGACTATGGTCGGCAGATTCACCGTATAGCAATCAATTCGCTTCGATCCCGGAGCGTAGTGCTCCGGGATTGAGGTTGGGAGGGATCTATGCCAGAGAAGGAAATTACGAGCGGCAGTGTCAGGGCGCAGGATGTAGATAATACCTCCGTTGACGAACTCCTTCAACTCGTCTCGTTTCGCATTGGTGAAGAAATGTTCGGAGTCGATATCCTGAAAGTACAGGAAATCAACCGTCTGACTGAGATCACCAAAGTTCCGCAGGCGCCGAGCTTCGTTGAGGGTGTGATAAATCTGCGTGGCAAAGTCATCCCAATTATCGACATTCGCAAGCGATTCGGCATGAGTCTGAAGGAGTGCGACAAGGACACCCGTATTGTAGTTGTGGATATCGAGACATCGGTCATGGGTATGATCGTCGACGCGGTTTCGGAGGTCCTGAGGATTCCGGCAACAACCGTTGAACCGGCTCCGGATATCGCAACATCCGTATCGTCGGAATACATTAGAGGCGTCGCAAAGCTGGAAGACAGATTGCTCATTCTGCTGGAGCTGGGTAAGATATTCAGCGAGGCTGAACGAGAGATCATGTCGAGCTTCTAAGCCCGCCGCTTATGCACTTGAAATCGGGCCCCGGTTGAACAAGCTGCAGCCGGGGTTCGGAAGCTGTTTGGTGTCTTATTAGACAGCCTCCTCTCTTATGTCGATGACCTGACCGCCACGAAATAATATCATTGTTACCCCGCCCTAATATTCTACTAATATTTCGGTGCGATCTTTGCCGTGACACCAAAACAAGGGTACGTACTGGCAGCTCAAACCTCCTTTCGTTCAACGATCGGAGGTTTTTTTCTTCTCCTGTTCAACATTCGAACACCTTGTGCCGACATCTATGAAGTGAGACGCAAGCTGCGAACCAGGGCGCAGGAGTCAGAATGCCACTTGATACGTTCGGAGTAAAAAGTTCAAATCCGGCAGCGAAAACCATGAGATCATTTTGTGCAAGGCAACATTCGCGAATCGAGGCGTTTCGCTTACTCGAAATCGAGAATTCCGAGTTGAGGCACTCCGGCATCTCGCTTCTCGCGGACATAGCCCTGGAGGCAGGCAGTGAGAGTGGCTCCCGACGTCAGATGGTCGAGAGGCTGACTCATGTCATACGGAGCTATGGGGATTGGCTTAGACTTACGTCAGCCGAAGTGCGCTACTACAACGAAATCCTCGCGGATCGCCTGGCTGTACGCTCCCCTGGCAGCTTCGAAGCGGACATTGAATCTGAGTGCGGGGAGGCGGGGCGGCTTTTACTGTCGTTCAACGAAGATTTCGCTCGCCGATTCAGATCATGTCTCCAGAGTCTCACCGACGCGTGTGCCGCCGCCGTATCACTCAAGCTCTTTGATTTCGAAAAGATGCTCGATGATCGTGCCGAAGTCGAACGGCTCTCTCTGGCGGTCCCGGGCGAATCCCGAAAGCTGGCGGAGATTGCGGGGCAACAACGCGAAGAGAATAAACGCAGGGAAACGGCCGAGGCGGCCCTTCGCGAATCCGAGGAGTTGCATCGTGTTACTCTCGGCAGTATCTCCGACGCGGTCTTCTTAACCGACGACGACGGTCGCTTTACGTATGTTTGTCCGAATGTCCACGTGATTTTCGGTTATGATCGCGACGAAGCGAGAGCACTTGGATCGATCGACAAGCTCGTCGGCTGCGACTTGTTCTCGATAGATGCGCTGGAGGAAGTCATGGAAATCGAGAACATCGAGCGGGGAATACTCGACAAGTACGGCCTCATGCACTACCTGTTGATAAATGTCAAGCGCGTCTCCATTCTGGGCAGCACGGCGCTAATCACATGCCGCGATATTACGGGCCGAAAGAAGGCGGAGGACCAGCTTAGAGAAATAAACTCCAAGCTCGAAGCGGAACGGTTCGCGCTGAGAGAGAAGAACATCGTCCTGAAGGGCGTGCTGGAGGAAATCGACGGTGAAAAGAAGCTGATCGAGCGCCGGGTGCAGTCCAACGTTGATCGAGTTATCCTCCCGACTCTTCGTCTCATCCGGAGCCGACTGAATCAGTCCGACAGCGAATACGCGGACCTTCTCGAACGTAATCTCCGTGACGTAGTCTCCCCCTTTGTATCCGAACTGGAATCACGATGCCAACGTCTCGCGCCCCGCGAACTCGAGATATGCAATCTCCTGAGAATGGGTCTCTCCTCGAAAGAAATAGCCGATTCACTCACGATCTCGGTTCATACGGTAAACAAGCAGCGTCAGCGCATCCGAAAGAAGCTTGGATTAGCCAACACAAATCTCAATCTACCGACATTTCTGAAATCGATGTAACAGTCTGAAACGATTGCACGATTCTCCTGCGTAGCTCTCGAACGTTGTTCGCTCGAGAATGAGTACGCATTGTACTCAAGTAGTAGGCAAAGTTGTCTTATTAACCTCAGTGAAAAATGGTCGAAATGAACAATAAATAAACCATAAACGAACCGAATATCGTTCGGATTAGGCTCTGCGTATCCGGTCAGGGCTATTGCAGAATTCGAACCCAACGAACTGACATTGACTGCGCACAGCACAATTGAGATTGTCGCCATTGGGATTGATGACCGTCGCAGTCGAGTAACGCAAGGGGAGGGCAAGTGTTCAAAAACCTGAAAATCAACACCAAGCTCATCGCGATCTTCATGCTGATCGGATTAGTTCCGCTCATCACAGCCGCGATGATCTCGCTCAACAACAGCTCCGCTGCACTCGAGGAATCAGCGTTCAATCAGTTGATCTCGCTTAGAGATGTCAAGAAGGGGCAGGTCGAGAATTACTTTGGGGAACGTCTCGGAGATGTCTCCGTGCTGTCCACCAATCCAACCGTGCTCGCTGCGCTGAAAGCCTACGAAGCCGGTTTCGACAATGGTGGGGTAAACGGAGAAGCTTGGAAGAGCGCGGATGAGACATACTCAAAGTGGTTGACACAGTACGAGAAGGAGTACGGTTACTATGATCTGTTCCTGATCTCGGCTGACGGAGATATTGTCTATACGGTTGAGAAGGAGCCGGATTTCGGTACCAACATCGTCAACGGTCGCTTTTCCAACGAGAACATTGCAGAGCTTTTTAGTAAGGCTCGGACCAGTGTGTCGATGGTAGACTTTGCTCCATACGCGCCTTCCAACGGTGCCGCCGCGTCATTTGTCGGTGCTCCCGTCCGTGACGAACACGGGCAGTTCATCGGCGAGGTGGCCCTCCAGCTCCCGCTCGATCGAATAAACGCCATAATGCAGGAGAGGAGCGGACTCGGTGAATCCGGCGAGACATACCTTGTCGGTAAGGACCTATTGATGAGATCTGACTCGAGATTTTCCAGGGAATCTACCGTCCTGAGCCAGAGTATCGAGACAGAGACCGCCCGCGACGCCATAGCCGGAAATTCGGGTGCGGAAATAGTCAAGGACTATCGCGGAATAAACGTTCTCTCTGCGTACGCTCCGCTGGTTGTCGGGGGAATGCAGTGGGGTGTCCTGGCGGAGATCGACGAGGAAGAGGCATTCGCGAAAGTCGCCGCACTCCGTAACTCGATAATCATCCTCGGAGTGATTCTTGCGCTGATCGTGGCAGTTGTTGGCTGGTTTTTCGCGAGAAGCATCTCCAGACCAATCACGGAGATCTCGACAGCGGCCGAGAAGATCGCAGTTGGCGATATCGATCAGTCGATTACGATCCGGTCCGGTGATGAAATCGGTATTCTCGCTGACTCATTCCGGAGTCTGATCGAGTATATGAACAGCCTGTCTCGGGCAGCGCAGTCTATTGCGGATAACGATCTCACGATTTCTGTAGAGCCGAAGTCCGAGAAGGATGTCCTCGGGCAGTCGTTCAAGACAATGATTCGGAATCTGACAGGAGTCATTCGCCAGTTGACGGACAACGCCCGTGAACTCGTAGCAGCGGCTGGTGAAATAGCAAGTTCGTCCGAACAGATGTCTCGCGGAGCCAAGACCCAGTCGGATCAGATGGGGCAGGTCTCATCGGCCGTTGAGGAAATGACTGCTACTATAGTGCAGAGCACGAAGAACGCTTCGGAAGCGTCCGAGGCTTCGCAGGGGGCATCGTCGACTGCTCAGGAAGGCGGCACAATCGTCTCCGACACAATACAGGGCATGCAGCAAATATCTGACACAGTTCGCGAGTCAGCAGAATCGATCAGCAAGCTCGCCCAGTCGGCAGAGCAGATAGGTGATATTATCGGCGTGATTGATGATATCGCCGACCAGACGAATCTCCTCGCTCTGAATGCCGCAATAGAGGCAGCCAGGGCCGGTGAGCAGGGCCGCGGGTTTGCGGTTGTTGCCGATGAGGTCAGAAAGCTCGCCGAGAGAACGGGTCACGCCACGGGCGAGATCACGGAGATGATACGAGGCATTCAGGGAGAGACCGAGGATGCGGTCAAGTCCATGAAGTCCGGTATCGAGCAGGTCGATCAGGGCCGTGGACTTGCGGATCAGGCCGGCAACAGCCTGACCGAGATTGTAGGCATGGCGAACCGCGTCGTAGATATGATACAGCAGATTGCCACAGCGAGTGAGCAGCAATCGGCAGCCGCGGAACAGATCACCAAGAATATCGAAGAAGTATCGAACATCACGCGAGAAACGGCGTCGGGCGCTGAGCAGTCCGCAACCGCTGCGGAAGAGCTCAATCGTCAGGCTGAAGGTCTACAACAGATGATCGGTCGATTCCGCGTGAGAAATGACGAGATCGAGAACCGCGTTACTGAAGAAACTGCAAGCGTGGAACCCGGCAGAGTTGTGACGGATTAGCAGCACGGAAGTGAAGGACTTTGGGCCATGGATGCGGATCAAGTGCGATCCAAGCCTGGACTGAAGCAGAATACTCGATAGAATGACCTCAAGCGTTTTCCAGTTGACGGTTTCCAGCTTGATCGGGGCGGCTCTCTAAAGGCCGCCCCACCCCATTAAACCTGCTGAGGTACTCGGTAGGGATCGACAGCCAATATCTATAGCCTTGATCCATGATACACTAAAAGACCTTGACTTTGACGATCCTCCGGCTACACTGTAACTGACAGGCCCCATATTCGTCTTTCCCATCTGTGCGGCAGCAGAGCTGTACGGGGCCGAAGAAGAAGGACAAAATGGACACCGCCGATAACGAGTCTTCCGGTGAAGATCGACCGGGTGATTACAAGACTGCTTACCCGGTCGGCGGCTCGCGGTCGAAGCTCGACTACTACGCAGATCTCCTCGAGAACGCACCGATAGCATACCAGTCACTCGATGCGAACGGTCGTATACGCGACGTAAACGATTACTGGTGTTCGCTCCTCGGCTATCATCGGTCGGAGGTGATTGGCCGGGCGTTTGCGGAGTTCATTCCATCACCGTTCCTTCAGACCTTTCGGTCATCTTTCCGAAAGTTCAAATCTCATGGATCGATATCAGACAGAGAGTTCGATCTGGTTAGCAAGAGTGGCAAGATACTGACAGTCTCTTTCGACGGCCAAGTCCAGTGCGATAGCTGTGGAGACTTCATCTGCACACATTGTATAATGCGAGACCTGACCGATCAGCGGCGGGCGGAAGCGGAGTCGCGCGATTATTCGGTGAAGCTGTCCAGTTTCATAGAGTGCTCGGACAGCATCCTTGTCCTGCATGATCTCGATGGAAACTACCTGTACTTCAACGGACCCTCTGTTTTTGGTGTCGATCAGGAGTCGATCGTGGGGAAATCGGTCAGAGACCTTTTCAGCAATGAAGAAGCGGAACGGCTCATCGAGCAGATTCGCGAGGTTGCGTCCTCGCGCCGTGCGCTTCAAGCGGAAAACTCTGTCGAGTGGGACGGCGATAGACTGTGGTTCCTGGATCATGTATATCCCGTGATCGACGACGACGATGAAGTACGGCGCGTCGGCAAAGTCTGCCTTAATATTACTGCTCTCAAGAAGAAGGACCTGCTGCTTGAGGAGGCCAATTCCCGGCTCAGAACAATAATCGACAGTGTAAAGAGATCGTTCGTTCTCTTGGATTCAGACTACAGCGTAATCATGGCAAATGGAGTCGCGAAAGATACAACTCGCCTGATGTTAGGCAGAGAGATCAGCGCAGGAGATGCGATTCTGGAGATTATTCCGTTGTCGGACAGGGGAGATTTTGAGTCATACCTTCGGTCTGCCTACAAAGGCAAGTCGGTGACGATTGATAGAATGCGAATCAATGACTATGACGAGAAGAACTGGTATCGGTTCAGCTTCCATCCCGTGGGGACTGATAAGGGAGGAACATCGTGCGTCTGTCTGATGGTCGAAGATGTCACGTATGAACACCGTTACTTGACCGAGGTCTCCCGATTAGATAAGCTCGAGTCGGTCGGAGGTCTCGCCGCCGGAATAGCACATGAATTCAACAATGTCCTGAGCGGGATAGTGGGCAGCCTGTCTCTGCTGAAGACAGACCTCGACATCCACTCGGATGGCTACGCTATCGCTATGGAGGCAGAGAAGTCGGCGGCTCGCGCGCGCAGGCTGACGGAGCAGTTGATTACTTTCTCTCGCGGCGGGCATCTCGTCAAATCTGCGTGTCTTGTCGCTGATATTGTGGATGAAGCCCTGGAGTATGCATCCCTCGATTCGAGTATAAACGTGAAACGGGAGATTGCGGGTGATATTTGGTCGGTGGCAGCGGACTCAAGCCAGCTTGCGGAGACATTCCTGAATCTGCTTCTAAACGCAGAACAGGCTATGCCGGTGGGTGGCTATGTAACCATAACAGGTCGAAACATCGAGATAGACAGTTCCTCCGGCATCCCACTGGATGATGGCAGATATGTCTCGATCTCCGTGGCCGACAGCGGAGTTGGAATTTCGGCGGATAAGGTCGACAGGATCTTTGATCCGTTCTATTCCACGAAGAAGTTGGGACACGGCCTGGGGCTGACAGCGAGTTATGCAATCGTGCGTCGTCACGGGGGGCATATAACCGTGGAATCTACGCCGTACCTCGGCTCGCGATTCACAGTCTACCTTCCGGCTTCAATCGAACCAGCCAATCGCAATGAGATATTGAGGGATCTCCGCGCACAGTCCGCCTGTCGTATACTGTTCATCGATAATGAACCCGCGATGTGTCGCTTCGCCAGATTGACATTGAGTTCGCTCGGCTATGATGTCACGATTGTCTCGGATGCACTCGAGGGAATATCGATGCTTGAAACGGCAGTTCGTTCAGGTGTCCGATACGATCTTGTGATTCTGGATGTCGATGATCCGGACTGTGCACTCGCGACGGAGACTCTTCGGAAGCTCAAGAACCTTGACTCGAATGTTCCGGTGCTCGCGACGTGTCATGATCCGGACGCGCATCTTTTGCGCGATTACGATGAAACAGGCTTCTCCGGCGCCCTCGCAAAGCCATACTCTGTTTATCAACTCGGCTCAGAAGTGAGCCGGGTAACTGCTCGCTCGTAGTGGGGTTGATAAACTCCCAGCCGAATACATCATCAGTGAAAACACTTGATTTGCGGTAGACTGTAGTGCTCTGAGGGTTCGGAATACAGACAGATACAACCACAAGCTCGTAGCCAACTAACGGATTATTGGAGTTGGATATTTTTGCGCGTATCAGGACGGGAGCCCCAAAAGGGCTCCCGTTTCTTCTATCTGCAACGCTCTGATCGACTTGTCGATCAGTCGCAATCCGCGCAAGGATCTGCTCCACCCTGGAAGACATGCTCGATAATGTATACGACATCATCGATATCTACCGAGTCGGAACAGTTGACATCACCGGACTCAGGCGGCACCGGATCAGCACCACCCTGGAAGACATACTGGATGACGTAGACGATATCGTCAATGTCGACACCTTCGCTTTCATCAACGTCGCCGCACACAAACGTCTCGATAACGAATGACATCGTATCAGAGCCGCAGAAGTCATGAGCGGCTACCGAGATTGTCTCAGTCGATCTGGCATCCGGTACAGTACCGGTTACCGTGTCATTCTGGACTGTCGACCAGGCGGGAACGCTCAGGAACTCCAGTGTGATCTCGGTGTCGTCCGGATCGGTTACAACCGGTACAAACATGAGCTCCGAACCGTTATACATTGCTTCGTCGTCCACCTCTGCTATCGACGGCGGTACGTTCGAGTGGTCAATGTCAATTGTAACGAGTAGCGTATCATTGAGCGAACCATCGCTGACAATGACCGTAAAGAGCGTATCTTCGTGATCACAGCCCGCTGTTCCAGTCACCGTAACATCTGTGAGAGAACACCAGCTTGGCAGATTCTCAACGGAGAATGTGAGTTCGGTGCCGTCACAGTTGTTGTCGTTGGCGGTAGCTGTGTAGCTGAATTCCTCACCGGGCTCGAGTCCAATGTAAGATTCAGAGGATATAGTCGGAGCCTGGTTGTGGAACTGCGGATCACAGCAATCATCTTCCGGATGATCAGGACAATCGTCGCAAACATCGCCTGCACCGTCCTCATCCGAATCGAGCTGGTCTTCATTCGGAGTAGTCGGGCAGTTGTCTTCGTCGCAGGTGTTGGCCGCGTAACCCGGATTTCCATAGCCGTCGCCATCGGTGTCTGTGCATTCGTCACATACGTCTCCGATGCCGTCACCGTCGGCATCCGCCTGATCCTCGTTCGCGATTGACGGGCAGTTGTCCTCATCACAGTTGTTGGCTGTGTATCCGGGATCGCCGTATCCGTCACCGTCGGTGTCTGTGCAGTGATCGCATGCGTCTCCGATACCGTCGCCATCGGCGTCAGCCTGATCTGCATTCTCGACGTTCGGGCAGTTGTCGGTATCACATGTGTTATGCGGGAAGCCCGGATCACCGAATCCGTCACCGTCAGAATCCGTGCAGACGTCGCACGAATCGCCTATGCCGTCGGAATCGGCATCTTCCTGGTTCGGATTGTAGACATCCGGACACACATCACAGAGATTACCGATACCGTCAGCGTCAGTGTCTTCCTGCTCCGGATTAGAGACGATCGGGCAGTTGTCGAGAATGTCGATGATACCGTCGCCATCCGTGTCAGTCTGGTCGTCACACTCATACAGATTGACCGTGAAACCGTCGACGCCGGATTCGTTGATTGACTGAGGATCGCCGTCATTGGCTGTGAATCTGACGCGCATATCGGAAGTCATCGTTACGCCTGCGGCGGATAGCGCAGCGGCGTCAATCTCGTGAAATCTCCATAGGAGACCGCCGTCGGTGTTGTGATTCGCAATCTGAGTCCACGGTCCGGAGAGGCCGTTGCTGCTGATCTCAACGAGCAGCTTGTCGGTCCCGTCCGTGTTTGTCAGTCTCAGGAAATAGTAGTACGAAATCGAGGCGATTCCGTTCGCCATATCCAATGTTGGTGAGATGAGAGTCACCGAGCCATTGTCAACATCAGTGTTACCGGATGTGTTCTCAGTGAGGAAACACTGTCCGCTTCCATCGCCGTCTGATGCGGGATCATAGTCCCAGCTCCCGTCGTTGACCGGTGTTCCTCTCTGCCAGTATCCGCTTGTTGCGCCGCTGTAGGAGGTTGTCCAGCCCTGATCGCTTTCGAAGTTGTCGTCGATGACATTTGTGAAGCTGGTGGCAACAATAGTCGTGAACGCCGATGAAGGCGCATCAGCCGGATCGGATACAGTGCCGAATCCGCTCGCTTCGGCGGTGACGTACCATGAGATCACGCTCTCGCAATCGGCTGCCGGAAGGATAGCATCGTAGTGATCCGGCGAGGTTTCGGTCATGGTCCCGGATACGTACGGCGCTCCATCGATCGAGTAGAAGAGCTGTCCGCTACCCGGCGTGGGAGCGACGGCGTTATCATTTATGACAACCTCGACCGTTGTGGTCTGGTTCGGCATCACTGTCTGAGGTCTGCCATTCGGATACTCGAACAGAATCGGGCTCAGCTCGGGACAGTCCATGTTGTGGGCGCCGAAGCCGGCACAGATTTCAGGATAATGCGGCGTGCCGTTGTCAAGGTTGGCGTCGTCATCATCGAGAGTCAGCCAGTCGATCGTGATCTGCGGTGTAATGGATGTACCCGTGTGAAGCAGTATCGAGTTGATCGATAGATCGGCCAGGATTGTAATATAATTCGGGTAGTTTCCGATGAGCTCGTTGCGCGTGCTCCAGACACATCCGGAGTAGAGCTGGCCGCAGTAGTGAATTGCGCCGGAGCAGGGGTACTGGAACGTGTTATCCGCATTTCTCAAAGCCTCGGAGCAACTGCCGTAGAAACCCAGACCGAGCTCTGGTGAATCCGATAGCAATAGCGACATGATATCGCTGGTACCCTCACCATACTCGCCCTGTCCGCTGCCGCCTACATTGACGAGGTGGTGGCCATATTCGTGATGAATCACGCTCGACCACGCCGTGTTGGGATGTCCGCTTCCTTCCTGACAGAAGTTGATGGAAACATCGCCGGGATCATACCACGCGTTGCCGGGGCAGTAGAAATCGTTCCTGTTCACATATACCGGGAAGTTAGACTGGGTGGATACCTGCGGATAGCTCGGGTTGACCTCAATCACAAGGTCGCGAATCTCGTTTGGTTCAATGTAGCCGTTGACCTGAGCACGAATGAGCGGGTCGGTGTTTGCGGTGTTGTGCTGGAAATCTGCAGGTCCCGGAGGCGTGACAATGCTGCTCAAGCCAACATCGCTTCCAGCGTAGTTATAGACATTGAAGTACTGCCCCTTCAGGACAGACTCGACCGTCACCTGGCCGGTTCCGCCATTCGAGATCGTGTAGTTGCCGTTTTCGTCGGTGTATGCGGTGGTTGCACCGATGCTTACTTTGGCGTAAGGGATCGGCGTATCGATCTCGTCCTCACAATGCTCGGCCCCATGACCCTCGGTACCGAGACCCGATACATGGCCCGACACATCCTCGAAGATTATTCTGTCTTCGCTATACAGGATTTCACCGGTCTGAGCATCCGATACGAACAGCCACTGTTCGCCGTTGTCACCGTAACCCACAAACTCCAGGGCGAGGCGGGGCTGTTCGGCTTCAACTCCGTCGTAGCCGGCCCAGACTTTAGTTGTCGGGTCGGTGAACCGCGTCATCTCAGGCATTTCGAGGCGTACAACCCGCTTGGCCGTTTCGAAGTCAGTCGCGAATCGATCCGGCACTCTGAAATCGCCGACATCCCACATCGATGACACGGCGAGTACGAGCGGATAGCTCGGCTCGTTGCGCACGAGGAGCCTGAGTTCCGATCTGAAGACCGGGACGTTGTCGACGTACTGACGGTAATAGACTAAAGTGAACTTGTAGCTGTCCTTCAGCCTGTCGTACATTAGCTGTTGCGTGCGGCGCTTGTCAGGCATCCTGCTCTCCGGAACGAGCTGAGCGCTCTTCGCTCCGACCACAGCGGAGTGTCTCTGGACGAAACCTTCCGCCGATGCCTCCGGGCTCGATCCGAACGAGAACGGCGCGCCGTAGATTCGCGTAACCTTGCCAATATCATCGTAGACCTTGATATTGGGGAACTCGCCGCGCAGACCCTGCAAAGCTGTCCGCGCTCGATCCTGCTTTCCGGACATCTCCTCCTGTCCGAAAACTGTCGAGATGGACACCAGGAGCAGGACGGCAAGTACAGTAATCACCGTAAGATTTAGCACTCTCCTCACGTTGTCTCTCCTTGTTTGGGATTACACTTGTACCGAAATATGGATAGGTGGATATATTTTGCAATATAGAGAACATAGATTATACTGCTTCGGCTGGTACAGGCCGCTGTAGAGAACATGAATGTATCAAAATAATCTCAGGCGGCTCAATACGTACTGTATGAGGCCGGAGATGGGTAACCTGATTTGCCGTAACCTAATCAAATATAAGATCAAAATGCGATTTGTCTACCAAAAAAGCCGATTTTATTCTACCGGTTCAGTCCATGTTTGGTTTGGACCCGATTGTTGAACTCCAGCGAGAGGACTTGAAATGTTAGAATTAACTTATAGATGCAGGCTGAACGCTGGTCTGCGCCGGTTGACGTATCGAGATTCAACTATGCGGACAGTTTGCGACTGAGGATTACGTCCGGTCCAGGCCGGAACCTCGACAGTCTTCACCGTGTTAACAGGTCTGAGTCATATAATCACTACAGTTTGGAGGGAGTGCTGATGGACTCAGTGTGTGTAAACTACTGGGCTGTGCTTGTGTCGGCTGCGGCATATTTCGTGCTCGGGGCCGTGTGGTATTCGCCGGTGATGTTCGGGAATGCCTGGATGAAGCTCCTGGGCTGGACAAAGGAGCAGGCGCAACAATATTTCTCGCCTCGGAAGCTTGTGTTCGTGTTCGTGCTGTCGCTTTTTGTGGCGTACGGTATCGCGCGGATACTCTGCTGGACAGACCTGGAGCCGCTCTGGGGCGGGTTTGCGATCGGACTTACAGCCGGGCTGAATTTCGTAGCCCTCGCGTTCGGCATCAACGATCTCATGGAGGCGCGGCCGGTCAAGCTGTTTCTGATCAATGCCGCCTATCACCTGATCGGTTTCGTGGGAATGGGGCTGATAATAGGAGCCTGGCGATAGGAGAGATGTGCAAAGCTGCGAATTAGAAACGGGAGCCAGGCGGCTCCCGTTTTGACTGCAAATTCGATTCTCACTCTACAGGATGATCCAGGTAGTTGACCACGGTGATCACCCCCGGCTCACAATCTCGCTTGACATCAGGGCTCGCGGGGGGTATAATTTTCACATAGACCAAACAGCGCCGATAGTCTCAGACAAAAAAAGGCCTCACTCTTATCAAGTGAGACCTGTATGGACGACTGAATGTCGAGTGTAGTCTATCTAAGTTGCGTGATCGAGCCGCCCGAAAGCTTGTTGCACCTTACATAATGAGTTTACGGCCAGTCCGCAAAATAGTCAACAGGTGATTATCGCGTATATCGGTGCGTATTTTTGGTCTTGCCTCGAATGCTGTTCTGTCGTCGCTCGATTCGGCGTCGATGTAATCTATTGATAACTAACAGTGTGCGAGGCCCAGACATTATCACACACCGATTGGAGGTTTGGTTGTGCGAACCGGTGAGGGGCCGCATGGGGTGCTCGCAGACTGGCTTCCGGATGCGCTGGCTGTGATTCAGGATGGCCGGTGCGTCTCATTCAACGCTGCATTCGCAGAGCTTCTCGGCTACGAGCGTGATGAGCTGAATGACAATCCTCCCGTGGACAATCTGCTCCGACCGCGTGGCATCAGCACCGTACAACAGTGGCTCGAAGCTGCCGGACGCAACACGGAGTTGAACCGTATCGAGCGAGTCGACGCTGTGAAGAAAGGCGGCGACCTGGTAGCCTGCGATATCACCGTCAAGCCTGTTGAATTCGAAGATCGGCCTGCGCACGTTCTACTAATCCGTGATGTCCGCGAACGTGAAAGGGCAGAGCGCGATCTCAAGGTTACTGAGGAGCAGTACCGCCTGCTGATAGAGAGCCAGGAATTGTCTGTGCTCTTTTACGATACCGAGGGCACTCTTCTGTTTATTAACGACACTGCGGCAATGAATATGGGCGGGAAGGCATCCGACTTCACGGGCCGCCATATCACCGATCTCTTCCGGGATGACGCAGACTTGTTTATGAAACGCCAGAAGATCGTGGCGGAGTCTGGGGAGAGCATGGTCTCGGAGGACCTGATCGGCTTTCCGGGCGGGAGCAGGTGGTTTCTATCGACGCTGCAGCCGGTGATTGACGACAATCAGAAGCTGGTCGGAATCCAGATAGTCTCGATCGATATCACCGAGAGGAAACTCGCCGAAGAGAAATATCGCCAGACTAATGCCCAGCTTCAGGCTACGCTCAATGCGCTGCCGGATCTGATGTTCGAGGTCGACTGCGACGGGTTGATCTATGATTTTCGTGCGCCCCATCCAGAGTTACTCTACAGGAAACCGGAAGAGTTCGTGGGGCAGACATTCGCGGATGTCATTCCGGAACCGGCGGCTTCGCTTATCATGGGGGCTGTTGAGGAGGCCGCGGCTACCGGGCAGAGCAAAGGTACCGAGTATTCGCTCGAGATGGCGGGCGAGCAGTACTGGTTCGAGCTGTCTCTTGCAGTTAAGGGTGATCTCCGCAGCCGCGACTGTCATCTGGTTGCGTTGGTTCGCGATATTACGGATCGCAAGCACAGCGAAGAGAAGCTCAAACTCCTCGCCGATGACCTGATGGCTGAGAGACGTGAATTGACAGAAAAGAACGTCGCCCTCAAGCAGATACTGGATCATATCGAGAGCCAGAAGAAGGATATGAAGCAGGAAATCTACCAGGATATCGAGAATGGAATTTTCCCGATACTCAGTTCCCTTCGGAAACAGATAGATTCGAAGCACTACGATCAGCTCGAGAGATTCGAATCCGAGGTTCGTACGCTGCTGTCGCTTGATCGGGATGAGTTCCGCAAGCAGTATGGCAAACTCACATCTCGGGAGTCGGAAATCTGCGATCTGATCAAGACTGGCATGTCCTCGAAGCAGATAGCAGACCAGCTAAATCTCTCTATTCTCACCGTGCTGAAGCATCGCGAGAACATTAGGCGCAAACTCGGAATCTCCGGTACACAGTTGAGCCTCGCCACCTACCTTAGATCGAAGTAGCTGAACAGACTCTACCAAAAAAGAAGCGGCCGGCGAACTGAGAGAACGCCGACCACAGATCCAGTCCTATTTCGCCCTGAGGATAGGGCATTGGTAAGCAATTTGAAGACAGTACTAATAACGTCCGTTTATAGCAATAGTCAACGTGGCGTTATTACGTATTTGACTGCGTATACTTACTCACAGCACGTTAACCGTTTCCTGACAGGCGGCTTGCGTCCCGTCGAGAACCGCCATCCCGGCTTTTTTTGTTGATTTTCGTTCCTGATTGCCGTTGCGTTGGAGGATAAATTCGGATTCTGAATGCCATAACCGGGCGAGCACTAAAGAAGTCGTTCAGGTTTTTTGAATCGATCGGCGTGCATGTTCTCCCGGTGCATTTCTACAGCCCAATTCCGGACACCAGACTACTCAGGCAGAAACGGGAGCTGTTCAGGCGCGAGTGCAGCCTGCATGGGATCGATATGCGGGAAGATCAGCAGGTCGAGCTCATGGACCGTATCTGCCCGAAATACCGCGACGAGTACTCCGATTTCCCGTTGCAATCGAATGGCGATCCAACGCAGTATCATCTCGGGAACGGCAGTTTCGGGTACGCGAGCGGGCAGATGCACTACTGCATCGTGCGCGATCTCAAACCAAAACGCATTATCGAAATCGGGTCGGGGCATTCCACGCTCGCTACGCTCACTGCTGTCGAGAGAAACGATGCCGAGACCGGCAGGCGCGCGAACCTGACCGCTATCGATCCGTATCCGAGGGATTTGATCCGACGTCTCAACGGCTCCCGGTTGTCTCTCGTCCGGAGCAAGGTGGAGGATGTCGATCCCGTCATCTTCGATGAACTGGCGGATGGCGACCTGCTCTTCATTGATTCGAGTCATGTATCGAAATTCGGCAGCGATGTCAATTTCGAGATGTTCGACGTGCTGCCGCGGCTTGCTAAAGGTGTTGTTATCCATATACACGATATTCAATTCCCGTATGACTACTGGGAGTCGTACATCCTCGACGAACACCATTTCTGGAACGAGCAGTACGTGGTGCAGGCATTTCTTATGTATAACGACTCGTTCGAGGTTGTCTGGTGCGGGAGCTATATGACCGCGCGCCACCCGGACCTCCTCGAAAAACACTTTCCGCACTTCGACCCCTCCCGCGTCCCGACGGGGCTGTATATCCGGCGGGTGAAATGAAGATCATGCGTACCGATAGTCTCTGAATCTGCCTTGCCGATTTGCGCAACGATATTGGCTTACTGTATTTATAGCTGTAGCGGCATATCTGGTTGCAGGAACGGAAGCCGAGGATGGCTTCCGTTCCATGCGCCTGCACTTCTGAAGGTATTTAAGAGGAGAGTCTGTTTCATGTCAATCAGCAGTCGGGGATTGAATCGCCATCCGGGTCGCAGGGGGCATCACCTCCCTGGAAGACATATGTTATGAGATAGACGATATCATCGATGTCGACGCCCCCGGAGCAGTTGACGTCGCCGGACTCGACGGGATTTGGTGCCGGACCTCCCTGGAAGACATAGGCTATCGTATACACGATATCATCGATATCGACCGAGTTGGAGCCGTTTACATCGCCGCAGAACGTGGCAATGAAGATATCTGCGCCGATCGTGCCGTGGCTGTAACCTATGGCGATATCATCCATTACGGTTGATCTCGTGAAGCGCAGGTGCGCCTCACCGACAGCATCGAGCACATAAAACTCCAGCCCGATTATTGCTCCCGGTCCGGCAAATGTGCCGTTCAGGACTCCAAAGTCAACGAGAATTGAGTCGCTCGGAAAGACCGAGGCGATAAGCATCGTGTTGTCCAGATGATCCGGATGCAGGAACACCTGTTGCGCCTGGAGCAACGTCTCATCGTACGTTATCTTGAAGGCTCCGGCCTCGACCGGATCGAAATCGTCGCTCAAATTGATCCAGAGTGTGCAGACCTGGGTCGGGTTCGCGTCGATGTAAGCCGGGTTGAGCGTGACGATTGCCGCTCGGTCACCGGCGCCTGTCCCGGTACCTGTCTTTTCCTTTGTGCCGCTCATGAACGGCGGCTGTTCTCCGGCGTAGGCGCCATCAAGACCGTAGTTGATGCAGATCACAGCCAGGTCTTCGATGTCGATACGGTTATCCGTTTGCGGAATACCTGTAGAGACTTCTCCGATTACAGGACCGATGTCTGCCTCGGCATTGTACGATGCATCTCCGTCGAGTGTCCGGTAAGCTGAGCTCAGCACCAGTGTATCGCCTGCATCGACAATCCCGCTATAATCGAGATCACCGACAAGATAGCTGGTTGCGAGGATGGTGTCACTCACAGAGAGCGGAGAGTAGTTTCCGGCCGAATCGAACGCGAAAATGCTGTAGAAGAATGCGTTGCGATCCTGAGACGAGAGGTCATCGAAGTGATACTGTCCGTTGGCGCGGTACACGAACCAGCCCTCGGTGTGTGTTAATGGGAATCCGGGCGGGTCCGGAATAAAGTCATCGAATTCGGGGTACGCGCCGACTCCCCAGGAATTCCGTCGGATTTCGATACCACGGAAGGAGTTGTCACCTGTCGGGTTCTGCCAGCTCAGGAGGCAGGCGTCGTGCTTGGGTGTCACAGCGAAGCTCGATGGGGATTCGGGTGGGACGGTGTCGTAGATGAACCAGTATGCAACGTCACAGTAACCCGTGCATTCGTTGCCGGCGTCATCGACGACCTTCAGGTATACCTCGTGCAAGCCCTGGCTTATCCCGCCGGGTAGCTGGAGCGAAATCGTTGTATCGGTAGTGCTCGAATTATAGCTCCATATATCCATCCATGTGCCTTCACAGCCGTCAAGCTGATAGTATGCTCGGTCGATTCCCAGATTGTCCGAAATCGAGATGTTCAGTATTGGTAGCGTCTTGAGATGCGATCCCGGAGACGGTGACTGAACGACCGCGTCATCCGGCGGAGTTACATCGTAGGTAAACTCCCAGACAGGTTGGCACGAATCGGAACGGGCATTTCCCGCGTCATCTGTAACGCGGAAGTAGACTGAGTGGGAACCCTCGGATGGTGTGGGCAGCGACAACACTACGCCCGTGTCGTTCTGTGCGCAGTCACCAACCCACAGATCGATCCAGCTATCGCAGCCATCGACCTGATAGCCTGCTGAGTACAGTCCGAAGTTGTCCGACAGACTCACATCGAGGGCGGGGACCGAATTCCAGGCCAGTCCGGACGGTGGCGAGGTCACTATCGGGGCGTTCGGCGCAGCGATGTCGTATGTAAATGTCCAGTAGCTCGAACACGAGTCACCGTTCGATTTGCCGAAGTCATCGCTGACTTTGAAGTACACGCTGTGTGTTCCTTCGGATGGCGACGGCAGCGAAATGCTCGCGCTTGTGTCGGTTACGCCTGAGTCGTAGTTCCATATCTCCGTCCAGTCGTCACTGCAGTTGTCCACAGCGTAGTAACCGCGATCGATTCCTCGATCGTCGGAAAATTCCACATCGACTGACGGCGCATAATTAACGGGCGTGGATGGTTCCGGCGTCAATACGGTATATGCGGGATCAAACCCATCATCACAGTAGTTCAGGCCGCCGTCTCCATACATGTAGTGATACTCGATCTCATCTTCGGTCAGCGCGCGGTCATAAATAGCCAGTTCATCAAGGTCGCCGTCGTACCGGAAGAACGTGCTGAAGGGTAGATGACCTATGTTCATCGGGACTACATCGTCAAAGCCTGCTGTGTACGTATACGATTGCGAACCGTCGAGCTCGCCATCCACATATAGAAGATTGATTCCCTGCATGCCGTCTCGAACGGCTACAACATGATGCCAGACACCGTCCATCACATCCGTTCCACCTACAATTTGAACTCCGGATGAACCGCCATCACGGAGCACATACCGAATTCCGCCCTGACCGAGAGCCTGGTCACAGTTGACGCCGACCCACCAGATGTTCAGGTTGCCGGAGCCTCCGCCTCTGCGGCCGATGATAACGTTGTTGAAGCTGCTTGTAGTTCCGGTACAGCCGGAAGTTTTGCGCATCCAGAATTCGATACTGAAGCTGGCATTCGGCCCCCAATCGAACGTGTCGTCGTCTGCAACGAGGACTTCGTCGTCCGTACCGTCGAAGTACTGCGCATTACCAACCTTACCGGTCGCTGGAGTCGGGCAGTCGTTCGAGCATGTCGCGGTTGTAGTGTCCCAGTAGTCCGCGTAAAGACCCGGACTTGCCTCATCGAGCTTCCAGTAGTGAGTAATCCCTTCGAGGCAGAGAGGGATATCGGTTACTTCGAGCGTGAACGGCTGCTGGTCCGATCCGCCGGAGTTTGTGGCCTCGACCTCTACGCTATAAGATCCGGTTCCGGTCGGAGTCCACTCGATCATGCCCGTGACGGGATCGATCGTCATACCCGCTGGGTAAGTCGTCAAGCTGTACGTCGGCGCCGGTGTACCCGTCGCATCCACATCATACGTGTAGAGGCGGTCTTCCCGGATGCTGGTTGTCGGTGAAGTAACGATCTGCGGTGGTGTCACGGTTGAGCAGTAGCCGCTTCCGAGGTTGATCCCATCATTGTAGTGCGCTTCGATCTCAGTTAACTCGAGCGCGCGATTGTAGACGGCCAGTTCGTCCACGTCACCATCCAGATAATAGCCTCCGCTAAGATTGAGATACCCGACAGTGATTGCGGACGATGACGCGAACCCGTACGAGTATGCCGGCACGGCAACGGCGCTGTCGAGCTGCCCGTCAATGTAGACGAGGATTTGCCCGAGGCTGTTGTCCCGGACTGCGGCAATGTGATGCCAGTCCCCATCGGTTACGGAGACATTCGTGATAACCTGATCGCCTCCACCGTCATCTTTCAGAACGAAGCGAATAGCGCCTTGCGGACCCTGTGAGCCGCTGCAGTTCACTCCGACCCACCAGAGATTCAGGTTGTTTCCTCCGGAGCCGTCATAACGACCTGCTACGATATTGTTGTAGTCATTCGCATTTCCGGTACATGTGGAGGACTTCCTGATCCAGAACTCAATTGTGAAATCCTGGTCGGCTGCCCAATCGAAAGTTGAGCTTGCCGGAATATCGATTTCGTTGCTGCCGTTAAACCGCTGAGCGCCGCTTACTATACCCGTAACTGCCATTGGGCATGAGCTCGGACACGACGCATCCAAAGTGTCATAAAAGTCGACATACGTCGGACCTCCGGATTCGTCGAGTTTCCAATAGTGAAGCATCGAATCAGGGCAGCCTTGTGAGAAGGCAGTGCCACAGACAGTGACAAGCAGTAGCAATGTGACTATTGGAAAGACGACACCAAGCCTCTCTGCCAATCTGAATTTCAACATCTCCTCTTTTACCTCCGGACAAAGTTCAGTATCAAATCTTACTGTTGATATCCCCTCCTGAATCTATTCACAATCAGCGCACGGCACCGGGCCGCCCGCAAAGATGTAAGCAACTAGGTATACGACGTCATCGATGTCTGTTGAGTCGCTGCAGTCGACATCACCTACAGAAAGCGGATTCGGCGGTGCTCCTCCGGCGAAGACATAGGCGATTAGAAACACGATGTCATCGATGTCGATCCCACCGCTTCCGTCGACATCCCCGCAGAAATAGCAGTAGCCGTGTCCGGCCAGACCGTTCGCATAGTGATTCTCTATCTTGGCCTCATCGAGAGCGCGATCGTACAGCGCGAGTTCATCCAGCGCGCCGTTCAGACGGAAATGGTCACCGAATCCGAGATAGCCTATATTTATCTCCGCGAGATCATCAAAACCTTCGGTATAGTTGTATGAGATGCTACCCGCGAGATCTCCATCGATGTAGAGCTTATTCAGGGAGTTCTTATCGTCTCGCATTGCGACTACGTGGTGCCAACCAGTGCCTACTATGCTCTGGCTGCTGACAATCATTGTGCCGCTGTCTCCGTTGTCGCGGAGAACAAACCGAATTCCACCCTGCGTACCCTCCGATGAGTTGCAGTTGACGCCTACCCACCAGATATTGAGCCCGCCTGTTCCCGAGCCGTAGCGTCCGACAATAACGTTGTTCTCCGCATTGGTATTGCCGGTACAGTCGGTGTTTTTGTAAATCCAAAATTCGATTGAGAAGCTCTGGTCAGGACCCCAGTCGAAGGTGTTGTCGTCTGCAATATCCGCCTCGGTCGATCCGTTGAACTCCTGAGCAAGCCCGGACACACCCGCGGTTGAGACAGGACAGGAGGCGCAGAACATGCTGTTCCCTCCGATTTCGTCCGAATACATCGGGCCAGCCTGTTCATTGAGCATCCAGTAGTGAGACATTCCCTCCGGGCATGGTGGTGGCTCGTAGACTTCGATCTGGAAGAACTGCTCGTCCGATCCCGCGACATTCGTTGCCGACACGGTTACGTCCATTACTCCGCTGCTCGACGGCTGCCACTCGACTAGTCCGGTAACCGTATCTATGCTCATCCCCGCTGGTCCGGAGACGAGCGCGAAGACTGGATCAGGATCGCCGTCAGCCTGCACGTTGTAGATATAGTTTTGGCCAAGACCGATGGACGTGATCGGAGCGGATACGATATACGGCGCCGATGATCCGGCGCAGTATGGATTGCCGTTCAGGCCGCTGGCGACATGACCAGTGATTTCATGTGCGTTCAATGCGCGGGAGTAAAGCGCGATTTCGTCGATTGTGCCCGGGAAGTTGCAGCACATTGGGTCAGGCCCGGAAGCTGCAACGTAAATCCCGGATGTATCCGCGAATCCGGAGGAAAAGACCGCGCTGGAGCTGTCTTCGAGTGCACCGTCCACATAGAGCAAGACTGAGTCTGTGGTATGATCCCGCGTTGCCGCGATGTGGTGCCAATCGCCATCGGCAATGTCAGACACTCCGACGAGATCGACTGTCGTTCCGAGGTCGGAAAGTTGAAACGCAGCAACTCCACTCTGCATGGACTCCTTACCGACGAGCCGCAGTTGCCACGAGACAGGAGACAGGCCGTGTCCACCCCTACCTATGATCACGTGGTATGGGTCGATCAGGCCATCGAGCGAGATACTATCGACTTTCACCCACGATTCGATTGTGAATGATTGGTCCGCTCCCCATTCGTATGTGTCATCGTCCTCGAAATAGATCAGCGTTTCGCTGCCGAAATACTGAGCGGATTCTACCACGCCTCCAACAGGACTTGGACAGTCGACACATTCGCCGTCCAAACCGCCCCACGAATCGATATAGACGTCGCCGTCCGTCTCATCGAGCTTCCAGTAGTGCGATATTTCTTCAGGACACGCAGTGTAGGGGAGAATATCGTTCAAGTGATTGAACCATACCGCAGCCATCTTGTCATAGCCTGACTGATTCGGATGCACATTGTCAATCAGATCATCCGGGTAAGTCAGAGCCGTGTCCATATGCACGACAACGAGATCATCACCTTCGCCGATGCGGTCGAGGACCAGGGCCTCCACGGAGTCGTTATAAGCAATGGTCGTCGAATTATTTCCGTCCGCCCGCAGGATTATGCGTGCTGCGAGAACGGTCACAGGTGTGGTATAGTCGGCCTCGAACTGATCGATGTTATCGAGAAGCTGATCGACTTCGGAGACATCCACGTGATTGTGGGATACATCATTGGTGCCGATGTGCAGCAGCACGTAGTCTGCTGGATTGAGAACGAGCCATCCATAGATATTGTCACGTATCTCATCCGCCTCCCATCCTCCGTGGCCTTCATGATCTCTGTCGAAATCATCCACGAGACCGTGAAACTGAGTTCCGACGAAATCTACGTCATAGCCCGCATCGGTAAGCGCGAGAAACAACGCCCGTCGATAACCAATATCGAGATCGCTGCCGGCAGTCCCCTTGGTGATGGAGTTTCCAAGGGGCATAATCCTGATTTCGTCATTAGCAGCGGCTGATGTAACGATCATTAGTACAAGAGTGATTGTAATTGCCCCAATTCGCATCCAGTTTTCGTTCGAGGCTGTTCTTTTCATTTCCGGTGTCTCCCCAGGTTGCTGTTCTCGCGACTGCGCAACGTATCGGCGCCGGACGAGGGATGCTGGTCCGGCACCGACCTGTTTATTCATATGTATCCGGATCGATAGCCCGCTTACAGGCAATCGTGTCTATTTCGTGCATCCGGCACACGGAGCGTCTCCACCCTGAAAGACATAGGTGATGAGATAGACGATATCGTCGATATCGATACCCTCGCTGCAGTCGACATCGCCTGTCGCCTCCGAGACGGGTGCCGGTCCTCCGGCAAAGACATAGGCAATCAGGTAGACGATATCATCGATATCTATACCGGCGCTGCCATCGACGTCACCACAAAGATAGCAATACCCGAGTCCACTCAAACCGCTCAAATAGTGGCTCTCTATCTCACCGTCATCCAGTGCGCGATCGTGAACCGCGAGCTCATCAAGGTGACCGTCGAAGTTGAAATGCTCGGCAAAACCGATGTAGCCGAGGTTTATCGGCACAGTGTCGTCGAAGCCGTCAACGAACGCCAGATTCTCGGAAACTGCCAGCTCTCCGTCTACATAGATCATGTTTTCGTTCGTGGTGCCGTTTCTAACCGCGGCGACATGATGCCATCCAGTTCCGATCAGGCTTTCACTGCTGACAATCATGAGTCCGGTGGTTGCCTTCTCTCTGAGAACAAAACGAACGCTGCCCTGCTCTCCGGTCGATGTGTTGCAATTCAGACCGACCCACCAGATATCCAGATTGCCGGTTCCTCCGTCGCTCTTCCGACCAATAATCACATTGTTTTCGGAGTTTGTATTCCCATCGCATTCCGTGTCCTTCTTGACCCAGAACTCGATTGTGAAGCTCGACGTATTCGTCCAGTCGAAGTGCATATGATCCGCAATGTCGAGTTCGTGAGTGCCGTCAAACTGCTGACACCCGTTCACCATACCTGTACCAGCCACGGGGTAGTTCATGCCGGTGGCGTTTGCCGATCCGATAAAGTCGTGGTAGTTCGGGCCATCGGCCTCATCAAAGGTCCAGTAGTGTACCAGATTCGCCGGGCAGAGAGGAGCGCCGGTTACGGTAATCGTGAATGGCTGTTCATCCGATCCGACTGAGTTCGCTGCTTCGACGATGACATCGTAATCGCCGGCGAACTCGGCTGTCCAGGCAATCACTCCGGTAGTCGGATCGATGCTCATTCCGGCAGGAGCCTGAATCAGATCGAAAGTTGGAGTCGGGATCCCGGATGCCTCGACATCATAGGAGTACGACATTCCAACAGTTGCTTCAGTAAGGGCGATGGAGGTTATGACGGGCGCCACATTGTCACAGTACGATATTCCCTGCAAACCATTAGTATAGTGAGCCGTCACATCACCGAGCGTAAGCGCACGATCGTACATCGCGACTTCATCAAGATCGCCCTCGTAGCGGTAGAAACCTCCGAATCCGAGGTAGCCAATGTTGAGAGCGGCATCGTCTGAGAAGCCGGTCGTGTAAGCTACAGTAGTCGATATTTCGAGTTCCCCGTCAATGTAAAGGAGGTTCTCTCCAGTGACGGCATCTCTAACCACGGCAATGTGATGCCACTCACCATCAACAATGCTCTCATCGCTCAGGATCATCGTGCCCTGACCACCCGAGTCCCTTAGGACGAAGCGAACTGAGCCTGGAAGACCGTCCGACTGATTGCAGTTTACGCCAATCCACCAGATGTTAAGCGGGTTTTCGCCGGTGCCATACCTGCCAACGATGACCTCATTGTATTGACTGCCCTGGGTGCCAGCACAGTCGGCGCTCTTTCGCATCCAGAATTCGACGCTGAAGCTCTCGGTGGGACCCCAGTCAAATGATCCATCATCGGCTATATCACCCTGGTCGTCGGTGCCGTCAAACTGCTGGGCGCCGTCAACGATGCCAGCCAGCGGAGTCGGGCAGTTTGTGCAACTGATATCGTTACCGCCGATGAAGTCATCGTACGGTCCGGACGTCTGCTCGTCGAGTTTCCAGTAGTGCGACATTTCGTCCGGACACGCTATCTCTTCGAGAATTGAAAGCGTATAGGATTGCTGATCAGTACCTGATGCATTGGTGACTTCGACAGCAACATCGTAGTCATCAGCGGTGTCAGGAGTCCATTCGATCAGGCCGGTTACCGGATCGATCGTCATTCCGACCGGAGCGGTCGTTAGAGCAAATGCCGGAGCGGGATATCCGTCGGCCTCGACATCATACATGTATTCTTCACCCGCACGCCCAACTGTCACTGCAGTCGATGTGATTTCGGGTGTTTCGTTGCAGTAGCCGTGTCCGTCATTAATCCCACGTTCGTAGTGGTCCATGATGTCCGAATCGCTCAGGGCCACGTCGTGCAGAGCCAATTCATCGAGCAGACCGGTATAGTAGAAGCCGCCGGTACCTGTGTTGAGATAGCCGACATTGATGTTGTCGTCTGCGGCGAATCCACTTGCGAACGTTACCGCTGTGGCAGTGGCCTCAAGAGAGCCATCGACATAGAGGTGCACGGATGAAGTCGCGAAGTCATGGACCGCGGCGACATGATGCCATTCGTTATCATTGACCACCGTAGTTCCGACCATTACCGGACCGCCACCATTATCCTTCAGGACAAAGCGAACAGCTCCCTGCGGTCCTTCGGAGGAATTGCAGTTGACTCCGACCCACCAGATGCTTAGGGGATCTGAGGCACCGCCATCGAATCTTCCGACAATCACTCCGTTCGCCTGATTGTCATCCTCAGCGCAGGTTGCGTCGCTTTTCATCCAGAACTCGATCGCGAAGCTCGCATCGGACGCAAAATCGAAATCTGTCGAAGCCGGAATGTCGATTTCCGTTGAGCCGTCGAATGCTGTCGCGCCTTCGACTATTCCTGTACCGAATGCAGGGCACGCTGCGCTGCAGCCGGCGTCTAACGTTGCAATCAAGTCATCGAACACCGTTCCGGATGTCTCATTGAATTGCCAGTAGTGAGTTAAGTGAGTTGGGCAGTCGACATCTGCGTGTACTCCCGAGGTGGGAGCTGTGAGTGATACGACTGCAATAAAGGCGAAGTGGATCAGACTCCACCGTTTGAGTTTTGAAACTGCTGAATCGAGCGACATAGGACTGCCTCCTTGAGTACACATTTCTGTTTGGCCTTACTCCGCCTGGATTGCGGCTTGAATCTCCGTCGACGGTTGCCGGAGTAGGTTCCCCCACCAATTAGCCCCATACCGGAACCGGACGAGAAGTATCTGGAGCACAGGCTCCGTAGTACCGCTCAGAATGCGGGTGCCGTGACCATAACCGCCGGGGACGGGTCAAGAGGTTGGTCACACACCATCATCCGAACGATGGTTTTGTCGCCCTTCGAACAGCCTCTTAATCAGTTGTTAGTCGATTCGATTCGTTAGGTTAGTATTTCGGGCACGAACACGACATTAAACGTTAGACTGAATCAATGACCCCGTTGCTTGCTCGTTACCTTAGTACTCGATTGAACAGGACTTAGATCAATCACTCTACGATCAGAAAATAACTCCTTTCTGAACTTTGTCAAGCGTTTTGGTATAGTTTTCAGTTCTCAGAAATAGAATAAGTGGAGTCAGCGTTAGACGACTACTAAGGCCGGGTTAGAATTCGATTGTGGATACTGATCCTGAAACGGCCTCTCGCAAGATTCAAATGAGTCCTGGTTGACTTGCCCCGCGGGTCTATTTGATGTTCAAGACGCTCCTGTCTCGAGAGTTCGGTGCCGCCAGGGGAGCCTCAGCGCACGGTTCCGGGCCGCCGTTAAACACGTAAGCTATCAGAACAACAATGTCGTCGATATCGATTCTCCCGTCGCAGTTTACATCACCTGATACCTCCGGATACGGCGGCGGACCGTTCAGAAAGACATGATTGATAAGATAGATTATATCGTCAACGTCGATTGATCTGGTCGAATCGACATCGCCGATGAGCGCGGTTCGGAAAAAGAGGCTGTCGTTAGACCATGAGCTGTCTCCGCTCAGATCTGCTACTCTTACCTTCCACACGTAGTCTCTGCCCCACACGAGATCACCGGCAGAAGCATAGAAAGTGTCTGTGAGATCAGATGACCATACGGTATACTCGTTCCCGCTGTCTGCGGAAGCGAACAAGGAGTATCGCAGCGAATCGGACAGATCAATATCGACAGATTGTGACCAGAAGAAATCGACATTCAGGGCGCCCAGGATGGTATCCGCAGGAGAAATCAGATCAAACGCGCCAGGCGCGGAGTTCATACGGAACGAGATTGTATTCCATTCCGACCAGGTATGCCCGTTGTTTGTCCTGAGCCTGAGCCATATAGTTTCCCCATCAACGAGTGGCTCCCCATCATACACTACGCTCGTATCGCTCGACTCAAACGGTTCGGGATTCCACTTCTCTGTAGAATCCCAACTGTCGTCTGTGCCGACCTCGATCTCGAACGAGTCCTGAATTCCGGCAACTGGATCATCGAATCGCCAGTAGACTTCCGGGGTATGATTTATGACACGCTGAAGATTCGTTTCACCGAGAAGCCCGATCTCTATGACCGAAGGCACCCCGGTGCAGCCAACTCCGTATGCTCCAATCAGCGAGTTGCATTCGTTGTTTTCCGGCGCACATGGTGAGACATCCCTGATTGTGAAATCACCGCCGGCCGCATCGCAAAAGAGCGGATCGAGGGAGATGTTGCCGTTCGAATCGGCCGGCAAGTTGTCAGAAGCGCGTTTCTCGTCGTCACCGTTGCCAAACACGTTACTGCAGTAGCGGGCTATGCCAGAGTCACCCGGAGGCGAATAGATGGACGATGATCCGGCGTTGAATGCGAAGATGCAACTGTCGGCACGCCACAGAAAGTCGTGCGAGTACCAGATAGCCGAGCCTTCCGGAGCCGAATTGCCCGCAAAAGTGCATCCCTCGAGCACACCTTCGGGATATCCGGCGTCGGCATTTGCATCGGAGTAGAGTGCACCTCCGAAATCCGCCGAATTGCCGATGAATACAGTTCTTATGAATGACCCTTGATTGTAGGAGCTAAACGCGGCTCCACCCTTGACAGCGAAGTTGTGTTTGAATACGCAATCAACAAATTCATTCAGCGTCGCAGTGGCGTCATATCCATAAATCCTGACTCCCCCGGCATTCTCGAGAATAAGGCACTCTTCGAATCGCAAACCGGCGAATCCAACCTTGCTGATGCCTCTTCCAGTGTTGTTACTTATCACACAGTCTCGGAAAAGATGGGATACGGTGCTACGAAGCTTGTCTCTCAGGGCGTTGTCGGCATTCGACGGCAGATAATCTCTGAAGGAGACGCCGAAACCGTCATTGCCCGATATGTTGCATCCTGTGATCTCGATTGGCTCAAAGTCGTCAAAGTCCTTGAATGGATAATCTGAGAAACACATTCCGCTGCCAATGTTATTCGTGAGGTCACAGTAGAAGATATCCTCGGGATTGAAACAACCCGCTCCATACTGAGCGTCATTGTATTGAATTGTGCAATATCGCAGTAGACCGCCGTAAGCTCCGCCGCCTCTTTCGGCGCTGTTCTCCTCTATAATGCAATTCACGATGAGGGCTGATGAGTTGTGTGCATATACTCCACCGCCTCTTTCATTCGTTCCAACACCATCAGTCACCATAACCCCGCAGAGCACAGACGTCGAATCTTCGCCGTTCACAAAGCGAACGACTGAGCCGGTATCGGAAACGAGTGGAGTATGCGCCGTATCGCCGTTGATGATCGTGTTCTCGATATGCGTCAAATCCATATCCAGGACATACTCACTACCGACTGTAATCGCCTTACTATCAAAGGTGATCCGCTCGAAATACTCACCGTCATGGATGACAACCGTGTCGCCGTCGGTAGTCTGGTCGATAGCATGCTGGATAGTGCGATACGGGTTGGCATCGCTTCCATCACCCAGAGAGTCGCTGCCCAGAGTATCGACGTAATAGATCGTCCTGTTCTGTCTCACGACATGGATCACACAGTCATAGTACTGCGGTGGAAAGCCGGTTCCGCCCGTAGGAGAGAACTTAAACGCGCCGGCGGGTGGAAAAAAGGATGAGTCGACTATGATATCGAAATCGTCTGAGATATCTTCAGCGTTTGTTAACTTGAGAGTCAAGTTGCCGAGGCGGGTCTGGACCGGTGCGGGGAAGACACCATTGTCGAACGAAACCAGGCCCAGGCTAAAGCCGTTGTAACCCCACCCGAGTCCGCCTAAACTCTCGTCGAGATAGCTTATACCAACGGTCGAAAAGATACCGGGTGAAAGGTCCGCAAGATTGACTGCAAAGCTGTCCACAATCAGGAGGGAATCATCGTGTCCACTGCCGAGACCCGTACTGGTTGACAGTTCGAATCCCAATGATATTCCGCTGACTTGCGGATCATCCGAGAATGCCCAGAGCTCAACCGTGAACAGAGAATCCGCATTGCTCGCCACTGTCCAGATGGGGCTCGATGGATTGAAGCGGCAAGTATCCAAATCCCCGATATCCTGCCCTTTCGAATTCACAATGAGTATGCTCGCAAATATGCTACAGAAGAGAATTGTACGCCTCATGGATAGCTCCACAGCCTGCGGTTAATGTCAATTGATTGAGTCTCTTGGCAAAAGCCCATCGTCTCGGGGCTTGTTGAGAAACCCCCAAAACCTCGGTCTTTGCGAGTGAGCGCAGCGAGCGTGGCAATCTCAAAGCAGCCGTATAGTATTGCCTGACCATGAGATCGCAGCGTCATTCCGCCTCCGCGGGACTCCTCGCGATGACAGCTTTCCAGCGAAACGGACTCTTTCAACAAGCCCCTCGTTTTGGGGTGCCGGATCGCCGAAAGATATTCCAACGGATATTGGATGTCAAGCTGTAGTTGCCTCACCCATATCCCTTCCAATTCAGGATTACGATCGGTTCTGAGACAAATGGTCTTAACGTTTATATTGCAAATGATGCGGATGCGCAACATAGCGACGTCTCTTGCATTGCAGGTTTGCAACACTTTGAATCTGATCCGGTGTTGACAGCATTCCTCTGTCTGCCGCTAATCTGTTTTAGCACAAACTATTAAGAATTGTCCGGCTGACACATGTTCCCAATGGCATATTTACTGCTGCATGAGACAGAGGAGATGCTGCAGGCGCGTGGAACTGGCAGTTTCCTCGGCAGAGCCGGCGGTACGCCGATGCAACGCTGGATCGCTGTGCTGGCGGGATGGCTGGCGCGTGCGAGCAAGCAAGAATGGCGTCTGAGGAAAGGTATTGGTAATCATGCGGGATGATTTGAAAGACCTTCGTTTGTTCAGGGTCATACTCCGTTCGATAGCCGATGGTGTCTTTACGGTTAACTCCAGCAGGGTTATCACGAGCTTCAATCCTGCAGCGGAGAGAATCACAGGTAGGCCGGCATCGAGTGCAATTGGAAAAAGATGCTACGATGTATTCCACTCTGATATATGCGAGGATTGCCTTCTGGAGGCTACGCTAAAAACCGGCGCCGAAGCCGTCGACCGTCCGGTAAACATCATCAATGTCCACGGCGAAACAGTGCCGATCAGCATCTCCACGTCCGTACTGCGGGATGACAATAACGATGTGCTTGGTGCTGTCGAGACTTTCCGTGATCTTTCGGCGATCGAGAATCTGAGAAAAGAGCTGAACAAGCGATACTCGTTCGAAGACATCATCTCCAAGAGCCCGAAGATAACCAAGCTCTTCTCGATACTGCCGGATATTGCCGAAAGCGAGAGCACGGTGTTGATCCAGGGGCCATCCGGGTCCGGCAAGGAATTGTTCGCTCAGGCCATCCACAACATCAGTCCGCGGCATGAGAACAACTATATCGTGATAAACTGCGGCACGCTCCCCGTTCAGCTCTTTGAATCTGAACTGTTCGGATATGTCAAAGGTGCGTTTACGGATGCCAGGCGGGATAAACCGGGAAAGCTGGCCTCAGCCGCGGGTGGTACAGTCCTGTTCGACGAAATCGGCGATCTCCCGATGACGACTCAGGTGAAGTTGCTGAGGCTTTTGCAGAATCAGGAATACGAGCCGCTCGGCAGCACTCGAGTCGAGAATGCGAATATCAGGATTGTTGCAGCGACCAACAAGGACCTCAAAGATCTGGTGGCACAGGGGAAGTTCAGAGATGATCTCTATTTTCGGCTGGCGGTTGTGCGTATCGATTTGCCGCCACTCGCGGAGCGCCGGGAAGACATCCCGTACCTGGTGGATCATTTCATCAAGAAGTTCAATTCGCGGAGGGGCAAAAAGATTATTGGCGTCAGCCCTGAGGTCATGGATGTCCTGATGCGGTATGAATTCCCCGGCAATATCCGCGAGCTCGAGAATGTCATCGAATACGGTTTCGTCGTCTGCAGAGGCAGCATAATCCAGAACGCACACCTTCCGGTGGAGCTTCAGAAGTCGGCGAGAGATGACATGGCCGAAATTGGTCGCAACGGTACCCCGGTTACCGAATCGATTGGCACCGAAGAGTCACTCCGTCGCGCACTCCGTCGAACGAACGGCCGCCTCGGGGATGCCGCAGCGCTTCTCGGTATTCACCGCACCACACTCTGGCGCCGCCTCAAACGCTATAACATAGATCCAACTCAATTCAAGTAGTCAGCTTCGGCAGCCAGAGATTCTCAGGTCATACTCTAAAACCGGGCGTCCCACACGTGCATCCTTAATGTTGCGCATGCAACGCGAGTGTTGCAGCATTCGCATCGCTATCAGCAAGACTGATTGCTTCGATCTGTTGCTTCCCAAGGACTTAACGATGTTGGCACGCAAAATGCAATAGTGTGGCTGTGATGATACGAAAGGTTGCAATACCGAAGTTCAAGGATTTTGTCGCCCCTCGGTTTGAGACTGCGAGCGTTATCCTGATTTGCACGGTGGCAGTCGGGAAGGTCACGGACACGTCAGTCATTGAAATCCGAGGATGCGAGGGATTCGCAAGAGCGCGTGCGGTTTGTGATGCGGGCGCCACGGTACTTATCTGTAGTGGAATCAAGAATTTCTACCGCAATCTTCTGCAAGCTGAGGGAGTCGACGTAATCAGCGGAGTGGAGCTTTCGGTTAAGCTGGCGATAGCAGAATTTTTAGCCGGAAACCTCTCAGTCAAAGAACGGATTGAGAATGAGGCATCAGGCATCATACCACATGAAGACCTCGTCTGCTGGGCTCGTGATCTGTTCGAGAGTTCCGGTTATCGTGTCAGAGATGTTGCCGACTCCGCATCATTTCCAATCGACATGATCGCTGAGACGGTCTGTCCCGTATGCGACCAGCCCGTTGGTGTTGCGGTGTGCTGCGGGGCGCATATTTACCGTACAGACCTCGAAATACAGGAGTTTCATCACGCTGAAGCATCGGATATCCACGCCAAGGTCTATATCCATCCGAGCGAAGAGACGATCGAAGAGTACTGCGCCGCTTGCGGAATTCAGTTGATAGATCCCAACCTCGACGACTTCAGCGAGGAGAACACTCGGATATCAGCTATCCCGCTGCTGAAAGGTCCTGTCAGAGGTCATGAGAAGGCTTTCGCAGACGGAGAATAGTAGTGATGAAAGAAATCGGCGAGGATAATTCATGAATAGATACTGGAGCGAGTATGAGAACACAGCCTATTAGCGAGGAAGAGCGCAGGAAGGCTTTTGCCTCGGTGCGAAGCGATGAGATTGCCGAGAGGCAGAAGCTGCATGTGCGATACAACGTAGAGGACTTCGACATAGCGGATAGACCGCGTCGCTTTCTCGAGGCATTCGCGGCAATTCTGCGTCACACCAACTATCGCTTCGCCCTCGATCACTTCATTCGCATCTCGGCCAAATGCGCACGCTGTGCGGTTCAGTGCCCGGTGTACACGGCTACCGGAGATCCGCATGATATCCCGTGCTATCGATCCGAGTTGTTGTTGTCGGTTTACAGGAGACATTTCACGCTCGGGGGACTGCTCAAGGGTCGTCTCACAAGCACCGGTTATCTCACGGATGATCGGATCGATGAGATGGCGGATTCGTTCTGGAACTGTACAGCCTGCCGGCGGTGCACTCTCGAGTGCCCGGTCGGGATAGATCACGCGCTCATAACGCACCTTGGGCGCTTCATCCTGAGCGAGATCGGAATCGCCCCCCGCGCGCTCGTGGTCAGTACGCGTGAGCAACTCGAGGGCAAGACGGGGAACACTTCCGCTATTCCGCTGCCTGCTTTGATAGACACTCTCGAATTCCTCGAGGAAGACATCCAGGATGAGCTCGGGGTTAAGGTTGACTTCCCGATGGACGTCGAGAATGCCGAGTATCTCTTCGTGCCGGCTGTGTCCGACTACCTGATGGAGGCAGAGACACTGATGGGAATCGCTGCGGTGATGAAGGCCACGAACGCCTCCTGGACCATTGGAACTGAATACTATGATGCCATCAACTACGGCCTGTTCTATAGTGATCGAATCCTTGAGCGAGTGATACGGAAGCTATACGGCGAGTCCGAGCGGCTGAAATCGAAGAAGATACTGATCGGAGAATGTGGTCACGCGTCGAGATCAGCGAAATATTACGTGCCGGTGCACTGTGGCGGCAGGGATGCCAAGCCAGTCCTCAATATCGTCGAATACACTCATCGGATGCTTGAAGAGGGAAAGCTCACTCTTCGTCCGAACACAATACCCGAACGTGTAACATATCATGACCCGTGCAACATCGCACGGCAAGGCTGGATAGTCGATCAACCACGGGAAATCCTCAAGGCGTTCTGCTCTGATTATGTTGAGATGAAGCCCAACAAAACGGAGAACATCTGTTGTGGAGGGGGTGGTGGCACGGTCTCTATCGATGAACTGAGACCGTATCGCACTATAGTAGGCGGAAAGGCAAAGGCCGATCAGGTCCGCGATACCGGCGCCAAATACCTTGTTGCCCCGTGCGCCAACTGCAAAAAGCAATTGCGCGAATTGATGGAGGATCAGGGCGTCGACTGTGAGGTTGTTGGGCTGCATGATCTCGTCTACAAAGCAATCATATTCGAAAAAGAAACCAAGACTGAAGAACTGAGTGCCAGGAGAGGATAAAAAGTGCAGGATTTGTTAGACTTCTTAAGAGGCCCAATCTTTCGGCTCACTTTCGCCCTGATGGTCCTGGGTCTCCTCAGGATTCTCGTTTTGGATATTTGGGGTGCAGTGAGCGCATATAGCAAGGCCGGAGACAAGCGCCTCGCGTGGGGGGACGCTTTCCGCAAGACCGTATCGTGGCTGTTTCCACTGAAACGAGGGTTTACTAAGCGCCCACTATACAGCGCGGTGTCAATTTTCTTTCACATTGGGTTGATTGTCACACCGATTTTCCTGTTTGCTCATATTCAATTGTGGGATGGTTCGCTCGGGTTTTCCTGGTGGTCGCTGTCTGATTTTTGGGCCGATCTTCTTACACTGGCAACAGTGGTTTTCGGCATGCTTCTGTTCCTTGGCCGCATCGGAAGCAGGAATGCGAGATTCCTCAGTCGCAAGCAGGACTACATGTGGCCTTTGCTTCTGATCGTACCGTTCGTCACGGGCTATGTGTGCTCGAATTTCGCAATCAGTGCGAGATCATACGAGATGTCGATGCTCATACACATTGTCTCCGGCGAGCTGATCTTCGTTCTCATACCGTTCACCAAGATCGCACATTGCGCGATTATGCCGTTGTCGCAATTCGTAGTCGCGCTCTGCTGGAAATTCCCGGCTCGCGTTGATAGGAAAATTGCGCGGACTCTCGACAAGGAAGGAGCACCGGTATGAAGGCTATTCTCACCGATGTGACCAAATGTATCGGTTGCGAGGAATGTGTCGCGGCGTGCAAGGACTATAATCAACTGCCCGAGACCGAGCCTCGAGCGTGGCATAGAGACGACGGGCTCTCCGCAAGAAACTGGACCTCAATACTTCATAAACCGGGCCCCTACTATGTCCGTAAGCAGTGTCGGCATTGTCTTGCACCCGCATGCGAGTCGGCTTGTCCGGTCGGAGCACTGATAAAGACAGATGAGGGGCCCGTTGTATATGATGGCTCAAAATGTATCGGCTGTCGCTATTGCATGATAGCGTGTCCGTACGGCATTCCGCGCTATGACTGGGACAAGGCGGTGCCGTACATCCAGAAGTGCACGATGTGCTTCGACAGAGTAAAAAACGGCCATCAGCCGGCATGCACGGAAGCCTGTCCTACCGGTGCCACCATCTTCGGTGACCGCGATGAGTTGATTCGTGAAGCGTGGAGCAGGATCAGGAGGGAACCGGGAAAGTACATCGAAAGAGTCTACGGGGAATATGAAGTCGGCGGTACATCGGTACTGTATATCTCCGATATCGACCTCGATTTTCTCACATACCCGATGAGATCGGGTAACAAGGTACTTCCGAACACAACGATGAACGCAATGAGCGCGGTCCCGCCCGCATTCATCGGAATGGGTGCGATCATGACCGGTATATACTGGATCACAAAACGCAGAGAGGAAGTGAATCGGAAAGAGAGCGAGGGGGGAGGCGAGTAGATGAGAAAGGTAACGATATTCAAGTCCATCCTCTGGGCGATACTCGGGCTTGCGCTGGCATCCGGAATCACCCGTATGCTGTTCGGTCTCGGATCGATCACCAATCAGAGTGACGCTACGCCGTGGGGTCTGTGGAAGGGCATGAACGTGATTCCGGGAATAGCGCTGGCTGCCGGCGGCTTCGTTGTCACTGCAGTCATATATATCTTCCGGAGACACGAGTACAAGCGCTACGCCAGGGTGTCCGTTCTGCTTGCGTTTCTCGGCTATATCACCGCAGCAACTGCGCTCGTGGTTGAACTTGGGTTGCCATGGATGGTGTGGCATCCTGTGATCTATTGGCAGCATCATTCGGCGTTATTTGAGGTAGCCTGGTGCGTGATGTTATATCTCGTCGTGCTTTTCCTCGAATTCGTGCCGGTGCCGCTTGAGGAAACAGGGAAGTTTCCGAGAGTACGTAACTTTCTCAACAGGTTCAAGATCGTGCTTGTGATTCTGGGCGTGATGATATCGACATTGCATCAATCATCGCTCGGAACGCTGTTTCTGATAACGCCTGAGAAACTCCACGCTCTCTGGTATTCGAATCTGCTCCCCGTGCTCTTCTTCATATCCGCGGTGGCAGTGGGTCCATTGATGGTGATACTCGGAGTTCTCACGATATCGAAGCTCTACAACAAGGCAATGGAGAAGGAGAAACTCGCGAAACTCGGTTTGATTTCGGCGCTGGTTCTGATCGTGTATTCCGGAATCAGGTTCATAGACATGGCCGCCACTGATAAATTTGCGATTGCTTTCTCCGGAACCTGGCAAACCATTCTCTTCTGGATAGAGATGCTCTTGATTTTCTTCATACCTGTGATAGCCATGTCTGTCCGACGGTTCCGTTATTCGAATGCGGCTCTCTGGATTACTACTGTGAGTGCGGTTCTCGGGATCGGATTGAATCGTGCGAATATAGCGGGTATTATGCTGGTTCAGACCGGCGCAACGTACGTACCGACGATCTTCGAGCTGTTTATCAGCCTCGGGATAATCTCGGCGGCAGTCCTCGTGTTCCTCTTCTGCGTGGAGCGGTTCAAGATGTGGGAGGTGAAATGGGATGATCCACGAGAAAACCCGGATGTCAAGCCGGAATTCGACAGGTCAAGCGAAGCCTGGCTCGGTACGCCGCATCTTGCAAGACGTACCATTTTCTCTGCAGTGCTTATTGTGTTCGTCTCGATAGGATTCGCGCTCATCCCATATGATCGCATCAAAAGCGAAGGAGTTGTTGAGATAGATGTAAGGGAGGCGCTTGGAAGTGCATTGGAGGGCGATACGCTGATCATAGACGGAAATAGAGATGGCTACGCCGTAGAGTTCAGTCATCACGACCATGCCTACAACGACAGCCTCGGCATTACATGCAGCGAATGCCATCACATGAATCTCCCGATGGACAAGAACTCCGGCTGCTATTCGTGTCATAGAGAGATGTATACGCCGGTTGACGCCTTCCGCCATGACTGGCATGCCGCACCGGAGGGAGCGAATCAGGCGTGTGCGAACTGTCATCCGGCAGGTTCGCGAAAGACCGCCGAGAATGCCAGAGACTGCGCAGAATGTCACAAGGGGCTGGTGCCGAGTGATGCAAAGATCAAGGTCGCGGATTACGAGGCACCCTCGTACGTGGATGCGATGCACGGAGTCTGTGTGACTTGCCACAAGACCGAGGCGGCCAGGCGGCTCGGCCGTGAGAAACTCGGTCAGTGTGAGGCATGTCATTCGACTGCACGGATGCTCACCGTCGAGGCAGAGGCCGTGGGCATCGACATAGACAGAGCGTTCGGAAGTGTCATCGTACCGAAAGTTGAAATCGACTCTGCAACGATCCCAGAGGGAGCATCAAATGAGTAAGACTGTGCTGATTGTGGACGATGAGCAGGATGTTGTCGACTATCTCTCTGCAGTATTGGATAGTTGCGGCTACGAGTCGATTGAGGCGTGCAATGCCGACGATGGATTCGCGGCTGCGTTAGCGCGCAAACCTGATTTGATCTGTCTTGATGTTATGATGCCGGAAGAATCCGGGGTTTCGCTCTATATCAGGCTCAAGGAAAATGGTGAGCTGAGAGATACCCCGGTACTGATCATCAGCGGCATGGAGAGTGAGCAGGAGCGAGATATCCATGAGCTTGTTAGGGAGAAGTCGATTCCTCCACCGGATGAGTACATCGAGAAGCCGATCAACGTCGATCAGTTTATGCAGACAGTGAAGGCCCATCTCGGGTCGGAGCTGTCCGACGAGTCCGACATTGTCAGGGGAGAGAATTGATGGCAGCGCGCAAAGCCAAGAATGACAACGGGCAGGGAGACTGGTTCTACAACAGTATTTTCGAGCAGGTGCCGTTCAATATCGCCGTGATCGACAGGGACTACAACATCGTCGATGCGAACAGGAACTTCAGCGAGTATTTCGGCAAGTGGAAGGGCAGGAAGTGCTACAAGGTCTACAAGAACCTCGAGGCGCCGTGCATTGGCTGCAACGCGCAACTGACGTTTCAGGATGGTCGCGTTCGAGTGAGCGATGAATCGGGCGTCGATCAGCGGGGGCAGGAGGCACACTATGTCGTCCATATTGCGCCGCTCCGCAAACGCAGGAACTCGCAGGTGAATTATATAATCGAGATGTCGCGTGATGTTGTCGAAACGAAGAATCTGCAGATGGAGTATCAGCTCCTCTTCGAGAGAGTGCCTTGCTATATCACCGTTATCGATCGCAACTTCAAGATAATCCGCGCTAACGAGAACTTTCGTGAGGTATTCGGCGATGTTCATGGCAAGCAATGCTATGAAGTCTACAAGAAGCGCAAAACGAAGTGTCCGAACTGTCCCGCAGAAAAGACTTTCAGAGACGGCCAGGTTCATCATTCGAGTCAGGTTGGCGTGAAGAAGCGTGGGGAAAAGGCTCACTACATGCTGACCACCTCCCCGCTGAGCCGGAATCTGAAAGATGTGGCTCACGTTATCGAGATATCCACGGATATCACTGAGACAAAGAAGCTCGAGAAGGAAGTCATCGAGGCAGAACGACTCGCGGCGGTTGGCCAGACAGTGGCTGGTTTGGCGCACAGCATCAAGAACATACTCATGGGACTCGAAGGTGGAATGTACATCGTCGGGCGGGCATTGAAGAAAGAAGATCGGAAGATGCTCGACAAGGGCTGGGATATGCTGGAACGTAATCTCAACAAGACGACATCTCTGGTTAGAGATTTCCTCAGCTTTGCCAAGGGGCGAGTCCCCGAACTGACTATGGTCAATCCGAACGATCTGGTCCGAGAGATTATCGATCTCTACGCAGAGATCGCTGCTGAAGCGGGGATTGCTCTCGAGGCGGAATACGCGGCGCACATGAAGTACGCCGCTCTCGATCCCAAGGGGATACACACTTGTCTCACGAATCTAGTGTCAAATGCTATCGATGCCTGCGCAATGAGCAGCAAGAGTGATCGCAAGGTGACTATCTCTGTGGAGGATCGTAACGGAAGTCTGGAGTTTGTCGTGTCCGATAACGGTGCCGGAATGGACTATGATATTAAGCAGAAGCTCTTCACGACATTCTTCACTACGAAAGGTGGAAAGGGAACCGGCCTCGGACTTCTTACCACTCGCAAGATAGTCAAAGAACACGGTGGCAAAATAACTGTGAGCTCTAAGAAGAAGAAGGGTTCGCGATTCAGGATGGTCTTCCCGCGAAAGCACCTTCGACAACTCTACAAAGAGGGAAGCCTGTCCGGGGATTCTAACTGAAAGCGTGAAACGGAGATGCTATGACTGAGGATAAACCGATGAGAATACTCGTCGTTGATGATGAAGAAGACGTCCGAGACTATCTGACCATGGCGTTGATGGATGCCGGCTTCGAGGTCGAGACTGCCTCCGATGGAATCGAGGCGATGGAGATGGTCGAGAAGAATCCGCCTGACTTAATCTCTCTCGATCTCGTGATGCCGCGCAAGTCGGGGGTTAGGCTCTTCCGGGAGTTGGCTAAAAAGTCGGAATGGGCCAAAATTCCGGTGCTGGTTGTTACCGGGCATGCTCGAGATGATCTCGGGCGGTCTGATCTCAACGAGCTGGTGATGTCCGGACCGGGTGTCTATCTCGAGAAGCCGGTGAAACCTGCGAATTACATTGCCGCGGTGAAAAAGCTTCTCGGTGTTGAGATATCGGAAGACGAGCGAAAAGGGATTGAGCAAACGAAGCTGCAGAGCGAGTTGAAGGACCTGATCGAGGATGCAGATCCGGAGACGCTCAAAGAGCTTCGTCAGATGGTCGAGAAGCGCAGGAAAAAATGAAAAGCTTGAGCGCGGATCAAATTGGAATCTACTGGAGGGATAAATGGCTAAGAAAATACTGATAATCGACGACGAGCAGGACGTGATCGAGTATCTCACCGAACTGCTCGAAGCGAACGGATTCGTTACTTGCTCCGCCCATGACGGCAAGGAAGGTTTCGAGGTGCTGAAGCGGGAGAAACCGGACCTGATAACGCTGGATCTTCAAATGCCGGGTGACACGGGCACCGATTTTTACAGAAACATGCACCGAAGCGAGGAGTTTAAGCACATCCCGATCGTCGTGATCAGCGGCATTGCCGGAAAGCACCTGGCGATCAAGAAGCCTCTGGCCGTGCTTGACAAACCAATCGACAGATTCCAGCTTCTCGAAACGGTGGAAGGCGCCCTGAACTGATCGGGCTCCGACATGAGTTGGAGTATAGAATCCCGGCAATTTGTGCTCAGCGGGGGTGGGCTGATCAGCATCTATAAGAACCGCATATCTCAGGATTGCACGTCGAACTCTTGCTGACAAAAGCGTATCCTGTCAGTTTGGCGTGCCGTGGATAACGTGTCTTGCCTCGAAGTTGTCTCTATAAGGCTATAGCGACTTCGAAGCCCTCCTTCACCGCATCGAGAACCTGACGTGGCTGACGGGCATCACCTACAACTTTGACCTCCACACCGTTGCTTTTTAGATGGGCTTCAAGGTCATTGACCGGTCGAGTCCCAACGGCAAGGACTACTGATTCGAAATCCCCGAGCAGACGCTCGCCATCTTTGGTTCGTAGGAATGCCTTCTTGTCTTCGATTCGTGAAAGCTCTGTTCCTGTCAGGATCGCTACACCGGATTCGGTGAGACTATTGATAGTGAGCTTTCTCGTAATTGGCAGCATGTCTCGCGCAACGTCCTCGAGAATCTCCACCACGGTTACCTCTTTGTCCATTCTCACAAGGTGTTCGGCGACTTCGAGTCCGATCATCCCGCCACCGACGATTAAGACTCTCTTTCCGATCTCCTGTTTTCCGCCAAGGACTTCTTCACCTGTCAGCGGTTCTTCGAGGCCTTCAATTGGGGGTATAATCGGGGCTGCTCCTGTTGCAATGATCACAGCATCAGGATTATCGCTTAGTATATCGCTCGCGGTAGCCTCTCGACCTCGACGAATCTCAATCTGGCTTGATTTAAGTCTGCGCAGTATCGATTCGAACGGACGCTTCATCATCTCTTTGCCCGGTGGTATGTAGGATATGCGGAACTGCCCGCCGAGCTCATTCTTCTCGTACAGGATCACTTTGTGTCCCCGCTGGCTTGCGGTTAATGCTGCCTGCATCCCGCCGGGGCCGCCTCCTACTACAACAACCCTCTTCGGTTTCGCAGACGTTGACAGTCTCTTCGATTCATTGCCAGCCTCGGGATTAACTATGCATGTCAGTCCTTCACCAGATTTCACTTTTCCGAGGCATCCCTGCAAACAGGCGCCACATAGCAGAATCTCGTCCTCTGCATTCTCTTTCATTTTTCTCGGCAGGTCCGGATCGGCGACAAGTGGACGACCAAGTGCGATTCCATCGACGGTGTCATTTGCGAATGCATGTCTAATGTCATCAGGATTCCCGAGTCGTCCAGCCACTATGACGGGTATATCTACTGCGCCCCTGATCTTGCCTGCCCAGTTTAAGTTTTTGCCGAGCGGCAGTCTCATGTGCTGGAAGTACCACGGTGGAGAATCGCATATTGAGCCGCTTGCAACATGAATTGCATCGGCACCCTCGACTTGCATGAAGGAGGCAAAATCGATGGAGTCTTCGATTCCCCGGCCTCCTGTCGCCTGATCTGTGGCTGAGATTCTCACCATGATGGGAGTATCTGCGCCAACCTCCGATCGAACCTTTCGAAGGACCTCGGTCGCAAACCGGTAACGGTTCTTCTTGTTTCCGCCATAGCCATCGTGTCGCAGGTTGGTTGCTGGTGAAAGGAACTGTGCAACAAGGTAGCCCAGGCCGAATTGGAGCTCGATTAGGTCGAAGCCGACCTCGAGTGCGCGTCTCGCAGCAGCGCCGAACTCACGGATCACCTGTTCGATTCGCTCTTCTGACATCTCGAGTGGTGTCACGCCGGTCAGATTGCACTTCACTACTGACGGTGCTTCAGGCGTAAAGCCGGAAGCCTTCGGATTGGCAGCTCGTCCCCCATGATTGAGGTGCGCTATAGCAAGCGCGCCTCCGTCGTGAATAGCAGTGATCAGCCGATGAAGTCCCTCCGCGTGATTGCAGGATGAGATGCCAATCTGTTTGGGGTGTTCTCTCCCTACCTGATCGACGTACAGCGGCTCAACAATGATGGCCGCGACTCCTCCTTCGGCTCTGCGTCTGTAGTATGCCTCATGACGATGTGTCACCATTCCCTCGGGCGTGCCATAAGCTGTCTTAACCGGTGCCATGATCAGGCGGTTGCTCAGTCTTTTGCTGCCGATTTTGAGTGGAGTGAAAGTCTCCATTTGTATCTCCTCTGTTCATGGACATATGGCGCAGAGCTTCCTCAGGGTGTGTTCCGTAGACTGAAGGCGCTCTTTACTCGTTCGTCCGACACCAAACCACCAGGATAACAGCTCCCGACCGGGTGGTAAACGGTCCGTGCTCAACCTCTTTGGGTATCATGCGAAATGTTCCTGCGGGGAAGGTCTTATCACCGATTTCGTATTCCCCTTCGAGGACATAGTGTAACTCCGTTTGAGCGTGTGAGTGCCGGTCCATACTCCATCCGGGCGGCAGCTTCAAGAGTATCGTGCGTGGGGCAACACTGCCTCCCGTGCTCAGCACCTTCTCTTGGGCGTCGCCGGGGTAGGATGTGGTCGGCTGCCAGTCTATATCATTGACATTGACGCTGACTGCATTCATGGCGCATACCTCCTTATCCTGGATTTTCAACCTTGCCTCTGACAAATTGACCGGATAGGAGATAGACTTCGCCGTTATACTTCACTTCTATTAGTTGTCCGTCTGCTATCATCTGAGCGACTGTCCCGTTTTCTGAGAATGTGTCTTCTATGCGCTCTGCCTGAGGTTTGCGTAAAGGATGACGTGATCCGATCTCACTGATCGCATCTTTCGCATTCTCGAACTCACCAATCCCGAAGTCGCCAGACTCCAGGTCCGCCACAGTAACGGATCCGGCAATCAACTCATGTGCTCGTAGGATTCTCCGGGGACTCGGAGGATGAACCCATGGTTCGGCGGGTGGACGAATTGGTGTGAGGATGTAGACTCGGTCGGGGTTGATTTGTGCAACAGCTCTTGCGATGCCTTCCAATTCCCTATCGTTGTCGTTGACGCCCTCGATCACCATAACCTCGAGCCAGAGTTTTCCCGTGTACTGATCTCGAAACTCAAGCATTCCCTTCATGAGAAGGTCGAAGCTGATTTTCGGATGAGGTCTGTTAATCCGTCTGAATGTCTGTGCGTTTCCTGCGTCAAGTGTGGGGACGACAACGTCCGCGCCTGCGAGATCTTGTCTGACATCTTCTCTCCACAGAAGCGAACCATTGGTTATGACGGCGGACGGCAGATCCAGCCTGTCCCCGGTTTGACCGATCAGCCAGCCCAGATCCGAGCAGAGTGTCGGTTCGCCGTCACCCACGAATGTGACATAGTCTGGATTGGAGTCGAGAGCACCGGCTTGAATCTCGGCCAGGATATAATTCTTCGGGAAGAAACTCTGCCTCTCTGCCCGCAGGTCCGTGGTGCGGCCAAGCTGACAATAGATGCAAGTGTACGAGCAGCTCTTGGAAGGGATCGGGCTTACTCCCAGTGAGCGTCCCAGTCTGCGCGAGGGTACAGGGCCATATACGTACATCACTACCTCTTCAATTTGTTGATCTACTTGACACCTTTTGCTGCCACGAATGACCCCTCACCGAAACCGGGTTTCACCGGCTCTACGCTATCTACATCAACAGGCCTTCGAAAGATTGTCTGGACGAAGTCCATATCTCTGAAGCCCGTATCTTCGAAGAGACGAGATACGTCATCTGCTGAGAAGAATGTGGCGTCGCGATAGAAGTGGCTATCAGCCTTGTTGACCTCGTAATACCGGCCGAGATCACTTTTTCTGTCCACGAAACCAACTACCAGGCAACCGTTGGTTTTGAGGATACGATGAGCCTCGCGGAATGCAGCGTCGACATCATCGAGAAAGCAGATCGTGGTGACCATTAGCGCCGAGTCGAACTCTCCATCCTTGAAAGGCAGCTCCTCTCCGATGCCTCCGACGGTTCGTATGCCGCGCAGATCTGCGAGCTTACGCATTCGACTAGATGGGTCCACTCCAATGCCTATGCCGAGCGGCGATGCGAAGCGTCCGCTGCCAACGCCTATCTCGATCGACTTCCCTTTGGCGGGGAGTTGCTCCTTGATGGCCTTGAGCTCAGATAGATAGGTGTACCTGTTGACTTCAAACCAGTTGTCATATTCCTGAGTATACAGATCAAAGGGCCCAGTCTTTGCCATTGCCCGCCTCCGATAAGTAACGTGAGTCTCGTGAAAGTAGCAGCCGCCCTGGTTGAGACAAGGCGGCTGCCGTTTTACCCTGGTCAACGCCATGCGCTGATTGGAGGATATCAGGAGACTCGGGTAAATGCCAGATCCTTGCATCGCCAGCATCCCTGATCGTCCAAGGACTTATCGGGATCAATCCCCTTGTCGCATAACCACATGCAGCCCTCTTTGTCGGCGATCACATCCATTGGGCGGGCGCCGGGATGCAGCACGCCATGTCCAAGGACCGGTCTTTCTTTATTTGAGGGTGTCATGACAGATCACCTCCTCGATTCATCATGCTACCGAGGATCAATTGCAACTGTTGTGCCAGTTTCTGATGTTAGTTCCATATATAGTGCTATTCCGTTGATTAGAAGGAGCTTAACAGAGTAGAGAAAGTGTGTTGCTGTGGTCAACACAGATGCGAATGTCTTTCGGCATTGCAACATCGCATGATCGTGTTGAGAGTACCATGCAATTACGCATTGTCAGTCGCAGGCTCACTCGTCTGATGAGAGAATCTCCGGATTCAGCTTTTTGATCGTGCGGTAGAGGGGGTGAGGTGTGAATTCCCGGTTCGTCTGCAGTCTCCTTGCGACCCCGGTTGTTGCGCCTTAGAGCGGGGATGAGGAATAAGGTCTCGATTTCGGGCAGACGGTCACGTGATTCTGAGCTTTCCGCTTGACCTGTGCTGGAAAATGAGCCAAACTACATTTAAGGCTTCAAGCGGAGCATTGGACGAGAGATGAAAGAACGAGATTCAAAGAGCGTTACCGGTACATTGCAGCAAATGTTATCCAGGGAGACGTCCTGCGTATCTCATCAAATTCTGCGGGCGGCCAATCAAAGTTACTCATTGAGAGAATTTGCTGATGAGGCCACCGCCGCACTGGCGCAGTTCATTGGCTGTGACTGCATAGAAGTGAGACTGATCGATAGCAGAGCGATCGGTTACCTCAGCTACTGTGCAAATGATGATCCGGTTTTCGATATTCGGGACGAATCGCGATTGCTCGCCGGCGAGACGAGAGAGTCCGGCTCTAAAGATGTTGAGTGGCTGTGCTCGCAGATCTCGGAAGGCAGATATGATCATGACTTGCCATTCTTCAGTCCATACGGAAGTTTCTTTACCGATGACCTGAGCAAGACCTTTGTCTTCAGCAAAAGAGCGTCGGGTCAACCATTTGGGCGAACGGTTAAGATAGAAAGCCGCTTTGTATCCATTGCGATAGTTCCTTTCTCTCGTTCCGGCGACAAGAGAGATTTGCTGATCGCAGGCAGCATGAGTCACGGCTTTTTTTCGGAGCAGTCCGTGTTTGTTCTCGAGGAGCTTGCACAGTTTTGTGACATAGCGCTTCAGCATCATAACACGCAGGTGGCTTTGCGAGAGCGGGTTAAGGAGCTTTCGTGTCTATATGACATAGCGAGAGTGGCCAGCAATCCTGACACGCCTCTTGAGGAAGTTCTGAAGGAGGCTGCCGTTCTTCTTCCGCCTGCCTGGCTGCATCCGGGCGTTGCCTGTTCCCGGATAGTGTTTGACGGGGAGTCATATGCTGCCAATGACTTCAAAGAGATTTATCCAAGGCAGTCTGCGGACATTATCGTCGAGGGTGTCAAGCGCGGAACAGTTGAGGTTGCCTACTCGGAGGACAGGCCTGAACTCGATGAGGGGCCGTTTTTAAGGGAGGAGCGGAGCTTAATCAATGCCGTTGCGCGAGAGGTGTCACTGATTATTGAGAAGCGACGTATAGAGGCCGAGAAGGAAGAGTTGAACGAGCAGCTGCGGCATGCGCATAGATTAGCTACAATTGGGCAGTTCGCCGCGGGTGTAGCCCACGAGCTTAATGAGCCGCTCGGGAATATCCTCGGATTTGCCCAGTTGGCTGAGAAACAGCCTGATGTCCCGCAACTAGTTCAAAATGATCTGCAGAAGATCATCAAGGCATCCCTTTACGGCAGAGAGGTGATTAGAAAGCTGATGCTATTCGCTCGACAGACTCCGCCGGGAAAACAGAAGCTCAACCTTAATGATGTTGTTGAGGACTCTCTCTTTCTGTTCGAGTCACGTTGTGCGAGCGCAGGAGTGGCGCTCGATCGCGAACTCGAGAATAGTCTGCCGGAAATCGTCGCAGACCGAAGCCAGATGTATCAAGTAATAGTCAATCTTGTAGTCAATGCTATTCAAGCGATGCCCGATGGAGGCAAACTCAGAATATCTACGGGCTTCGAGAATGACCAGGTTACTCTCGCGGTCAAGGATACCGGTACAGGTATGGAAGAGGATGTCCTTGACAGGATCTTTGTGCCGTTCTTCTCGACGAAGGATGTCAATGTGGGGACCGGTTTGGGGCTTTCGGTCGTGCATGGGATTGTTGTGTCGCACGGCGGAACCGTCGTTGCTGAGAGTGAGGTCGATAGTGGTTCCCGCTTCGTTGTTCGTCTGCCCATCGACGGAAACGGTTCGGAGAGCAATGAGGAGTTTAATTTGAATGCGTGATGAAGACAGACCTCGCATACTGGTCGTCGATGATGCCCCGGATACGCTTGAAATACTGGATCGGAACCTTGCATCGAGGGGTTACAAGATGTTCACGTCCTCGAATGTCACCGAGGCGGTTCAGCTTCTCGACCAGGTTCCAATCGATCTCGTAATCACTGACTTGAAGATGCCGGAGATCAGCGGCCTCGATCTCGTTCGACATGTCAGGGAGAATCTCAAGAACACGCGTATCATGATGATAACAGGCTATGCGTCTGTCGACAGCGCAGTGGAGGCTCTCAAACTGGGTGCCGAGGAGTATCTCGCGAAGCCGTTTACGGATGATGAATTGTACCGTGCTGTCGAAGCGTCGCTGAGCAAACTCAAAGCTCGTGAAACCGTCGACCTTGATGTGCCTCAAGCTGTCGCACATTCCAGGCATGGAATCCTTGGGAATTCTCCTGCGATGCAGAAAGTCTTCAGAGCAATTCAGAAGGCCGCAGCTACTTCAGCCACGGTTCTCATTGCCGGGGAGAGCGGCACGGGCAAGGAGCTGGTGGCAAGGGCGATTCACTACAGTAGTGCCAGGAGTTCCGCGCCCTTCGTCCCGGTAAACTGCGGGGGGATCCCCGAAGGGCTTCTGGAGAGTGAATTGTTTGGTCATGTCAAGGGATCCTTCACAGGCGCGACAGCATCGCGTGCCGGGTTTTTCCAGACTGCGGACGGTGGGACGATCTTCCTCGATGAGATAGCCGAGACGAGCCTGTCCATGCAGGTGAAACTACTCAGAGTTTTGCAGAGCAGGGAAGTGGGAATGGTCGGTTCAGACCGTTCTCGCAAGGTTGACGTGAGAGTTCTTGCCGCGAGCAACAAGGATCTGTTCAGTATGATGGAGTCCGGTGCGATCCGGGAAGATCTCTATTTTCGCCTGTCCGTTCTTTCGATCTCTGTCCCTCCATTGCGTGAGAGAGGGGATGATATTCTCCTTCTTATTCACCATTTCGCCGAGGTGTATTCGAACGAACTGGGTAAACCGGTCCCGCGCTTCTCCGATGATTCTCTGAGGGCTCTAAAAAATTACACCTGGCCCGGGAATGTCCGGGAACTCGAGAATGTGATACAGCGGCTCGTGGTCATGACTGACGGAAAAGTGATTGACGTTCCCGATCTTCCATCTCTGATGAGATTCTCCGCACTGCGAGAAAACGGACTGGACCGATCTCTCGCTGAAGTTGAAGCCGAGCATGTTCGCAACGTCCTCGCATCCGTTGATGGCAACAAGACAAGAGCAGCAGAGATACTGGGGATAGACAGAAAAACGCTCCGCCAAAAGCTTAAGAAATACAAGCTTGCGTAGGGCCATTCTCACCGGGGCATTTGTCCCCACTGGTGCGATCCTCCCCGTCAATAGCCGTATTCTGTTGTCTTAGAGTAACTTAGTCCAATTTACTCAAGTGCGATTATTTCGACTTCGATCTCCTCACACACATGTCTCTATACTTCAGCAAGTTATAGTGCCGTAAAGAGCATTGTCGCGCATTGCTGTTCTTGATTGGCCACGGCATTACTCTGCTCCCGTCATTTTCGGCAAGAAGATTGCTTAAACCGGTTGTGAGACTTGAAGCCGCCTGATGAGAGGGCGACGGAGATCTGTAAAGGAATGATGAGGGAGGATTATATTGAGCTCGTATCACTCACTCAAATCTGAGGAAACTCAGAAAAACTCAGACCGAGCTTATCAGAGATATATCCTCCCTTTTCAGTATATACCGCGAATGAAATCGACTGTCAAGTACAGTACTGGGAGGGCCGAGATGTTGAGCACTAAGGAAGTCAGTTCGGTTGGGCTTTGTGCAACCTGCAATAACTCAGCAACATGTGCATACAGAAGTCGTCGTGGTTCTGATGCTATGTTTTGTGAGATGTTTGATGGTTATGCAACCCCTGAAAGCAAGGGAAATGGTCATCGCGATGAGGCGACTGAATTGCAGATGCAAGAGGAAGCTCGCGAGCAGGAGCTCAAGGGACTCTGCATCAACTGTGACAACAGATCCACTTGTAAGCATGTAAAACCAGAGACGGGTGTGTGGCATTGTGAGGACTACTGTTAATTTCCCATGCTCGCATCTCAATTCAGAAAATGAGGAACTCTCAATATGAATCCCGGAGATAACAACCCTGGTATTACTGACACCATTAACGACTACGGTGGGTTGATAGCCGTCCTCGAGAAGATTCAGGCCAAGAACGGTTACTTGCCGGAGGAGGAACTGCGCGAAGTTGCGAGAGTGACCGGTCGCTCTCTGGTGGATATTTACGGGGTCGCTACGTTTTACAAGGCGTTCAGTCTGGAGCCCCGTGGAAAGCATCTGGTGTCTGTCTGTCTCGGTACGGCCTGCCATGTTCGAGGTGGTCCTGCGATCGCAAAAGAGATCGAAAATCAACTCGGCGTCAGTGCCGGACAGACCACGGAAAACAGAGAGTTCACTTTCGAGACCGTCAACTGCCTCGGAGCTTGTGCTCTGGGTCCGGTTGTGGTGGTGGACGGTCACTACTTTCCGAGGGTCAGAACGTCTCAGGTCCGTGATATACTGGACAAGGCTCGCAAAGGCATGGCCAAGATTGATGTCGAGACTGACCGGCGAGTATTCCCGCTTGAAGTTTGCTGCGCACGGTGCAATCACAGTCTTATGGACCCCCGGCACTCAATCGACGGCTATCCACCGATTCGCGTAACCGTTTCGTTCGGAGACAAGCATGGGAGAATGGCGTTGTCGAGCGTCTATGGCAGCTATCAAGTAGACAGCGAATACGAAATCCCACCGAATACTATCGTTGACGTGTTCTGTCCCCACTGCCATGCTGAGTTAATCGGAGGCACCAAATGTCCGGAGTGTGAAGCGCCCATGATACCAATGATCGTTAAGGGCGGAGGTGTCGTCCAGATATGCAGTCGCAAGGGATGCAAGGGTCACATCTTGGATATAGGCGGAGCATCAATTGACTGACCAGAGGGTCGCAAGCGAGCAGGAGAGATAGAAAGATGGAAAAATGCTTGTCAGTCGAGCAGTTCAGCAGACTTCGTGATCGCATACTTGGCGAGAAGGATACGGAGTACGACAAACCGACGCTGGTAGTCTGCGCTGGTACGGGGGGATTGGCCAGCGGCTCCAACGACGTTATTCGTGCGATCAAGCGTTATATACTCGAAAGGAGTATGCAGTACAAAGTCCAGCTTCGTATTACCGGATGCCAGGGATTCTGCGAGATGGATCCGTTTATTGTCGTGGAACCCGGTAAGCAACTGTATCCGAAGCTTAACATGGAAGATGTGCCGAGGGTTATTGAAGCGGCCGTCGGCGGTTACATAGTCGATGACCTCATATATAGAGATTCGAGAGACCAAAGCTGCTATCATTGCCAGGATAACATCCCCTTTTTCGAGAAACAGACACGGACTATTCTCGGAAGCAACCATAAGCTCGATCCGATTCGGGTTTTCAACTATCTCGAGCTGGGGGGATATGCAGCCCTGGAAAAGGTTCTCAGAGATCCCGATCCGGATCAGATCATTCAAGAGGTAATTGAGTCACAGATAAGAGGGCGCGGCGGGGCAGGTTTTCCGACTGGCAAGAAGTGGGAGCTCGCAAGAGCGTCCAGGAGCGTAGATGGCCGGAAGTTTGTCGTTTGCAATGCGGACGAGGGTGATCCCGGGGCTTACATGGATCGAAGTCTGCTCGAAGGCAATCCGCACCAGATAATCGAGGGGATGATAATCGCCGGAATAGCCATAGGAGCGACTCAGGGGCTCATCTATGTACGCAGCGAGTACCCGCTCGCGATCAAACATGCTCTGATAGCCATACGGCAGGCTCGAGAGATTGGCATTCTCGGTGAGAACATACTGGGAACAGGAATCAATTTTGAGATCGATGTGGTTCGGGGAGCCGGGGCATTCGTCTGCGGTGAGGAGACCGCTCTCATAAGATCGGTGGAGGGTTTCATCGGAGAGCCGCGCCAGCGACCCCCGTATCCAATCGAGAAGGGGATAAAGAACCGCCCGACATGCATCAATAATGTCGAGACTCTCGCCAATATCCCCGTGATTGTGGGGAAAGGCGCCGATGAATACACCAAGGTTGGAGTGCCCGGCAATACCGGAACCAAGATATTTTCACTCGTCGGCAAGATTCGAAACACTGGCCTTGTTGAAGTCCCCCTCGGAATGTCCATTGGCGAAGTCGTGTATGATATTGGCGGGGGCGCCGTAGGAGACGCCACAATCAAAGCCGTTCAAACGGGCGGTCCCTCCGGGGGCTGCATTCCCGCCGACAAATTTGATATGCCTATCAGCTATGACAGTCTTGCTGAGGCTGGCTCGATCATGGGGTCCGGCGGCATGATCGTCATGGACGAGAACACGTGCATGGTTGACGTAGCGAAGTACTTCATGAGTTTCCTGAAGGATGAATCCTGCGGCAAGTGTTTCACGTGTCGCAAGGGCACTCAGCGTATGTACGAGATTCTCGATGATATTTCAAAGGGAGAGGCGACCCTGGAAGACCTCGCTCTTCTCGAAGAACTTGCCTACGTGGTGAAAGACACGACAATGTGTGGGCTGGGGCAATCAGCTCCGAATCCGGTATTGAGCACACTGCGGTATTTCCGGGATGAGTATGAAAGGCATATCGTTGACAAGAGATGCGATGCCTTTGTATGTAAAGAACTCGTCGGGGCTCCGTGTCAATCTGCATGTCCGGTGGGAACTGAGGCGTGGCGATATGTCGCACACATTTCTCGCAATGAATACAAGGAAGCTTACCAGGTCATCAGGAAAGCTAATCCGTTCCCCTCGGTGTGTGCCCGCGTCTGCGATCATCCATGCGAAAATAGATGTCGTCTCGGGAATAGCGGAGACGATCCGGTTGCGATTCGTGCATTGAAACGTTTCGTGACCGATCGAATAGAACCGTCGACGTATGTGCCCGAGAGGAGGGAATGGCCTTCGGGCGATCCGCCGTCGGTAGCCATTGTAGGATCCGGTCCGGCCGGTCTCACCGCCGCTCACTACCTGTCCATTCATGGATGCAAAGTGACAGTCTTCGAGGCGGAAGACGAGGCGGGTGGAATGCTGTATTGTGCAATACCGTCCTATAGACTGCCGCGTGATGTGATCAAGAAAGAAATCGAGAGTCTGGTTGATGACAATGTTACCGTTCAGTGCAAGCGTGCACTCGGAAAGGACTTCACGGTCGACAGCCTGCTCGAGGATGGCTACGGCGCAGTTCTGCTGGCGATGGGAGCCCACAAGAGCCGGCCGCTCAAGCTCGAGAATGAGGATGCGGAAGGTATAATCCCCTCCATTGAATTCCTCAAAGCATTCAATCTTCGGGATGAACAGCTCGCGAAAGGCAGAGTCGGTGTGATCGGAGGCGGAAACTCGGCTATCGACGCTGCGCGTATGGCTCTGCGACAGAAAGATGTCGAGAGTGTGACAATACTCTATCGACGGACTCATGAGGAAATGCCTGCATTCTCCGAAGAAATAGAGGCTGCGGAGCAGGAAGGCGTGCAGATCGACACGCTGCTCACGCCAACAGAAGTACTCACGAGAGACGGTCGTCTCACCGGTATCGTGTGTGTCAAAAACGAACTCGGCGATACCGACTCCAGCGGTCGTCGCAGACCCGTTCCTGTCGAGGGGACAGACCACTCGATAGAGCTTGATACACTGATAGTGGCAATTAGTGAAGACAGCGGAACTGATTGTATCTCGCCGGCGAAGTCGAGTGGTATCGAGATAACCAGGTGGAGTACTGTCCAGATTGATTCAAAAACCATGCAGACGAACAAGCCGGGCGTATTCGCGGCCGGAGACGTGACCACAGGTCCAAATACCGTCATTCAGGCTATAGCTGCCGGAAAGAGGGCAGCATCCATGATAGAGAAATATCTCCTGAAGGAAGCGATGGTTGAGCCTGTGGATTCGAATATGCCGAGTGTCTATGTCGAACCGGTGAGTTCCGATGTAGTCCAGGTGGAGGGCGAGGGCAGAATTGAGACTCCCCGCGCATCGGTAGCCTGGAGGAAACGTAACTTCGCGGAAGTCGAGGTGTCCATGTCTGCTCAGGAAGCTACACGCGAGGCCTGTAGATGCTTGAGGTGCGACCTGGAATTCACCGAACCCAAGAAGAAACAGGAACAGCAGTCGGAACCTGCAGCAGTGGGAGGTAGGTGAAAATGATCACACTGAAAATCAACGGCCTCAATGTCACTGTGGAGCCCGGCACTACGCTGCTCGAAGCAGCTCAGAGTGTCGGCTTCCCGATTCCAACTCTATGCTACATGGAAGGTTTGTCACCCTACGGTGCGTGCAGACTGTGCGTTGTCGAAATTGGAGAAGGCAGGAGATCTCGTCTCGTTTCTTCATGCACGTATCTGGCCGAAGAAGGTCTGGTGGTTCGAACGGCGTCAGCACGTGTCTTGAGAGCCAGGAGAGTGGTGATAGAGCTGCATCTGGCGTCATGTCCTCAATCGAAGGTCTTGCAGGACCTCGCTGCGGAACACGGTGTTCACCAACAGCGATTCCATCAGGAGTATGAGGACTGCATCCTTTGCGGATTATGTGTAAGGATGTGCGAGGAGCAGATGATGGCCAAGGCAATTGGATTCAGAGGCCGAGGACAGGATCGCTCCATTGGGACCCCCTTCGACGTTAAATCGGATGCCTGCAGGCTATGTGGAGGATGCATCTACGTTTGCCCGGCGTGCACTCTCAGGTGTACCTACACTGAACCTGAGAAGGCCGTGTGCGGAGGATGTGCGAACCTTCGGCCACCGTGCGTTGACAAGGAAGAATTCAATGACATGATGTGTTACATGGAACCCTGTGTTGCGTGTGAGATAAAGAAGAACTGAGTTTGAATACGGAGGAAGAGAGATGGCAGTTACGCTCTCCAAAATAAACGCCACAGCAGCGACCCTCACCAAGAATCGAACGGAAGGGTCTATCTGCCCTAACTCGGGCATGTGTGTCACATGCGTAGATGGCTGCATCGGGATGTGCGAGATTGGTAAGTCGGCTTACAGAGGGCACGAGGTTATCTATCCTCAGCCGTTCGGCGTCATCACTACCGCTTCGGAGAAGACTTACCCGGTAGACTATTCTCACTTCAACATTATGGGAACTGCTGTCGGCGCAAAGGGCGTCGAAGCTGACAGCGATGTCGCGATCTTTCCGAACGTCAATCTGGAAGTTGCGGTGGGCAAAGACAAGGGGCTCAAGTTCCGTCTGCCGATAATGATCCCGGGTATTGGATCAACAGATGTTGCCAAGAACAACTGGGAGGGGCTCGCGATCGGGACCGCTCTCGCCGGGACTGGGCTGACAATCGGTGAGAATGTCGTGGGAATGGACCCCGAGGCGACGATCGAGAAAGGGCGTGTTGTCGACACCGTGGATTTGAAGAGGCGAGTCAAGCTGTTCAGCGATCACCAGCGAGACGGATACGGTGCGACTATAGTGCAGGCGAATGTGGAGGATACCCGACTCGGCGTTCAGGAATACGCGATCGAAAAACTGGGTGTCCAGGTTGTCGAGATGAAGTGGGGGCAGGGTGCTAAGAACATCGGTGGCGAGGTCAAGATAAAGAGCCTTAAGAAGGCTCAAATGCTGTATGATCGCGGCTACGTTGTGCTTCCGAATCCTACGGATCCGAACGTTATCAAAGCTTTCGAGCGCGGTGCATTCAAGGAGTTCGAGCGGCACTCCCGACTTGGAATGGTCGAAGAGGAGGCGTTCGCGAAGCGCGCCGAGGAGTTGCGCTCCGCCGGCGCGAAGTACATCTCTCTGAAGACCGGTGCCTATACACCTGCGGACCTCGCAAGGGCAATCAAGTTTTCCTCCAAGTACGGAATCGACTACCTTACGGTTGATGGTGCAGGAGGGGGAACCGGTATGAGCCCGTGGCGAATGATGAATGAATGGGGTGTTCCTCCGGTGGAGCTGCATTCACTTCTCTATGAGTATGCAAAGCGTCTGGATGACAAGGGCGAATATGTACCAGACCTGATTTTGGCTGGGGGATTCACGTTCGAAGACCAGATGTTCAAGGGTCTGGCCCTCGGCGCACCTTACGTCAAGCTTATTGGCATGGCTCGCAGCCCGCTGGCCGCAGCGATGGTCGGCAAAACAATCGGCTCGGCTATCGACGCATACCAGTTGCCGGTCTACGTGGAACGCTTCGGCACAAGTCGCGATGAGATTTTCGTGACGTCCGGCGATCTCCGCAAGGAGCTTGGGGACAAGGAATTCGAGGCGCTTCCACCCGGAGCGATCGGGCTGTACACTTATTACGAACGCCTGGCGCAGGGACTGAAGCAGCTTATGTGCGGAAGCCGCAAGTTCTCTCTGGAGCATATCGATCGCCTGGATATTGCGGCATTGACTCACGAAGCTTCGGAAGTAAGTGGCATCCAGTATGTCATGGATGCGACCAGGGATGAGGTTGATACGATTCTCAATAGCTGATTCGAGATGTTATGTTTGCTCCCCGCTCGGATAGAGCTCCGGGAAGAAGTCCCGGATATCAGGGAGCAGACTCTTCCCATACGGATCTGTGACGCAGAGGAATCGTAAAAGACTGCCTCCTGAGGACAGAGGATGTCTTATGATCAACTCTGATACTCCAGAAGAGGTCAAACTTCGTTCTCTTCAAGATCGAGCTGAAGAGCTTGACTGTTACTATTCTGTCCACGAGCTTTTGAACGAGAGTTCGAAAGCCGTGGATGAAATATGTCATGACTTTCTGCGTGCATTATCTCCCGGCCTGCTGCCCGAGTCGGAATTCGCGACTGCAATCTCGTTCAATTGTAAGACGTTCGGTTGTGCTGAATCGGAGTCCGCGGAGTTGGTGTATGCGGAAGATCTCATTTCGGGACAGCCGGCAATCGGGGAATTGAAGATCTATTTCACGAGCGATCAGAGACGACCAGCTTCCGCGAGACTACCCGAAAACAGAGTTAGGATTATTAGAACTGTGGGCAGGATGCTGGGAAGGCATTTCGCCGACCTCCAGATAAACAGGCTAATCGACGATCAGCATCTGGCTTGCGAGGAGCTTGCGGATACTCAGATCACGCGCAAATCGGCGATTAGCTGTTGCCGCTGTATCGACCGCCTGCTTTTCCGCATAATGTCACAGAAGCTGCTACTGGCAATTCACCTTGGGGCAAATCGCTATCAAGGCTCAGTTTGTCCGTTTCTCAGAATTTCTCTTCCGGATGACAGCTCTTATGCGAGCGGAACTCTTGTTCCAACCGGGGGAACCGTCTGGTGTGGCCTGGAAGATGCCGGTGCCGGCGTAGATTATGACTCTGCACCGACAGTCAGAGACCTGCTCTTCTCGGAGCTACGGATGACCGGAGACGAATGCATCATACGTGACAGTTGAGATACTCGGTTCGACAGCAGTTCTACCAATATCTTTGATAGCGGGGCTCGCTCTTCTCTCAAGTAGAAGAGCCGGGAACGAAGTACGCTGCCAGAATCGAATGTGGCGCGGCGCAGGAGCGAGGTTTTTTGACTCTTTTTGATTTCCTCGAGCATACTCGCACACCGTCAAAAAGAGTGATAGCTGACCAGGAAGAAGTTTCTATACTCACGTTTCTCGATCGGCCTCGTGTTAAAGCGTTCGGGAATGGACTCTCTATCAGCAGTCCGGTACTCCATCCCCATCCGGGTCACAGGGCATCGGACCACCCTGGAATACATAGCCTATCAGGTAAACTATATCATCTATGTCTGACGCTGAGGAGCAATTGACGTCTCCGGACTCAGCCGGCACTGGTTCTGCGCCTCCCTGAAAGACATAGGCGATCAAGTACACAATGTCGTCTATGTCAATCGCACCGGTTGCATCGGCATCTCCGCATTGATACATTCCAACAGTAATTCGAATGAACTCCTCTGAAACCGCTTCACCGTCGTCCGCGGCGAACATCACATTTTCATATACTCCCTCCTGATCCAAAGTGGGAGTCCAGGAGAACGTACCCTTGTACTTCTGAAGAGTCTCGCTCCAGCCTTCGAAGTCGAACGACGCCCCGGAAGGCAGATTCCCGGAGTAGAGAGTAACTGAATCAAGATCGGGATCTACGGCAGTTACCGCAAACGACAGCGTCTCTTCCGGCGCTACTAATTTGTTCCCGATAGGATCCAGATTCGGTGCCTGATTGGGAACCTGAACTGACTCGACATATAGATGGACACGCCCACGGTAAGAGTCGAAACCGGGTGCTCCAAAGGCTACGACCCTTGTCTCATCTCCACCGTATCCTTCCCAGATGGCGACGGATTTTCCCATTTCCTCGCTCGCATCGACACCGAGAATTGTTGTATCTGCCGTGGGCGGATTGCCCCCGCTGATTACCACAGTACCGCCTCCTTCGGTTGCGGCATCATCGTTCCCGGGCATACCGGCGAGTATGTCATCAATACCGTCCGCGTCTATATCAGCACCGGAGGCAACTGCAAAACCGAGGTAGTCCGACTGAGCGCGCTCGAGAGAGTATTCGAAGTCCGCACTATCATCTGCTCCCACACCACCGAAGTAAACGTAGATTTTACCCGTTGCACTGCCACCGACAGAGTAGCCGTCTGTGCCCATAATCAAATCTGCATGTGAGTCGTTGTTTACATCGCCGGAAGTTAACGCATGGCCGAACTTGTGACCCGCGAGACTTCCAGTAATGGTTAGATCCACAACAGTGTCTGCTGAAGGACCGCCGTAATATATGTAAACCCTTCCCTGGTTCAGGACCGTATCATCATAGCTATACGCACCAACCGCGACATCCGAGTAGTTGTCTCCGTTGTACTCAAGACAGGAAACTGAGAATCCGAATCGCTCTCCATCCGCTTCGCCGACTATCACTCTGTCCGCAATAGCATTCGGTGAGCTTCCACCGTAGAAGATGTATGCTTTGCCGGCATTGTCAAAGCCACCATGATCGGCACGATAGGCGCCGATGATGACGTCATCTGACAGGTCTGCATTGAAGTCTCCGGCGTAACTGACTGCCGTTCCGAAGTAATCGTTTTGGGCCTCACCCGTGAATGTAACATCAGCAGTGGTATCCGCTGATGGCCCGCAGTAGTATAGAAATGCGGCTCCGGCGTTCTGCTCGGGCTGGTCGTAGAACGGTGCGCCAACAAGTAGATCGGTGTAGCCGTCATCATTGAAATCTCCTGCCGATGACAGCGAATTGCCAAAGAACGAGCTCTCCACTCCCATGAGCACATGATCCGCTACCAGATCGGCGGATGGCCCGCCGAGATAGATATAGACCTTGCCGGAGGACACGCCAGCGTCATCTGCAGCGGGGGAAGATATTATCAAGTCGGAATAGCCATCTCCATCAAAATCGACTGTGCAAACTGCTGTTCCAAATTGATCGCCGGGAGACTCTCCGTGAGGTTGATCGAGCAGATCGAACGCTAAGGTTCCCTCGGAAGCCATCACAAAAAACGCTGCCAAAGCAGCTAATGCCAACAATCTAAACATCTTGTCACCTGCCTACAAATGAAAAGGGGAGGAGTTGGAGAGAACTCCCCCCCTGTCTATGTATCGGAAAGAGAGTGCTCTATTTCATCAGAAGCATCTTCCTGGCTTGCGAGTAAGACCCGGACTCCACCCTGTAGAAGTAGATTCCACTGGCGACCTTGTTCCCATTGCCGTTCGTTCCATTCCACTGAAACTCATGCGTTCCGGCGGAGAAGTAGTCGTCAGCCAGAGTTTTGACAACTCTGCCGAGTATGTTGTATATCTCGATCTTGACTTTTGCATCGCTCGGTAGATAGAGCGAAACAGTGGTCGTCGGGTTGAACGGGTTCGGATAGTTCTGTGCGGTTATACCAGACGCAGCCGAGGGGTCCGGACCCGGGAGGTCATCGCCGACAACATTCATCGTCGCACAGTCGGAATCCTGCGCCTCACCGCTTGTCGCGGTCACGCAAAACGTGTAACTGCCGTTAAACGGCGGTGCACTGATCATGAACTCGTGGGAGATAACATCTCCAGCCGCCATCATGATCGGAATCGCAGGAAACACGAATGTAGTGTCCAGAGGGCCGAACGAAACGGTTGCTTCGAGCTGCAATTGTATCTCGGCAGCTTCATCTCCGCAATTGATGAGCTCGAAATAGCCCGATCCCTGAGTGGGTCCGTTTTCAACAACAAGAGTATCGGGCAGCTCGAGATCAACTTCGACACACTCGGTTGTTTCCGGCGCAAGAAGAGGTTGTTCGATTATCTGTCCGAAGACATTGTTGGTAAAATCTGTAACTGCCGCCGCAATCTCGTCCTCAGATATGGTTTCGTTATAGTCGGCGAGCAGGTCTTCTTTGCTCGTGCTGTAGTTACTTCCCGGAGCCGTTGAAGTAGGCTCGAAACCGCCCATTCCAGCGACCTCCATCGTAGCACAGTCCTCATCGACAGCATCGCCACTCGTTGCAGTCACGCAGAACGTGTAGCTGCCATCGAATGGAGGCACGCCAAATGTCAGCTCGCGAGAGACAACTTCACCCGCTCCAAGAGTGACCGGGATGCCGCCGATGGCGAAAGTCGTATCAAATATGTCTCCGATGACAACCGTTGCTTCGAGGTCGAGCAGTATCTCTGCAGCTTCGTCGCCGCAATTCACGATCTCGAAATACCCGGATGCAACCGGTGGATTCCCGCCTGCCGGATCAAATTCAACGAGTGCCGGCAGCTCGATGTCAACTTCGACACAGGCAGATGTCGAAGGGGAAAGTCGAGGTCCGCTGTTCGGTACAATGTCCGCGGCGAGATGCTCGACGAAGTCCTCTATCTGCTGCTGAATTGCTGCGTCGACCTCCGAACCGTTGGCGTGATGCTGTGCTTCGGTGTTATCTGAGTGCGAGCCGATTAATCCCGGAGATACCTCGGCCGTGCCAACCTGGACCATTAATGCCAGAATCACGAGACTCGATAGAATGCAGATGGTTCTCTTCATTGTTAACTCCAATCCTTGTAGTGAACGGTATACCATTTTCTCCTCGAAAAATGTGGCAGATCAAACTCCTCAATCAATTACGGTTAATCACCAGCTCATGCGACTGAGCGGTTATTGCTCGGTACAGCGTTATAATCTACCCTTCAGCATCACAGATCTCTTACCGTTGACGAACTCCTGTTCGTCGACCGAACTGAGCGGTGCGACTGTGTGAAACTTTTCCGTCTATTTTCGAGATTTCGAAGTTAGTACACAATCGCCACTTCACTATTGGAGAGAACCGAGACTGCTGATTTGATACGAGTTTTTGTGAGGATGTTCTATTGAAAAGCAACCAGCACCCGGGAACCGGCCACTTTATCCAAGAGGGCTGATGGATCGAACGTCTAACGATAGCAGGGCTCGAAGGGGACGTTTCCATTGGTAATCTTCTCGATCATGCTGACCACATCATCGATATCTACTTTTCCGTCACAGTTGATATCACAGCGACGATGGTCTATTCTTCCACCCGCATTAGGCCTGCCACTGTGAACATATTGCTGCAACAAGCCGAGGTCCTGTTCATCTCTTGTGCCGGAAAGATCGAGGTCACCAATTGTAAGACTCAGAACTGCCTCAAAAACATCCAGCGCACCGTAGCCATAGTTGTAGTCGGGAGGTGTTATTGTCCCCCAGAGCAGATCGTTACGAGCAGTGATCCGGAGGTGTTCCTGCACGTCCACGGTCGAAACATCTGCAGCTATAGCCTTGATCAGAGCGATAGTTCCGGACACGAGCGGTGCCGAGAAGGATGTCCCACTCCAGGTTCCCCAGTCATATTCCCCCGGAAGCGCTCCGTATAGATTGACTCCTGGAGCACAGAGGTCAAGATAGTCGCCATAATTCGCGAAGTCGGCAAGAATCTCGAGTGTGTCTATAGATGTGACGGCAACGACTACCGGGTCCAAAGCAGGATACTGTCCCGCGTCTGAACTCTCGTTGCCCGCGGATGCCACAAGTGCAACCCCGTTTTGGTATGCATTGAGAATCGCCTCTTCCAGCACAGCTTCAGCCGATTCGGCTCCGCAACTCAGATTTATGACCGAGGCACCATGATTTACGGCCCAGTCCACTGCCTGGGCGACAGCAAATTGATCACCAATGCCGCTTTCATCGAACGCACGAAGTGGCATGATCGAGCAGTCAGGAGCCACCAGCAATACCATGCTCGTCACAAAAGTACCATGTCCAAAAAGCGGACCGGCTATTTCCGATGCGTCCCCGTCAGGAGTTATAAAATCATGCTGAAACACCGTGCTCGTTGCCGCGATCAGAGGATGATCAAAGACGACTCCGTTGTCTATGACAGCCACTATCTGACCTTCACCTGTCGTTACGAAATGAGCCGAGTCGACGCTGGTGTTGTAAACGCCGGGCTGTGTATAGTAGGAGGAAGGACTCACTCCTTTTGCAAATGTCACATGTTTCTGATCAGGGAACCCCTGACTCATCTGTGATGTCTCAGGTAATGACATCGATTTATTGCTATGTGCATAAGCGACCACAGCATTGGCACCTATCTCACTGACAACACTGTCCACAGGAAGTTCTTCGGGGAAAGCGATGAGGTAGGCAGACATGCCTTGTATGCTGTCAACAACCTGCGCACCTATAGCATTGGCAATCGCAGCGATATTGGCGTTTCCCTTCATCTTAACCACCGCTTGTCCTGGAACAACCGGGCCGGAAGCAGCCGCGGTAGTGATTCCAGCGAATAACAAGATAGCTGAGAAGAGCACCCACAAGGGCTTGTTAACGTGATTGTCGTTCTTCATAGTATGTTATGCCCTTTCTTCACTTCGTGCCCAGCATTACAAAGGCCCCCCAGTAGGCGGGGTTCCGAGTCGCTTTTTCAATTTCGTTCACTGCGTGACGATACGATGCCGGCACATCATCACTGTCACGGAGATTTCTGTAGAACTCTCTCATGAACGTCATGGTAATCTCATCAGTGACTGTCCAGAGTGTCGCGAGAACATGTCGCGCGCCAGCCTGATAGAAGGCCTTTGCGAGACTGAACGAGTTCCCATAATATAGCCCCGGAGCAGCGGTTTGGCAACCGGAGATAGTAACTAAGTTCGCATCGAGTCTCGACCCGAACAGATCAAATGGAAAAAACGGCCCGTCTTCCAACAGCATACGTGAGAAAAGCGGATTTTCGCACGAGCGCGAGGCGTGTGTTGCTATGTGCAGGAATCCGTCGACGTCTCTCAATTGACGGGCTAACTCGCCCCGTGTGGCAGTGCCCTCATAGAATAGTGTCGAGTTTGGAAATGTCTGTTTGACCTCTCTGCACTCAGCATCGACAAACGGGAGTGTGTCCGATGTTACACCGAAAATCGCGTTTCGGGTAGTGGTGAATCCGAAGCCGGAACTTGTCTCCACTCGCAGATCCTCCGGCTTAACCGCATGACTGATTTGGTAGCTGTCCTTCAGATACTGCCCTCTTCGACCGCGTAAAGCCGTAAAGGGTATCTGATTCAGATCGCCCTCGGTGAGGAGAACCAGTTGGTCGCCATCGATGTGAGGCTCGAGCGGCTCGAACAGCATCTCATGGATTTGCTGCAGATATGCGGCTGCGGTTTCCGACACCGTATTTGAAGATCGACGGTATTTAACGGTACTCTCAAAGACAAATGTCAGCTTTCGGATCGAGGCGTGCAGTTCACTCGCAGACGAATTCAGGTCTATAAACATCGTCTCTCCCGACCGGTGAATGAACGCACCAATCTTGTGATTTCGCGCAACGAAACTAATGAGCGTGGTATCTCGAGGGACATTCAGTCCCTCAGGCTGAGTCGTTCGGATTCTTTCGGTATTCCTGCTGCGTTCTCGATACAATTGCGTGCGTGCCTTTCTCTCATAGTACCAGAGGCGGTTTTCGATTTTCGCCAGAGATGGTGAATCCACAGCGGACCTGATCTCAGCCTTGGGCAGGCTCTCCATCCGGTGCAGAGTTGCGCGCAGACCATCGATCGTATCGAGCAGTTCCTCGGAGACCTTCCCGGCAACGTTTGCCCGCGTAGCCGGTGATTCGTTGATCAGCGATAGACCGCGGAGACTCGAGTGAAATGCATCCTCAACCCTGTCCAGTCTAAGCAGACACTCCATGGCATTGAGATAGCAACTGTATTTATCGGCAGCAAAAAGAAGCCTCACCTCATCGGGAAAGAGGCTGGAGATCATTTTCTCTACTGCATCGATTGACGATTGATAATGTGATAGTGCGCGCCGAAACTGTGACTGACCGAAGTAGAAATCTCCCAAAGCATTCTGCAGGCCGTATCTTTGATACTCTGCCATTCTCGCTTTTTTCAGTTTTCCGGCGAGGAAACTGAAATCGCTTGACCGTCCGGAAGCCGCGAATGAGCACAATCGAGTAATCTGTGTGTCAATTTTTCTGCGCACATCGCCGGCCTTCGAGAAGTGCCTTTCGGCTTCTTCAGAAATTCGCAGTGCGGATTTGTGTCTGTTACGCTTCTGCAGAAGCTTCGCTCTGGCATGTTTGACCATACCAATCCAGAGCGCGTTCCCCTCCCGAAGGAAAAGCTTCTCGGCCTTTCTCAATCTCTCGGCGGCGTGCCTTTGGTCGCCGAGTTCCAGTTTAGCAATCGCTACGAAGTAGTGGCTCTTTCCTTCCTCATATCTCATTCCGAAATCCCGGAATTCGGAAGCTGCCCCCTCTCCGAGCAGGATCGCGGATCCCATCTGATTAAGCTGGATATTTATCTCGGCCATGTCCAGCCTGGAAAGTGCTGCCGCACGTTTGTCGCCGAGTTCCAAAAACGTATCGAGCACATCCTCAAACTCAGTGAGCGCCTCGGAGTATCTCGTTTCGAGGAATAGGATATAGGCCACGGCATATCTGGCTTGACACTCAGCTATCTCCATTCTAGCATCACTGTAGATATCAGCCGAAGCCAGATACAAAGATTTGGCCTTGCCCAAGTTGCCCAGGTTTGTGTAGACGTTTGCCCGGTTGTAGTCGACGATGGCGAGTGGGATACCACCGTCTTTGGCAAATACCTTCCTCGCCTTGTCGTAGTACTGAAGAGCGAGTCTGTTTTTGTCCATCCTGTGGTAGACGTTGCCAACATTCGTCAAACTCTGAGCCAAATCCACAATGAGCCGTTTGCTTCGGAAGAACCGGATCGCCTTCCTACCGGTCTCAATGGCCTGCTTGTAGCGGCCCAGATACATGTTAACCTCTATCAGACCCTTCCGCAGCCTGGCTGCAGCCTCATAATTGCGATATCGCTGAAACAACTCCAGAGCTCGACTGTAGATTTTGAGAGCAGCTTCAAAGTCTCCGATCCAGAGGCGGTAACGCGCATTGAGAGAGATTATCCGGGCTTCGTATTGCCGGGGCAGGAGTTTGACGAACCTCTGCGCTTCTGAAGCGAAAATCTCAGCGTCCGACAGGTCTTTCCGCAGGAGGAAGTTCATTCCTTCATCGAGATTGTCGAGAAAAGCCTCAATATCGCCGTCGTATTCGTCTCTCAATATGGCGTCAAAAGAGCTGCGATCGACGAGCCGTTTCTGGTCGGACAGTGTTATCATACTTCGAGTCGCACTACTCCTAAAGTCTGGTTTGCCGCTTCCAAAGTCATTCGATATTTACCTCGAGCCACTCTATCAAACCTGAATACCTGGAACTCATCCGCTCGAGTCGTTATTGTGGTTCTGCTGTTCTTCAATGTCAACTTGATCCCGTTACCTCGCGGTAGACCTTCCACCCTTCCAATGAGTTCAAACGAGTCTGCACTTACCGGATGAAGCGTGATTTCGACTTCCAATTCGTCCAGCCTGAACTTCAGGTCTCTGGCCTCCACTGTTGCCGGTCTCACACCGTCCGGTCTTGGGACGCAGCTTGAGTCGAAAACTCTGACACCATGGGGGATGCTCTTTGACTCAGAACCCGCTTTGAAGTCCTCGAATAGTTCTCTTGCCAATCGATGCACTGACAATCGCGCCTCAATTGACCTCAGTGATTCTCCCGCATTCAGCATATCCTTGACAAGGGTAACGAACTCACCCAACTCGTCATCCGTCTTCAGCAGAGCCTCAAACTTCGCCCGTTGCTCCGGATTCAGTCTGTTCCGGACAAACTGTATAGCTGCTTCTATTTTGTTTTCGTGATCGTCTCTCATATCACACCTACACATAAGAGCAATTGGGACCAAATGATAATACTCATAAATCGTACCCCTTTCTCTTAAGAATCTTCCGCAGTTTCGACAGACAGCGCGCCCTCGTGGGGCCTATCGAAGACTCCGGTATGCCGAGCCTCTGCGAGATATCTTGATACTTGGGACTACTCTCATCAAAGAACAGGCTCCACATCAGTTTCGACTCCTTCTCCGACAGGCTGAGCACAGCGGCAATGAGAGTATCCCGCCTCTGTTCAGCCTCCAAAATCTCCTCAGGATTCCTTCTCTCTCCGGATGCCGTGCGTAACAGCTGCGTGTTCAATATTCGCTTCAGTGTACGATCTCTGTTTTTCATTCTCAGTGCTTCTCGCCGCGCTGTTACTGAAGTAAACGAAAGCAGCCTCTCCGCAGACTTCAGTTTTTTCAGGTTTTGGAGCAGCAGGTAACAAACCTGACCGAAAACCTCGATACTCTCATCTCGCGCCAGGTTCATAGACCTGCAAACGCCGAAAATCGAAGGAGTGATTATATTGACCAGTTCATCCCACGCCTGCTCACTGCCGCTCAGGCATCGATCTACAAGCGATCTCAAGTACTTGGTTTTCTCTCCGGCCATCTTGATTCGGGTCTCTATATGGTAAACAGGCTCGGATACCGTCACATCTTCATTCGCATCGGTACAAATTAAGCTATCGGCTGTGAAGTCGCAACATTTCCCCCTTGCAAAACACATTTTTCAACTTTAGGGTTCTATATTCCACTTGATCGGATAAATATCACTGAATGGATCGGTAGCCCAATCCTCCTGGCCTCGCTTGTGGGCAATCGTGCCGATGTTGTGTGTCAGCGCTGTCAATCGTAGGCCTCAAAAGGACCCGATTCCTCGATCTTGAGTGGATGGCCTTCAAGCTGCACCGGCAGCTTGTTCCTCGATTCTTCGGTCAGTCCACTTGCAAAGACCTTGATGCAGGGGATACCATCACACAAACCAATACCCGTGCCCAGGACACCGGGAATAGACATCAGACTTTCTGTGTGCTCTTTGAGAACGCTTTCAATCGCTTTTTTCGTCATTTGTTCCAACACTATCAGGATTGGCGGGGCCCCCCACAGGCCCCGCGCAATCCCCATAATAGCCCTATCGATAGGACGAATCAATACTAATAGATGACAGTTGCCTCATTCGAGCAGGTTGATCCGCCGATTTCACAGACCTTGTAGGTGAACGAGCCTCCACCAACCTGATCAGTAGCATCGGTATAGAATCCATCATTCGGCGTTGTAGCGATCAGCACGCCGTCGCGATAGACTTCCACATCGGTTCCGGTGGCACCGCTCCAGCTTAGGTCTGCATGCTTTCGCCCCCTGACCTTGTAGCCCGTAGCGGAGAGAGTAAATCCACTCGTGCTGCTGGAAACTGTGACACTCTGAGATGTGTTGTCGGTTGCACCGTCGTCGTCGGTAACCGTCAGCGTGACTGTGTACGTACCGTCGCTGCCATACGTGTGCGACGGGTTCTGCGACGTAGACGTACCGCCATCACCAAAGTCCCAACTCCAACTGGAAATGCTGCCGTCGGAATCGGTGCTCTGATCTGTGAAGTCAGCGGTCAGGTCCGTGGTCGTATACGTGAAGTCAGCTGTCGGAGGGTTGTTCGTTGTACTGCTCGATACCGTGACGTTCTGCGAAGTATTGTCGGTGGCGCCATCGTCATCAGTAACAGTCAGCGTGACTGTGTAGGTACCGTCGGCGCCATAAGTGTGCGATGGATTCTGGGCGGTTGAAGTGTTGCCATCGCCAAAATTCCAGCTCCAACCGGCGATGCTGCCGTCGGAGTCAGTGCTCTGATCTGTGAAGTATGCCGTCAGATCAGATGTTGTGTAGGTGAAACTCGCCGTCGGCGGGTAGTTGGTAGTCCCACCGCTGCCGTCGTCTATTGTGACGTTGAAACGGTCGAGAACCAGATCGATTCGATTAGCAAGGGTACGATCCGAGCTTCCGGCAAAGAGGAGACCTACAGGGTTCTTGTTATTATCGTTCGTTACGATCAGAGATCCTGAGTCACCACCGCCGCTAAACGTCCCCGGAGTGATACCAATCTGATCCGTCATCGTCGCGTACTCGGCGCAATTGAACGGGCCGCGCGGTACATAACAGACATCCACTGTCACATTGAGCTCCGCAACTTCGCCCTGAGTCCAGCCGGTTGTCCGGCCGTATTTCTGTACTTGCTGGCCGATATAGGCACTGGTTATCTGCGCATTCGGAGTGCCATAGCCGTCACCGGAGGGCGTGGAATAACCAACCGTCGACGTGGATACAGCAGCTATCGCGGCATCCATGTAATTGTAGGCTCCACCCATTTCGATGTACTCAAAATCGTAGAGTGTTCCTATGGCATCTCCCGGATCGGTGCCGCCGTCGCTCGGCCCGGGCTGGAGCACATTGTCTCCAATTGTCGCGTTGTTCGAATTGGCGTAAATGTGATTGTTGCTAAGTGCATAGACATTACCGGATGCATCCTTCACACGACAACCGATAGTCCCGGCGGTAATGTCAGGATGCCCGGTTGACACTCCGATTGGAACCGGACGACTGAACCGCGCAGTGGGATCTGCGTAGATGACGAATTTCCCGGTTACTCTGACTGCCACCGGCAAATCCTCGATTTCCTGCGGAATTTCATCCAGTGCCTTTGATGTAGTTTCCAGCGCCGAGATGCGGGCCTTTCCTCGCTGGGTAACAGGGTCTGTTGTGTATACGACTACGGCAAGCTTTCCGTCTTCGTTCAATCCGGTGCCGGTCCCGACTACATCGGGGTGAGTGAACAGAGCCTTCGTAGAACGGTCCTGAATCGACATGACGTTCTGGACTACTGGATTGGCTGCGCTGAGCAGGACTTCCGGAGTGAATGACTCCTGGTTGTTTGTGACACCGTTGTTGTCACTGCATCCTATCCATATGCTTACGGAAGCTACGAGAATCGCGGCCAGAATGCCCAGGATGACTACTCGTGAACTGAAATGGCTCCTCTTCATATTTCTCTCCTATAGTTGTGGTTTGGTGGATGAAGTCGTAGTTCGAGGTGTGGGCCAGGTCAGGGGGGAGCTTTCATTATTTCGAAGTAGCGAAGATAGATGCTTGTGTGATTCATGCTGTATCTCTCTCGAATATCGGCATGAGACAGTCCGAACCGAAAAGAGTGGAATCAATCCTGGGTTGAATGTGCTCACATCGGATCACAGCTACCGTTGCACTCTTAGCCGGGTTGAGTCGTGTATTGGCATACCGCCGAATTCTCGCTCACTTTAGAAGAGCATTGTCATCGGCTGATTGGTTTAGGTCCAATGCCACGAAACTCGGGTGAATCAGTTCTGACTCTTTTGTTTAAGAGAAACACCCACACGAAAAAAATACATCGATTAGGCGAGTGAGTGGGACCCGCCCTTTTTTTAACGAGCCCGTACGCAGCAGTCTGCACCGATAGAGTTGAAGGCCGCGGGGGTACTATTTGGAGATGTTACGGGGGCGAAATCCGATTCATGAGGATTCCGGGTGAGCAGAAGGATAGAGGGGCGTGAACGGATGGAATATACGGTAGAGTGCCGTTGATGGAGAGCGACCAGAGATATGATACGACATTTGGAGTAATTCGTGGAACTGCAACTTTACTAAATAGCGGGGGTAGGATTTGAACCTACGACCTTCGGGTTATGAGCC
>CAYQCE010000002.1:0-112961 GCA_964415885.1 uncultured Ignavibacteria bacterium
CTGGCAGAACACCAGATGGCTATCAGCCGCCTCGTTGTTACATCCCTGTTATCAAAATAACGTATGGACGGAGATTGTAAACGGGTTTCTGGTAACTCGGTGTCACGGGTTGCCCGATCCGTATCTATCTGAAACGGGACATATGCAATCCACGATGACCTACATTAGCTAATGCGTTGAAATTCGGTCAAATAGCTCGAACGATTATTTTCCGAGAAATCTAAAGAAACGGTTTCGAACTGGCGATAAGTAGAATAGGTTCGCGATCGCCGATTTGGTGGGAAAGGCATCAGAATATCTAATATACGCAGGCGGTGAACGACTTAGCCGATTCGCGCAGTCGGGTTTCAGTCGTTCCGTTGCAGCATATCAGTCAAACGTCTCTTATCGAGCAAACGGCTCGTCGCAGGAGCTATAGGTTTGGAGGAAGTTGATGAGCGAGAGCACCGATAGAAAGCAGACTCCATTGCCGGAGTATGTCTCTCGGGACAACTTCATCTCAGCAGCACTAACAGCCGTGATCATGGTCGTGGCAGTTGTCATCATCTGGCAGATGCACTCGACCGCCATCAACAAGATCGACACGATGCTGTCGAAGTCTTTTGTTGCTGCTGAGGACGGCACGGTGGACACGACCAGAGTAAGCGCACTCAGAGAGGTCGCGAAAACGGATCCGGTGGGGTTTGATCTGGCGAATTACATGCAGGCCAACTACGACAAGATTGTGCTCGTGGTGTACTTCCTTCTGGCCGCTCTCACAATCGCCACGATCGCCCGTTTCCTGACATTCTTCATACGGTCATTCAAACGGAGCCGGTACTACCCGGACAACACGGCGCTTCAGTATTTCCTGAGCCATAATCCATCGAAGTGGGACGATTTTTACGAAGCGGCGATGAGCCAGAACTACCGTACATCAAGATTCTGGCGAATTCTTCGCGATTCCGTTATGGTCACGAACGCCTCCCGGCGGTACGATCACCTGTATCTGCATTTCAGGAACAGGATAGACCGGGTATCGGACACACTTAGCGAGACATCGCTATACGACTCGATCGCGACTGCATCCCCGGCGGCCGGATTCTTCGGCACGCTGGTCGGCCTGCTTTTCGTTTTCAGCCAGGCGCAGGGATACGCGGGCGGTATGTCGCAGTCACCGGCGTTTTCGATCGGTATGAAGGTCGCGATTATCACGAGTCTCTGGGGGCTGTTCAACCTCGGGCTCGCAATCGTCTGCTCGCATTTCACGCGCAAGATCACGAACAAGATTCACCAGCAGATGGTCACCCGCGCGGTTGCGATCTGCGAGGTGGTCGAGTCGCTTAAGATCCCGCAGACGGTGACAGAAACCAAGAAGACAATCCAGAAGGAGAAGATAAGTGTCCAGTAGTAGAAGCAAGAAATTCCTGACACCATACATCATCGGTGCCTCGGATCTCGCTTTCATTCTGCTCTTCTTCTTCATCATGGTTGGAAGCGGCTCGCAGAAACTCGAGCGGATCGATATGCCATACAAGTCTGCGAGTGCAGTCAACAACCAGACCCAGGCGCCGTTCAGGGTGGAAATCTATGAGAAGTCGGAGAGCAGCGACACGAGCCGTCTCGCACTGATTTTCGATCGCTCGCAACCGCCGGAGACTGTGTTTGTCTCGATTGACAACAACACACTCTCCGAGCCGACCGCATACAGCAACCTGGTGAGCGAGATTTCCGGCTTCGTGTCGAGGTGGGATATTGAATCAGACTCAGTGCGTGTCGACATTTTCAGCTCGGCGTTTTCATACTATGGCGTGATCGCAATTGCGATCGCGGCCTGCAATCAGCTCGAGTATCCCTGCAATCTGGTCTACAAGACCGAGGCGGGATAAGACAGACTGACAACCGACCGGCAGCCCGGTTTTCGATGGAGTGGTAACATGCAGCCTTACTTTGACAGGCTCGACGCAGAGCTCGAGTTCGAGACTCTTGTTACACGTTCGCACTCCAAGGCAGACCCGAGCACGGATGAAACACCACGCAGATCATCCGTGAGGCGAATCCTGGATATATTGGGGCTCGGAATAGTCATGAGCATAGCCGGAATGCTTCTCGCGGCACATCTCGGTTCGGCGATGCCATCGCCATACGAGTTCAAGTCGAAGAAGAAACCGGCAGAGACTCGTTTCGTTATCGAGATTCCGCCGAAAGAGAAAGAGAAGCCGAAACCAAAACCGAAAGTTGAACCGCCGAAACCCAAAGTGACGGAAAGACTACGCTCCGTTCCGGACAGCAGGATGACTGACCGACGGGAACCGATAGTCGAAGAGAAACGTCGCGAGGAAGTCGTCGATCACGATCGCGACATTAAGAGCGACAAGGCCCAAAAGCGGTCGCTGCCGGCGGTACGCACTCCGGTCATCGAAACAAAGATCGAGAGCCGCGAGGCTGCAAGCAATGACGCTATCCGTTACTCGGCGCTCGAACATGAAGCCGATACAATCGGTGGCATTATGGTAGCGGATGCCTCCGGACCGGCGAGAGCTCTTCCGGAAGAAGAGGACCTGTCGCGAATTAAGCTCGATCCCTATCACTACCAGATGGTGAACATCTGCCTCAGGCTTTGCGTGAAGACGATGTTCACGCACACCGGCATGAACGAAACGGAACGTCAGACATCGAGCAAATGGCTGAAAGTCGTGCGCGGCAGCGAGGAGTATTTCTCGTTTCGCCACCGCGGCGGCTGGGTAAGATTTAATGTCAATGCATCCGAACTAAGTGAAATCGCAAATCTGAATTTTGTAGAGATACCATATTCAGCGGCATCCGACGGAACGGTCAACGAGCTTCTCGAGTCGGTGACACGAGATCTCTGTCGCATCCTCGGGTACGATGATTGCTTTGAGCAACTATAGGATCCATAAATATGAGGTTATGTGTATGAAGTCATTAGGCAAAATAGCGATTCTGGTGACCATCGCGGGGCTTCTCTGGACAATTGGAGCGCCGGAGGCAAACGCCCAAACGGGCGCGTCACAGAAGAGCTATCTCGACTACCTCGATTCGTACTACCAGACGTACTCGATCGAGGATCTGAACCGTGCACGGGCATCAATCAAGAGTGATCTCGATTCGTCGCTCGCGCTCCGGTTTCAGGGCTACTATTATCACACCGAAATCGAGTATCTTCTGGCGCTCGAGGAACTGAAGAAGGACCCGCACAACGTAGACAAGCAGCAGAAGCTGCGCGGACTCTTGCTGCAGCTCTATGGCAGATATCTTGACGCTTACTCGAAGATCGATCCGGCGGAGATAACGACATCCAATATTCCGGGCAACACGGCCTTCCTTTTCAAGGACATCATAATGGCGACGACCTTCCTGCCGAACGCCAATTCGTGCGCACCGCTGGTGAAGAACCTCCTGCGGAGAGCCAATCGTGATGGCCTTTACAATCGCGAGAATTCGTTCGTGGCGAGTGTCAACGACATGCTCGAGCCGGAATATCCGAACATCTTCGGAGTTTCAAATCTGGTTAAGGCGGTCTGGCTGAATGACAAGTTCATGGGCATCAAAGAGGAAACGCCAGAGAAGCGCGATTTCCGCGAGAAGGTCAATTTCTACGCCTCCGTTGCGGCGGATACGCTGTCAACCGACTACGGCAGGACCATAGCGTACTTCCTGCTTGCGGAGACTTACGCCAACTGGAAAAACGACATGGCGTGGGATTACTTCCGCAAGTGCATCGATCTTTGCTATCAGAGCGATATCGAGCCGAAGGGATTCTATGCGAGGAACTATAACCGCGAGGTCTATCTCGCCACTGCAGTGGCCTTCTACCCGGCGTATAGCGAGTATCTCTTCCAGAATGGTCGCTACACTGAACTTGTGGACGCTGCGCGCTATCTTACCAGCCTCGGCCAACTCGACCGTGGCAAGAACGAGAATGTGACCAAGGAAGTTATCTTCTGGGGCGAGAAGTCAATCAGAGAGTTGCAGGATGCCGGAAGCTACGAAAGCGCCGACAGGCTCTTCCGTGAGCTACAGGGCTTCTACGAGCTTCTGAAGCCTCAGGGCGAATTCGGCACAACGGAATAAGGAGGCGAAATGAGAGAGAGAAACATAACAACTACAGCGATTGTCACATCACTGTGCGTGCTCATTCTCGCCTCGACGTCGTTCGCGACGAAACGCGAGATGAGTGATTTGAACGCCGACATGGAGGCGTTCTTGCAGGCCTCCAAGCTGATGAACGATCCGGTCGACCGGTTCTTCATCTCAGAGATGGCCGTCCAGAATATCTACAAGCAGTGGGCTATCTGGAGCCGAAACAAACATCTCGATGAGAGTCTCGACCACTTGATGGGCTCGTCCTACACGCGGTTCATCGTGCTGCAGTATCACCTTAACAGCCCCTCCTGGGCCGAATGGGGTCTCATCGAGCTGAAGACTCTCCTGCCCGCCTACAAGGCACACATTGATTCAACGACTGAGCTGTCGTACGGCGAACAGCTGCATTTCGTGGAAGAAGAGTGGCTGCCAAGGTTTGCCGAATGTAACGCATTCAACGAGCTCGTACCGATGAAGAAACTCATCGACAACCCAATCGAGCTCGAGGTTCGTCAGGGCTGCTATGCCGATGAGGAGAAATACATACTCAAGACCGCCGAGAACTATCTCAACCGGCGCTTACGAGAGAAGAAGGAGACTTTCTACTTCTACGTGCCGCCGGGCGAATACCAGGTCGCTGACAGAAACAGCTGGATATTCCCGAAGGAATTTACAGCTTCACCGGACACTGCGCAATTCGTGTATCTGACGCCAAACTACAGCTTCAATTTCATACCGGTTGCACAGGTCTTCTCCGATGAGGGCGTCTACTATGACACCCTGTCACCGTCGGAATTCGAGCTCATAAGACTTGATGAGGGCCGGATATTTGAATTCGACGGTCTCGAATTCGGCCGCTACCAGTTTAGGGTCAAGCCGCCATACAAACTGGTGGATACATACCCGAACAAGCTGATCATCCCCAAGGAGGAGTTCGGCTCCAATTACCTGGATCAGCACTCAGAGCTGTTCGACAAGGCGGCGTATGACAGAATGATCGTTGCGAACGGTGAAAACTTCACCTACACAAAGGTTGAGGTAGTTATGCAGCCGGCCACGGACGAGAAGAAGAAGAAGAAGGACTGATAGAGAGAACATCTCCCGCGGGAAACGGGCCGCAGACAGCGGCCCGTTTTTCTTTGCTCACTGCCTCAATTAGACTTGCCTCAAACCGCGATTGAGCGTTACATGGATTCGGATAGTTGTCAAAGCATCGGGAGGTATAGACGATGGCAAAGATCGCAATTGTTGGTTGTAAGCGAATCCAGGATCAGCTCTGCATCGCGTGCGAGAAGTGTCTCAAGGCGATCTCTCTCCGTGACGGCGAGTTCGCGCGCTACAAAGACGAGGACCTCGAACTCGTTGCGCTCGGTAACTGCGGGGATTGCCCGGGACTCATTATGCCGAAGCTTCAGCTCATGAGTGAAATTGCGTCATCAATTGACAGAGACTATGACGCTATCCATCTCGGCACATGCGTGGTAAAAGCCAGGAAAACCGGCAAGTGCCCGCTCGACTTCGAACAGATAGCCGGGCTGGTGAAAGAGAACTTCGGCAAAGAGGTTGTTGTCGGTACACACAACTACTGACCGATCCGGATTACGCTTTAGATTCCTGCCGGCTCGATGGGAGGAACCGCTCTATCTCCTTGATCAGTGCGTTCGGCTTGTACGGTTTGGCCACGAATCCGGCGAAGTCAGATTTGTCGCTCCCGGATCCGATGTTCTCGATCGAGTAGCCGCTGGAGGCTATTGCCGTGACATCCGGATCTATTTCCTTTAGTAGCTCAAGAGCCTCTACTCCGCCTGTTCCCCCCGGAACGGTGAGATCCAGTAGTACGACAGAGAATGGTTCTCCCTTTTCCATCTCCTCCTGATAGACGAGAGCAGCCTCTCTTCCATCTGAGGTCACAGTCACGCGATACCCCTGACGTTCAAGGACTGTTCGCGCGAATTTGCTCACGAGTTTGTCGTCATCCATCAGCAGTATGCGCGGTGCGTCAACTGCTTCACGTACAGCAGTGCTCTTCGTTTCGGACGGTGCTTCCCTGGAGACCGGTAGATAAACAGCAAACATTGATCCTTCCCCCACTTGCGATTCAACTTCGATATGGCCTTCGTGCTTTTTCACGACAGAGTAAGCTGTCGACAATCCGAGTCCTTCTCCACTGCTTTTGGTTGTGAAGAACGGATCGAATATCCTCGACATATTCTCGGGTGGTATCCCTACACCGGAATCACGCACTTCAATCCTGACGTAGCTCCCCGGCTTAAGCGATTCCACTTCGTTCTCTTCGACGTTCACATTACGCGCGACTATTCTGACGATACCGCCTTTAGACATTGCCTGATCAGCGTTTATCACGAGATTGTGAACAACCTGGCTGATCTGCGCAATATCAGCATCAACCGGCATGAGATCATCCGCAATATCGAAATCGCATCGGACATTCGAGCCGGCAGTAGCAAACCGTGCAGTTTCGGCGATTAGCTCACTGACCTGGGCTTCCTCTCGAATCGGCGCTCCGCCCTTGGAGAAAGTCAGGAGTTGATGAGTGAGACCGGATGCCCTCTCGGTCGCCTTTTCGGCCTCGAGCAGTATCTCATAGAGATCGCTGTCTTCCGGGACAATCATCTGTGCAAGCGTTATGTTCCCCAGAACGCCTGTCAGGATATTGTTGAAATCATGTGCTATTCCGCCTGCCAGGACTCCCAGCGATTCGAGTTTCTGTGACTTCAGCCGCTCCGCTTCGTTTTTGCGCCAATCAGTCATGTCAGAAATCACGCCTCTGAGGCCGGTTATCTTCTCACCGGTCAGAATCGGTCTGATGTGAACCCGTACAGGCATAAGGCTGCCATCCTTGCGAATAGCCGTATATTCACTGACTCGCGGCCCTGGAGTTGAGAGCACCTCGTTTAGCTTTGCGCGGGCGTTATCACGCTCCTCAGGAGCTACCATGTCGATCGTAGTCAGACCTGTTTCCATATCTTCGCGTGAATACCCGAACATCGCGAGAGCAGTCTGATTCGCAAACACTATCACGCCGTTCTCGTCTGTCTCGAAAATGCCCTCCGGAGCGAGTTCTGCTGTCTGGCGGAACTTCTCTTCGCTCTCCCTGAGAGCTTCTTCTGCGCGTTTTCGGTCGGTTATGTCGACAGCCACGACAAGCACCGCCGGCTCTCCGAAATGGATGAACGGCACCTTGATCGACTCGAGCCAGTGTACTTCGCCGTGGACATCCGTGTATTTTTCTTCCCGGACAAATTTCGGCTCTCCGCTTTCGATGACCTCAAGATCATCCCGCAGTATCTTCTCGGCCTCTTCGATGTCCATCGCCAACTCAGCATGATTCCTACCAACAAGCTCCTCTGACAGCATGCCGAACGACTCGGCAACAGCTCTGTTCGCGAGAATGAACTCGAGAGACTTGTTTTTGGCGTGGATGTAATGCGGAACGAGATCGAGAATCTGTCGCAGAGTCGCTTCGCTCTGCTTCAGCTCTATCTGGACTCGTTTTCGCTCCGAGATGTCCTCCATAACACCGGTTAGACGATACAGCTTGCCATCATCCGTAAATATTGGAAAAGCCCGGTCTCTCACCCAGCGGATCGATCCATCGGCACGGACGATTCGATAGTCGAGCTCACCCTCGAAACCCGTGTTCTGCTTAGCGTGGAACTCCCGGACGCGCTCTCGGTCGTTCTCATGTACGAGCTCAAGCCAGGTCTGACGGTCACGGTATTTTTCATCCACAGGAACTCCGAACAGATCCATGAACTTCGGACTGATATAAGTGAGTAGACTATCCTCCACTTCGCTGACCCAGTAGATCTGATTGATACTCTCGGCGAGTTGTCGGAAACGCTCTTCGCTCAGGCGGAGAGCCTCCTGGGACTTCTGCTGGTCGGTGATGTTCTGGATCAACACCACACCGGCGATGACATTGCCGTTCTCATCTCTGACCGGACTTGCGTTGAGAAGGAGTGTCCTTTCCTTGATGTCTATAAGGCCTCTGGAGGCCTTCCCGGCCAGCGCGACCTCGAAATGTGGCTTGACAGAGTCGGTTGTCTCGGGTCGAAAAGCCTCATCCAGTTTGTGTCCAAGGATATCTGCCGAGCTATAGCCGTTGTTTGCCAATTCAGGTCCTTCGGCGAGAAGGAACCGCATGTCGTGATCGAACAGAAGGGCGGCTGCGTCAGGCATGTTTGAGACCACTGCCTTGAGCCTGCGTTCGCTCTCCTTGAGAGATCGAGTAGCCTCCGCGCGCTTGCGCGCAAGTGTTATCATCCTGCTCGCCGTCGTGAGCAGTCGGACATCCTCATCTGTCCACCGTACTTCGTGCCGCACGCCGTCGATTCCGATAATGCCTGTCAACTTGTCACGAATCAGCATGGGTGCAATAGCTATAGACTGAACAGAACCGATCTCGAGATTCTCCCTCTCGACGGTGGCGTCCGGAGGAAGTTCTGACAGGTTGCCGAGGATCACCGGTTTGCCCTGCCTGAGATTCCCTATGAAGAACTTGTATTCCGCTAATGAGAATCCCTGCAACCTGTGAATGTCAGGTTCAATCCCCTCGGCACACCATTCGTGCGTCATATAGGTTGTTGAACCATCTTTCTCGATCGAGAATACATACGCTCGGTCCGCGTTCTGAAACTTGCCGAGATGTCTCAGAGCCGTGTCTATTGCGCCATCGATTTCCGACTCATCACAGTTCACGAAGAGACTGGAGATCGTGGTCAGAAGCTCCTCGCGCTTGAGTCTGTGTTCGAGTTCCCGCTCTGCATGTTTGCGGTCTGTGATGTCGATGAGGAATCCTTCAGCACCGGTGACTTCACCACCCTCCTCGACAGCGTTTATGGAGAACAGCTGGTAACCGATTGTCCCGTCCTTGCAGATACGGGTCATCTCGCCGCTGCTGAGTACGCCGTCCTCAAACAGATACTGTATAAGCCCCTCTGGCCGTTCGCCGCCCAAACTGGCAATAACGGAACGGAAGTGCCTGCCGATAATCTCATCTCTCCGCTCGAACTTGTGCATCCGCAGCCAGGCTTCGTTTACGTACTTGAAGCGCCCCTCCTTGTCTACAAAGAAATAGCCGGCTTCACTCATTTCGATCATGTTGCGGAAGCGCTCTTCTCCTTCTGCGAGATACTGTTCCGCAAGCTTGCGTTCGGTAATATCCTCAATCGTGCCTTCGTAATAGAGCGTAGCTCCCGACTGATCGCGGATCGCACGAGCGCTTTCACGCACGTAAATCGGTGTGCCGTCCTTCTTCTCCCAAACGAACTCAAGACCGCGAACCACACTTTCCTTCTCTATGACCTTTTTGAATTCGTTGCGCGACTTTTCCGCATCAAACCCCTGCTTTTCGAGGTTGATTCTGGCCAAATCCTCAAATGAGTCATACCCGAGCATCTTAATCAGCGCCGGATTGGCAAGAAGAATCTTCCCGCCGGGAGTGGTTCTGTACAAACCTACCGTAGCGTGCTCGAACACACCGCGGAACCTCTCCTCGGACTCCCGGAGTTTGGCTTCCGATCGTTTACGTCCCGATACATCCAGGAACGACGCAACGAAGCAAACCGGTCTCCCGGACTCGTCCTCGACGTAGCTTAGATTGGCGGCCGCATCGAATCTCTTCCCTTCCTCAGTCATGGCAACAAGTTCGCCGGACCATTTCCCGCTCGACTCCACACGCCGAAATACATCGTCAATTACTTCCGGATGATTCCAGAACTCAGTGAATCGCCTGCCCACGACTTCGGAGTCATCATCGAGTCTCCACATCTTCAAGAATGACGGGTTCACCCACGATGTCCTTCCGTCGAGATCGATTATCGCGAACGCATTTATCAACGACGAGAGAGATTGTTTTTTTATGAGTAACTCAGCCTCCACCTGCTTCCTCTGGTCGATATCCTCGCGAAGTCGTGAATTCGATATCGATAGGCGCTGGGAGAGATTTTTTGACCGTCTGAGGAGAAGCCCCACAACGAGACCGGCAGTTCCACCGACCAGAATCGGGGTGGTAAGTACGGTCAATTCAAACGGGTAGATTCCCGTCGTTACCGATTGTGGGACCCAAAACAGTGTAAACAGCGCAGCACCGGCGAGGAAGTACCAGACACAACTGAACAGAAATCTGTCGAGAATCCTGACCCTCTTTTGATGGCTCCGCGCTAGATTAGGCTTATACGACACTTCGGGACATCCTTCAGTGCAAATTCGGTGCAAACTTGCTATATCAGGATTATCGACAGCAAAGCCTAAATGTTGAGGGAAGTTACGTTGATTCGGGGAGCGTATTCTGTTGACCCGGGGAGGTTATGTAAGCCTGTGAGGTTTCAGGTTGAAACGAACTCTGCCGAATCAGATCTTGACTGCGGAGGTTATCTTGACCCACCCCTTCAGGCGATTGTCAAAAATCCCCTGGTACCATCCACTTTCCTGCTGCAGGATTTCGAATGTGAGGCCTTCGTGGGCGATGAACTGTTCGTCGAAATCCTCACCTGGTCCGACCTTGACAGAGACCTCCGGGGCGATAACAGTTCCCCTCGGAGTGAAGAAGTTCATGTGGATGTTGATCCCGGTACAAACGGCGGACACTATGAAAAGCAGAATACCGGCGGTCAGGATTCCCTTGAGAAGCGAGGTTCTGCGGCGCGACCAAATCATATGCGCCGCTGTCAAAACTACGATCAACAGAAGCGCGGACGATAGAGCGGACCACTCATTCGCTGTCAGATTCAGTATCGTTCGCTTAATCCAATTCCAAACCGGATTCCGTTCGTTCGGATCGACCTTGTCGATCATCTGCTGTCGCGCGAATTCGAGATTGGCTCGGAGATCGTCATTCCTCGGAGCATATTTGAGCCCCCTGTTGTACATCGCGATCGCATAGCCGAGTTGCCCTGTCTTGAAGTATGCATTTCCGAGGTTGTAGAAAAGTACCGGGTTTTCAACTCCTGCAGAGAGAACGTTAAGGTACTGATCGATTGCGGCGGAGTAGCTGCCGCTCTCGTACAGTTCATTTCCTTTTCGAAAATCATGCTCCAGCGCCTCGCTTGCCCAAGTAACGGCCGAAATGCAAACCAGTAACAGTAGCAGTAACTGTAACAGAAGTGTCGTAAACATCTTGCTCATTTCGAAATGTCCTCGAATTTCACGATCCAGTCCTGAGCCTTATCGAGCATCGTCGTCATTTCTGCTTGCCCGTCGGAGGATGGCGCAAATCTCGCCCGGTCGCACAACGCAAGCAGGCTGAGATAATCATCCGTTAGCTCGTTCGGCACGTCTTCACTCTCGAACAGCTCTTCCACCTGCGACGATGTCAGCCCGAAGGCGGACCTGTTGAATTTGTCGCCAACGTACTCAGTCAGTGCGCGCGAAACCTCTGAGTAGAATTTTTCTCGTTTACCTTCGCTCAACAGCTTCTGTCCCTCGGCGAGTCGGAGCTTTGCAAGTTTGACGGCCCGTTTCTGTCTCCGATATCCCACGTCACCCGCGAGCTTATCCTGACGACGACGCGCTACCCAGACCGCGAGCAGCCCGCCGGCAAACAGAGTGTTCAGCCCGATGAAAACCGGATCGTGGATGTAAAGCCCACCCCACGATTCAGATCCGTCTCTGCCGGTTATGATGTAGCGAATGTCTTTCGCTACCAGTTCAAGCCTGCTCTGAGGAAGATTGCCCTGTGCAGCAATCTCTTCGTTTGACACGCTTGCAACATTGATCTCGAAATCTCTGCCGTCGAGCGTGAGATATTGCTCCTTCTCCGGATCGAAGTAGTTGCTTGTGATCCCTGGCAGCCGGAATGTCCCCGGCTTCTTGGGGACAAACGTGAATTCGAACGTTCGCCAGCCTGCGACTACATACCCGGCCTTGCTCACATTTTCAGACTTCCCGGAACTGAATACCCTGAAATCCTCAACCTGCGGAACATCCGGTTCGGGGAGCGTCTTTATATTCCCCTCGCCGGCGATCTTGACGGTCACGGTCACCGGCTGATTAACCTCGACTTCCGTCTTATCGATAGTCGTCGTCATCCTGAAGTCACCGACACTGCCGGAGAAATCAGCAGGTTTACCCTCTTTGGGCAGAGGCAGCACGACCACCTCGATCGGTTCCGTCTCGAGCTCTATCGGCTGTCGAGATGCTCGTTTGCGATCGAAAAACCCGAACGGATCTCTATCAAAGAGCGAGAACAGATCATCTTCCTTGATTCTCAATTTGGCCTGGCCTATCTGCTTCACGCCCGGTGCTGTGGGGAATAACGCGGTTTTCACTTCCACGACATAGTAGTTGCGACCCCTGACCGTCTTGTAGTAGTTCTTCTGCGGAGGGAGGTCTTCGACCCAGAATCCGGTGGCACCCGGCGGGTCGTAGTCCGGGCTCGAATGCAACCGCTTGCCCTGATAGAATCTAAAAGTTAAGGTTATCTGCTCGTTAACGAAGGCCGTATCCTTGTCGACCACTGCCTCGACTCTGAAATCGCGGTCTCCTGAACCACCAGAAGGCACATCCCGCTGTCCAGGCTGGGGTTGTGCACTGCTGCGTTGCTGACCGCTGGCAGCAGATTGGGTGACAGTGACTTTTATCGGATCCGTGGAATATGTCTTCCCCTTGTACTGAATAGTCTGGGCTGGAATCACCAGCGCGCCTGTGCGCTGCGGTGTTAGGATGAACCGATATGACACCGAAGCTTCGACCGCGCCATTGGAAACAGAAGTGCGAAGCGACCTACCGGCTCCAAACACATTGAATCCGCCAATCCTCGGCGGGGATGGTTCCGGGAGATCTTGCGCAGTACCGGCGACTGTGATCTCGAGCACTATCTGGTCATCGAGAGAAATCGACGATTTATCGACTCCGGCGCTGAAAGAAACATCCTGGGCTAACAGCGGTCCGGTTATCAACAGAAGAACCGCGAGTATGAGAGTAGTAGCCCTGTGCATTACCAGTCCTTCCCCGAATAACCGCCGCTTGGTGCCTTCTGACGAACGAGTCTCCGCAGAACCTCCTTGTCATTGCCGGTGACAGCGTTCAGAAGTCGTTCGGCGTCCTCCTCGCTCATCTCCATCTCCCGAGGTTGTGCCTGTTGTTGTTGCTGTTGCTGCTGATCCTGCTCTTCCTCACCGGACTGCTCTTGATTCTGTTGCTGCTGTTCGTCCTGCTGCTCTTGTTGCTGCTGATCCTGCTGCTGTTTGTCCTGTTGCTCTTGTTGCTGCTCTTGCTGATCCTGACTCTGCTGATCCTGCTTTTGTTCCTCTCCCTTTTGCTGGTCATCCCGCTGATCCTGCTTGTCGTCCTGCTGTTTCTGATCGTCCTGCTGTTTCTGATCCTGCTGCTGTTCCTGATCCTGTTCTTGCTCCTGCTCTTCCTGCTTCTTCTGCTGTTGCTGCTGCTGTTTTTGCTCATCGAGTTTCTTTCGCGCCACTTCCAGATTGTATTTGGCATCGAGATCATCCGGATTCAGAGCAAGACTTCTCTTGTACGACTCTATCGCCTTTTCATAATCACCTTTACGAAACTGAGTATTGCCGATATTGTAGTAAGCCATCGCAGACAGATTGCTGTCCGGGTTCTGCGCTGCAGAGATATAGGCCTGATCCGCCTTGTCATACTCACCCTGCTGATGATAGGCGCTGCCGAGATTGAAATTGACAATCGGATTATCCGGTTTTATGTCTGCCGCTCTTTCGAGAAACTCTCTCGACTTTTCAAAATCCTGCTGCCCGTAGGCGAGTACGCCTTCGTCGTTCAGTTTCTCGAACGATTCATCCGCGAGACCCACGGACGCGATTGCCAGCACAAACAATACTAATACTGCGATTGGTCTCATGCCGCCCTGCGCCTCCTTGTACCCAGCTTTTTGTCCGTAATCAGAAACTCAAGTATGAGCAGGAACACTCCCGCGGCGAGCGGGTACTGAAATCTATCTTCGTACTGGGTCATCAGTTTGCCCTCCAGTTCACGGCGCTCCATTCCGAGGATGTCCTCGTAAATCCTGTCGAGCTCAATTTCGCCGGCAGTTGCCCTGTAATACCGGCCATCTGTAATCTCCGCGATCTCCCGCAGCGTCGACTCATCGAGCCGCGTCATCACGACCTCACCCGATTCATCCTTCTTGTAGCCGACTACATCGCCGCGTTTGTTCTTGATGGGAATCGGCTCGCCTCTGACCGAGCCGATACCGATTGTGAAGATTCTGACTCCCTGCTTTTTCGCCATTCGTGCAGCTTCGATCGGCTTCGTATCATGATCCTCGCCATCGGTGAGAAGTATCATCACCTTATACTTCGTATCTTCCCTCTCATAACCCATCAGCGCGGTCTCTATTGCGTCGCCAATTGCCGTTCCCTGGGTAGGAATTATGTCAGTGCCGACCACATCCATGAAAATGTTGAACGCAGAGTAATCGAGCGTAAGCGGGCAGTGAATGAAACTCTGCCCCGCGAACAGCACCAGGCCGATTCGATCGCCAGCGAGCCGCTCGACGATGCCGCGAATCTCCTGTTTTGCCTTCTCAAGACGATTGGGCTGCAGGTCCTCGGCTTCCATTGAGTTTGATGTATCGAGCACGATCATTATATCCAGTCCCTCGCGTTTCATCATCACTGCGTGCGTCCCCCACTGCGGACGCGCGGCCGCGAGCACGATGAACGATGCCGACAGCAGAAGAAGCAACAGCTTCCATACACGGCCCGTACGCGAATATGTCTGAGCCAGAATCGAGAACTTCGATGGCTGCGCAAAGCTCTCTCGGGATTGACGTCTCGCTCTCCGTGCCCAGAGAAAAAAGAGCACCAGCACTGGAAGTGCGAACAGAGCGAAAAACATGTCTGGCTGTGCAAATCTCATCTAACCCCTCAACCTATACTTACAGATCAAGACCCTGTTTGGTTTCGTTAAGGTATCTTGCGAAACCGTGTCTGCGATAGAACCGACTCCAGAATCACGAGACCGAATCCAAAACTGAGAAAATACAGGTACAGCTCACGGTAGTTCATATACTGCTTCGTCTTCATTTTTGTCTTCTCGAGCTCAGAGATCTCGGCGTAGACCTCATGAAGCCCATCCTCGTCCTTAGCGCGATAGTATTTGCCGCCGGTAATGTCCGCGATCTTGCGCAGCGACTCCTCGTCGATCTCGTTTTCCACATTAATGTATCGCCTTCCGAATATCGGATCATCGACCGGATACGGTGCCGGACCCGGCTTGCCCGCACCGATCGCATAGATGCGAATACCGAGCGTCTTCGCTATCTCGGCTGCGGTTACAGGGTCGATCTCACCTGCGTTGTTGACCCCATCCGTCAGCAAAACTATGACCTTGCTCCTGGCGGGCGAATCTTTGAGACGATTACAGCTATTGGCTATAGCCATCCCGATTGCGGTGTTGTCCTCCACCATTCCGAACGTGACCTCTTCGAGAAAACTGAGTAGAATGCTGTAATCGAGAGTGAGAGGACACTGAGTGAAACTCTCACCGGCAAACACGACCAGGCCGATCCGATCATTCGTCCGACTCTCAATGAAATTCTTGATCTCTTCCTTCGCTACGTGCAGCCTGTTCTGCGGCTGAAAGTCCTCAGCCTTCATACTTCCCGAAATGTCGAGCGTCAGGATGATATCGATACCCTCTGTCTCGGTTTCAACATTCATATCCCCGGTCTGCGGCCGAGCCAGAGCAACAATCAGTGCGGCAAGCCCAAGAAGCTTCAGAGACGGTGAAATGAAATCCGCCCAGATCCTACCGGATGGCTTCGCGGCCTTCACGATACGCAGATCAGAGAAAACAGCTTTCGCAGTCCGTTTCTTGCGATACCTGATCAACCAGAAGACAAGAAGCGGAATCAGAGCCAAAGCCGCAAGAACCCAGGGTGAGGCGAATCGAAATATCATGTCGCGCTCACCTCCTTGACTTCGCTAACGCTCGTGTTCCTGACAAACGCCCACGCTCTCTGAAAGTCGTCCTCAATCAACTGCGGCGTCGGAACTGACTTGGCGAATTTTACCAGGTCCGCGCTGTCGAACAAAGCGAAGAGCGAATTGTACTGCTCTTCCGAGAGCCCGATCGACATCATCTCTTCTCTTAACTCCCAGGTCGTGCGATCTATTGCATCTATGCCAAACCTCGGCTCGAGATAGCGGCGGACAATCTCGGTTAACTTCAGATAGAACAGTTTGAACTGCTCGTTCTCGATCAGCTCCGATTCGCGGAGCTTTCTCAGCCGCTCCTCTGCGATGACCCACGGGGGCCTCGTATCGACTTTCTCCGCCTCCTCTTCGACTTTTTTCCTCTTCAATATCCGCCAAAGCAGATAGCCGAGAACAAGCGCCAGCGCAGCACCGATAGCCACATAGAGCCACGGGAACCGATAGCCGATAGGAATCGGATCCTTGAGCCCACGTATGTCTGCGAGCGAGTCACCGGAGGCGACGCTCATGATGACGACCGGCAGCGAATCGGTCGCCGCCTCCGCCGTTCCACCATCCGAAAGAGTGAATCGAACCGTAGTTGGCGGTACAGCATATCGGCCGGTTTCAAAGGCGGCTAAGTCGTACTCGAATACACGCGTTGCGACATCATCCGTGATTACCTCGGACTGCTCGCTTCGCAGCACCTCGAACTCACCGAGAAAAGCACCAATGCGAATCGAGTCCATACTTAAGGCAGTGTCTGCCTCAACCGTAATACGATACTTCAGCACATCCCCGATATACGCCTGCTGGCGGTCGATGCTCGCCTCGACCGAAACCGGCGAGCTCTGTGCGTGGATCGGAACAGCAAACAGGCTCAAGACAATCGCTATGTAGATCAGAATCCGTGTCATAATCAATGATGTCGTCTGAGCTCCCGCAACTTGAAGAACCTGGTGAGAGCCTCAAGATACGAGCCCGACGTCGTCAGCGATACATAGTCGATCTTCAACTGCTTGAACATCTCGGCCACCTCAGCTTCCCTCTGGCGTGCGAGGCGTTCATACTCTCGCCGAAAGCTCTTGTCGTATGTATCAACCCAGATGCTCTCCCCCGTTTCCGCCCCCTCGATCAGAACCAGCCCCGACTCCGAGAACTGCATCTCTCTTGGATCAGAGACATTGATCGCTACTATGTCGTGCCTGCGGCGGGCAATCAGCAACTGCTTTCTGAAACCGGTATCGATGAAATCAGAGATAATGAAGAGAACAGCACGACGCTTGGTGACCTGGTTGAAATACTCGAGGGCAGCTCCGATATCGGTTCCCGTACCTTCCGGCTCGAAATAAAGGACCTCGCGGATCAATCGGAGCACATTCCGCCGCCCTTTGTTGGGCGGTATGAACTTCTCTATACGATCCGTAAACGAGATCATCCCGACCTTGTCGTCGTTCTTGATCGCCGCGAACGCAAGAAGCGCCGTCAACTCTGCGGCAAGCTCCGACTTCAGATAGTCGGCCGTGCCGAACTGAGTCGACCCGGAGGCATCCATAAGGATGATAACCGTTAGCTCCCGTTCCTCGGCGAACTTCTTGATAAACGGAGTTCCGTAACGAGCCGTTACATTCCAGTCGATCTGACGGACATCATCACCCGGCTGATACTCGCGAACCTCGTCGAATTCCATTCCCTGCCCCTTGAATGATGAATGGTATTCGCCCGATATAAGGTCCTCAACGAGCCGCTTTGTGCGGATTTCGATGTGCCGGACCTTCCTGAGTATCTCTTTGGTGTCTATTGTCAACCTACGGCACCTCAATCGTATCGAAGATTTTCTTCACGATATCCTCGGATGTCAGTTCTTCCGCCTCCGCCTCGTAGGTCAGTATAACGCGGTGCCGAAGGACGTCCATTCCGATCGTCTTAACATCTTCAGGCGTAATATAGCCGCGACCGCGTATGAAAGCATGCGCCCGCGACGCCATATTGAGATAGATCGTCGCGCGCGGAGAAGCGCCGTACTCGATCAGGTCTTTGATATCGAGCCCGAAGTTGTCTGGCTCGCGCGTGGCCATCACGATATTGACAATGTACTCTTTAACCTTCTCATCCACGTATATTTCGGAGACCACACTCCGAGCTTTAAGGATGTCTGCGGGCGCAATAACCGGCGTGGCCGACGGTCTCTCGGTGCCGGTCATGCGATCCATTATCTGAAGCTCTTCCTCGCGATTCGGGTACGTTATCTTCAGCTTGAGCATGAATCGGTCGACCTGAGCCTCGGGGAGCGGATAGGTTCCCTCCTGTTCGATCGGGTTCTGCGTCGCGAGTACAAGGAACGGCTGATCGAGCAGATAAGTCGTGTCGCCGATTGTCACCTGCCTTTCCTGCATCGCCTCGAGCAGTGCAGACTGAACTTTGGCAGGCGCGCGGTTGATCTCGTCCGCGAGAATCAGGTTTGCGAAAAGGGGACCCTTTTTCGGGTAAAATTTACCTTCCTGCGGAGAATATACGAGCGTTCCGATAAGGTCAGCGGGCAAAAGATCCGGCGTAAACTGCAGTCTCTGGAATTGCGCCTGGATACAATCAGACAGTGTCTTAATCGATAGAGTCTTCGCCAACCCCGGCACACCCTCGAGCAGGATGTGACCATCGGCGAGAAGACCTATCAACAATCGTTCGACAAGGTAAGTCTGCCCAACAATGACTTTGCGGATTTCGTCGGTGAGTTTCTGGACGAATCCGGATTCCCTCTCAACCCTCGATTGAATCTCCTGAATATCCTGGTTCATTCCACCTCCGATTCCTCAACACCGTTTATCAGACTAGTACCTGTGCTCAGCGGGACTGTTCCAACGTTTTCTGAAGCTTCTGGATCATTTCGAACAGGGTGTCTTCGTCCACAGCTTTCTTGCCAAACTTCACATCATCCCGCATTCCGTTTAGCTGTATGTATATATCATACAGCGGCTTCGGTGCATTTGTTGCAGTTTTGTCGTCAATTGAACCGTCGGTCCTGAACGCGACGTTGTAACTGTCTGCGAGGTAACCCCGCAGACCGTCGTACAGAAGAAGCTGAGCTTCCACCCGTTTGCCGTGTGCGACCTTGAGCTTACATTGTTGCAGCCTCGCCTCAAACTCAGCTACCGGATCTTCGAGTTCGAGAGCGGTCTTTCGACGGGTTCGCTGAACGCGAAAATAGACTACAATCGTGATCACTATCACGAACATGACAAGCCCACCGAGCGTCACCACATCCCTGACTCTCTTCGAACCGTCCTCAGCCGCGCGCACCATCACATTTAACTCGTCCGTTTGAAGAGCAACCAGATACTCCACGGTCTTGTCGAAGTATGATATGTCTATACGCGGAATAACGACTCGCCCCGTGTCGAGAGTGAGGTAGTGGACACTACGAACCGTTTCGGTGACCGGAAGCGAATCGGCAACCAGCTTCCGCACCGAGAGCCCGGTCGACAGAATCTTGAGTTGCGCCGGCTCGGGGAATATGGGTTCGTCAATTTCGTAGCTCTCCGGATCGCCTGCGACCCTGATAGTCAAGTCGAGTGTGAGCGTGTCTCCGACGGCGACTTCCCTCGAAGACAACTGCGCATTAACGGAAACCGGCCCCTCAGCAAACGCCATACACCGGGCTACAATGACGAAACAGAGAGATGCAATCAATAACCTCATAGTGATACACTAACTAATTGTGGCGCAAGCAAATGTCAATATTAAACAGTCCAGCGACCAATCAGAAGCACTATCAGTCCGAAGGGCATCAGAAGCTTCAGAGTTGCTTGAACAACCCCGAATTCAGCGGGATTCTGACTGCGTATCAGGAGAATGGACACAGCCACTAAAGGTAGGATCGTCAGAAGAATCGCCGCCAGGAGGTAGTGTGTCGAAAGCCCGTAGAAGATATACGCCGCTACCATCGAGATCGCCAGGATGCAGAATATGGAGACCCCCGCGAACTTCGCACCGGAAACACCATACGCTATCGGCATAGTCCTCGAACCGAGCCGGGAGTCTCCCCTCAAATCTTCGATATCTTTGATTATCTCTCGACCCAGATGAAACAGGAATGCGAACAGCGCCCCAAGGACCGCGAAGCGCATCTCGTCCACTGACCAGTCTGACCGGATGCCCGCCGGATAGACAAACGCAAGAGCAGACACAAACGCCACAGTCAGATTCGAAATCACGAGCATACGCTTGCCAATCGCAGCGTAGAAGAACAGGATTACCGCCGCGACGAATGCGATCACAAGACATTCTTTGCTCGCTTTAGCCGCCGAGGCAAGTCCCGACACCGCGTATATAATGACGAACAGCTTCGCCTCAGTGAGCGTGACCGTTCCCGAAGGAATCGGACGGTTCGGCCTGTTCACGCCATCTATTTCGCGGTCGAAGATATCGTTGATCGTGTTACCGAACCCGGCGATGAGAGCCGCACCGACTGCTGCCAGCAGAATCCGATCGATTTGGGGCACCGTCTCAAGCAAATAAGACGCGGCGATCACCGTTGCCACCGTGATCAGCATGTTTATCGGCCGTCCGATACTTAAGATGCCAGGCAAGTGCCTCATCAGAATCGACTCTCCAGAATCATATAGAGCTTTCCATCACTAAAATCATCATCCTCACCCCATGCAGCATCAATCAACAGCGCTCCGTTCGGCAGTTCAAACATAAACCCAAGACCCGCTCCGAATCTATCGAGAGATTCGCCCGATACGGACTTAAACGATGCACCATCGACAAAGACATGAAACCGTGCGGACGCGGCGAGCCTGACAGTCGGCTGCAGCGAGGCAAGCAGAAAACGCTCGGTCAGAAATTGCTCCTCACGGTAACCGCGCAGTCTTCTCGCGCCGCCGAGTTTGTACAGGTCTGACTGCGGGATATCCGTTTCGTCAGTGATTATCCCTGCGGCATCGATTCGTACACCCGAGCTGAATGCAGCATACAGCGGGAACGAACCTCGATAGGTCGCCTCGATCCGAGTGTCATCAATCCTCTCCTGCCCAGGCCGTACACCAGCAAAACTGTATTCCTGCTTTGTCCCGTATAGTAGATCGATATCCAGAATCTGACGATGATCGGTTCGTGCGGTGCTGAGAGTGACGCCGGCACCCCACCACCAGCGACGGGCGTGGAAGACACCGATGAATCGACTACCCTCAGGAGCGAACCGCTGCCAGCCTGCACGGACCCTGACCGACACCGCACTGAATTCACTGTATGCAAGGGACGCATCTGCGGATAGTTCCTGATACAGGCTGTCGAAACGCTGCTGCTCGACATTACCGCGCAAAGAGAACGGTTGAAAGAGGATGAACGGTTGATAGAAACCTACCCGCACACGATGAGAGAGCGGATTTCTTTTGTTGTAAGCTATCTCGAAGCGCCGCCCCCTGCCGAGGAGATTTTCGAACTCGATACGCACGAAACCCTGCAGGTAGCCGTCCCGGTTGGCATAACCCGGCTGATAGCCGAGGCTGCCTTCGATAAGATTGGTTGGCTTGCGTTGAACCTCGAAAATTGGAACGCAGGTGGAAAAATCATCAAGAAACTTGAGTTTAGCGGAATCGGCAACCTCCAGAAACGTAAATTGTCGATAAAGTGCAAGTGTTCGTTCAATCCTGCTCTGGTCGAAACTTCCACCCGGAGAGACGGTCGCGATCCTCTCGAGAAATTCCTTCGTTCTCGTGTCCACGCCCACAACTCTGGCGCTGTCGAAACGACAGAGGGGTCCGGAAATCACCTCCACTATTAGTTCATACTCACCGTTTGTTGACAACGCCAGGTCACGCACACGAACCTGCGCGAACGGATAGCCGGAGTTTTCGAGACCGGTGAGGACTTCGTTCGCGAATCCGGAGAGTGCCTGTTCTGAAATATTCACTCCTTGCAGCGACTTCGAGAGATGCGCCAGGTCTGCCGTCACCGTCGTATCAGCTATTATATGCACTTCCGAAATCTGACTGGCACTTAGAGGAGGACCTGCGAGCAGGTACAGGATCGCCGAGATCAGGGCACAGATACGCGTCATCAGAACCTCGCCCTCACGCCAACGGATGTGCGATGTCTCGTGTCCAGTCCCGGCAGCTTCTCGCCATTGTAAATGATCCTGCCGGATACGAGTTTGGAGAGACGGATATCGAGAGATGCCGCCCAGTCGAAGTTGTCGCCGATCTTCTTGCCTCCGGCGAATTGAAATGGAATCGATGCTTGATCCGAATCTACCCGATAGTACGATAGATGAGCCGTAAACCGCCCCGACTTGCCGGCTGACATTCGTCCTTCGAGGCCCCCCTCCCACCGTGTAGCATTTGTCTGGTCGTTTCGCGACTCAGCCTGCAAGTAACCTGGCGTTACGATCACCTCATACCCACGTCTAATACGCCACTTGAACGGCGCTCTGAGATGGTGCTCGACGAAATCGGCCCTGCCGCTGAACGAGGAACTTTCATCCACGCGCTTGAAACGGTGTTCCGGTGAAACCGTGGTTGACCTGGGCAACGTGATGTCGAAACGTTCCACGAATGAGATTCGGTAGTCAGACAGCGGTGGCGATTGACGCGGGAAGAACCGGACGATCTCATCTACTGAGAGATAGAGCCAGACACGGTCGCTCAGCTTCGTTCGAGCTACCTGACGAAGACTCTTCTCTCTCAGGAGACTTCGGTCAGAGAAGGAATTCACGTAAGGCATGAACCACACGAGCGTTGGATCTTCGCCATCATCGCCTTCTTCGCGTGCCCGAAGATGAGTTTCGAGGCTGACACGCCTCAGAAATGACAGATCCTCAGGACAGCTTGTCCACTCGGATAACTCGGCACGGAATGTCAGTCCGCTCGAAAGTGATATTCCAACCCTATCATCCGTGATAAGTTCCTCAACGCGTATGTAATTCCCGAAATCATCCGGCACATACACACCGTTTTCGAGACGATAATCCCCTTCGCCCTCGCCGACACGGAGGTACGTCGCCGCCTGCCTGTCAAGACTCTGTCGACCGATTCGGAGATTAAAGGCGAGATCATACAGCCCGGTCCGGCTGCCGACTCGGTAGTCCGAGGACGCAAGGAACTGCGAACCCCTGGTTTCGCCGTCATCGAATTCATGCACTCGGCGCGTTGTGATCCCGACATCCGCGCTCGATCCCGGCAGGCCACCCGCCCCTTCGTATGACACCCGCAACTCGCGAGTGTTCTTCTCCCTCTCCCAGCTATCACTGAGCACGTCACGCTCCTCGTATGCTCCGGAAAGAGTGAATCCGCGCAGCCGTGCCTGAGCCGAGTATCTGTCGTACCGCCTGCCTTTCGATTCAATCAAAACGCCGCGCGTATCGACTTCGCTTTTATAATCAACACGCAGCCCCGCCGTTTTGGAAGTTACGGCGGCGGATAGAGAGTTCTCGAGGAGACGCGTGGATTTTGATATTGCATCTCCGGAGGCTGTGCGATCGCTGCGGCCTGCAGTCAGCTTGAATAGTTTGAGTGGCTTGAGCGCAAGCGCGAATCCGTATCTGTCGGCATTCACTGAGCCCGGATCGTCATAAGCACCAACACCGGCGGTAAGATCAATATACCGGCTGGCCGAAACGAGCGAAACGTCAATCTCGCTTGCGGCGTCGTATACTGAGTCGGTCTGAAGTGACCATCTTCGCTCCCGTTCGACCTCGAACTGTTTTCCGGGGACAAAGAACTCTGCTTCAACGCGGGCGGCCCGCACTGCGAGCGACAGGCTGGGAGATGCAGTGTCAGCCGGATTCAAAATCCGGAATTGCGCATGGCTGCGCAGATCGGACCCAACGTTATCACCGTCATCCGTATTCGAGAAAAGATTACGATCGTAATCGCTGAGCATCCCGCTTAGTTCAAGTGAGACTCGACTCCGGTTGAGCTCGGTTGTTACTATTACAACATCAGACTTTCTCGGGCTCTGCAGGAATACGATCGGATCATAGGATCCGTTACCCTCGCCGATCCATGAATAGCGACCACCGCCGACATAGACGTAGCTTCCACTTTCAGCGCCAACGAATGAGAAGCTCACGTTGTAATCTCCAAGACTGTCGACGAACACATACACAGTGTCGCCTTCACTAATCTCGATATTGTACCGTCCCTCGTTTGAATCTGCCCGCACTGCGCCCGACCGCACTGCAGTGGCATCTCCGGCATTCTTCAGGGCCTGAACATCAGCAGGCGTCAGTTCGATGCGCGATGGGTTCTCTTTCGAGTCCGCCTGTCGCAGGACTCCGACCTCAGCGAAGAATCCTCTCCCGATGCTGTCGCCAAACGCGACCGATCCGCTGTACAGGTTCTGCTGATAGCTCTCGTCGAGGTATTCGAAATCGACCTCGATGCGTGAGCGTGAGGTAATCATGACTGTGGGATTGAATGTCAGTTTGCCGAGGAGGTAGTCAATATCGTAGTCGGCGTCCGCTCCTCGCTCCATCCGCCTGCCGTCCAGCCAAACCGTCTCGGTCCCGGGGAGAATCGAGGATGACTCCCGGCCATTCGAAGGACGGAGCGAGTATGGTCCGAGCACGCCCTCTCGTCCGCTCAGTTTGACAATCTGATGCTTGGATTTGATCCCACCGGCTGTAATCTCCGCGCGATACTTATCGATCTCGAGCACGGCCCTCGCACCCTTCATTGCCTTGTTAAGTGTGGCTGTCGTCCCAAGAGTGCGGGCGAGCGTGATGTCACCGATTGTTCCCCTGAATCGATCCGATTCTACACTCAGAGCTATCTTGTCGACTTCCCCAATAGTAGTCGACACTCCGCTAACATCCGGACGTGACTGGTCGGACAGCACGCCGCGTACTCGAAGGTTCTCCGATATGCGCCCCTCGATCTGGATATTCATCGTCTGATTGAGCTCGAACGAACTCACACTACCAGTCGACACACCGATAGATTTGCTGCCGAATATCCTCAGTTTCGAGCCGGTTGTCAAAGGAGCTGAACCACGCGCGGCTGCAGGCGATTCAACCGTGCGATCGATCACTGTTCGGGCGGCATCGAGGCTCATCCTGCGCTTGAAGTAATATGACGGAATATCGATCGGCAGGCTCTGGTATGTAATGAGCAGTGTCGCCGGGGGATCATATTCGAGCAGCAGCCTGATTGTACCCGTGAGCACGTCTAATTCGTACTCTGAAGTGGATAGGGATTTCCCATTTAGATCTATGTCGAGAGTATTGCTCAGAATATTGCGGCCGGTTAGCTCCAAAACTGATTGCTCTTCGCTCAGACGAATAGTATCCGCAAATTCTACCGGCGTGATTGACATTGCTGCGGAAGGAAGTAACAAAACTGCAAATGTGAGGCAGAGAAGCCGCATCGATCATTCACCGACAGGCCGATAAACCAGAACGCGATTGCCTTTGTAGTCGGAGACGTACAATCGACCGTCAGCGTCGACACAGACGCCGAATGCCTGACGGAACCGATACTGCCCGGTCCCTGCAGATCCGAACGAGTAAAGCTCCGCGCCTTTGCGCGTCAGCACAAGCACCCTGTTGTCGTGACTGTCAACGACAAAAACACGATTACCGTGGGTAGCATGAATCCCTGTGGGATTGGAGAGCAAGTCACGCCCGAAAGTGCGGACGTAATTGTCGTATGCGTCGAAGACAACAACGATCCCTTCATCACGATTGATAATATAGAGATTGTCATCTCCGTCCACCGACATCTGCATGGGATCAAGAAAGGCTCCGATCTCTGTAAGCTCGGAGATAAGCGTGAAGTTTGGGTCAAACTTGAGAATTCTGCGATTGTGCGGATCGGCTATGTAAATATCTCCGAAAGAACTCACTGCCAGGCCTGTTGCGCGCCCCGGCTGATCCTCCAGATTCAAGCCCCCGAGGCTCTGTGAGTTGAGCCAGTTCAGGTCGTAGTCGAGCGTTACGATCCTGTCATTCGACGAATCGAGCAGGTAGATGTTCACTCCATCGGAAGTCGCAATAGCAGCGGGATAATAGAATTGCTCGCGCGAGAATCCGAATCCGCCCTTCTCCATCAAAAATTCGCCGTTCGGCTTGACCTTGACGAGACGATTGTTCCGGCTGTCGCATATGATCAGGTTCCCCATCGCCCCGATAGCAAGGCTTGTCGGCCCTGAAAGTGGCGCGTTACCGAGTCGTCCGTTGATCTCCGTCTCGAACACATAGCCGGCGATGCTCCTGCCAACCTCCGGCTCGAGGTCGCCACTGCGCGATCCGCACGACTGTAGCGCAAACAGAAGAGCTACAGACAGCAATGTAAGATAGAACCGTGTCATTGAGTCAACTTACGAAGCAGAGGGCTGTTGCGGCAAGCGGAAACTACCCGCCTAAAATGATCTGGTATAGTTTACCCTGAACTCGATCGATCGAGAATACACATCCGGCACAGCCTCGAACCGGATTCTGCCGAATTCATCGATCAGTCGACGATTGTGTCCTTTCGCAGCTCTCCACGCGAAGAAGGCCGAGACCGCGCGGTTGAGACCCGCTACGGCAAGCATCCAGTCGGCATTGCGAAACTGAGTCTTCGAGTCGTTCTTGATATCGCGGTACCGTGCACGCTGAGTTGCGCTCTGCCACTGCCAATCCCAGTCTCGTGTCTCCGGAAAAAACGGGTTCTCGCGAGTGTACACACGGGACACCTTGTTGTATTCATCCCGGTTCTCGTAAAAACCAACCATATCCCAGAAGTGATCGTCCTTGCCCTCAGGCTCCACACCGGCATACGCCGTGGCGTACTCGATGTAGTCATCCTCGCGCCAGCCTCCCATCTGACGAAATGTGAAAAACGACGCCCAGATACCGACCTCCGATGTCAGGAAAATGGCGGCCCGAGTTCTGGACTCTCCGACATAGATTTCACCCATTCCGGGGAAAAGGAGCGAATAAAGCAGCGCGCGTGATGGTGATTTGTATCCCTCCGGCCGACTTCCAAGGTTCGAAATCGGCGCAGAGGCACCCCATTCGTCATTCGCCTGAGCGAATACTTTCGGAGTCTGCGCCGAGAAGAACTCGCCGTCCGATGCTATTTTGTTTCCCTCAACTCCCGCGAAAGCCTGGAATCCCGCAAGAATCAGAACCAGAGTAAGAACTGTTATTCGCACAATCATAAACCGTTCCCTGCACGCGTTAGAAGAACTTGTATGTAAACATGATCTGCGGAATTCTCTCGTCATAGTACTTCGCCAATCGCGCCTTCACATCGACCTCCGAAAACACATCGCGATTATCGTTGAATCGTTTGGCAGTGATGGCGGCATCCAAAGCTGAGAGAAAGTGATTCGCGAGTGATACCATCGCCCAGGTCCGCGCTGCGTTGAGCTCGTTGTTAGCATCATCGCGCATGACGTTGTAATTGCGGCGGAGCGGAGAGACATATGCCGAGTCCTGCTCTTCATCGAAGTCGGACCAGCCAGCGCGAAACTGGTCATACTTGCCGATCATCTCGAAGAACTGCTGATTCTGCACATCCGGGAGAGCATGGGTGAAGCTCACGGAGGTATCCTGGTCGTCTATTACGTTGTGCTCCTCGACAAGCCACTCTGTATATGACGTCGGTGACCAGTTCTGACGAGCGAAGGCCTCGAATTCATCTTCCATATCTACACCGGAATTATGCTTGGAAACATACTGTGTCCAGATAATCGCTTCCACAGCAAAGAACGCTGCGGCTTTTATCTTCGAGCCGGCGTAGTATTCACCCAGACCCGGCACCAGGGCCGAATACAGAAATGCCTTGGCAATCGAGCGGTGCTCGACGCTGTATACCGCTTCACCGAATGTCGGGAAATCGTTGAAGTCGTCCGATTTAGCCAGCAGCATCTCGTCGCTGTCCGAGAGTTCCTGCAGTCGCTCGATGTAATGACTCCTGTCAATTTGAAGCATCTCGCCTATGGATGCACTACCGGATGTCCTATCCCCCGCGACTGCGCTCGACACGCAGAGGACAACAACCGCCAGAGTCATGACTAGTTTGGAATAGCGCATATATTCACCTCCGTGGCCGTGCTATCTCACGACCGCAATCTTGTGTGTCTTCACATCGTTTAATCCGTCTCCGGTCGCCTCCATGCGGCAAATATAGATGCCAGGAGGCAATCCATCGAGAGTCCAGACGAATTCTGACGGGGTCTCATCCCCAACCGAATCGTCCTCATATATAAGCCTTCCGGACAAATCAAATATCTGTATGTTCACTGCTGCTTCGCTGCGAAGCCTGTACCTGATGTTTGTTTTCTCGGCTGCCGGGTTTGGATAATTGTACAAACTCACGATCAAACCGTCTCCTGCGGGCGACTCCGGCGACAAGGTTGATCGACCTCGGAAATTCGCACCAACTGAGTTGCGTCCCGACTGCGTCCACTTCCTCTCTGCATCCACCGGTCTGCTCAAAACGGGCAGCATGTACATCCGGTTGTCCGCGTTGGATACGAGCACCTTGCCCGCATAGTTGTTCGGCGAGCTCCCCTCGATTATCGCTCCGGAAACATACGCGTTCGATCCTGAGAATTTGGGGAAGTCGGCAACTTGAACACCATCCGCACTGTAGGCAAATACCTCACCGCTCTCCGTGCCAATAATAATATCCGGAGCACCATCACCGGACACATCGGCCACCAGAGGATTCGTTGTGACAAGCCCGGCGGACTTGTGAATATCGATCTTCTGCGGGAAATTCTCGAACTGAGTACCATTGTGGTTATAGACGTGCAGCATATTGCTGCCGCCGAATATCACCTGATAGTCGGTCAACGTCGGGTCGAGAGATGCGGTCACCACACCCCCGGCAAGCGAGTCATCTACGTGAATGTTGAAGACATCGAAACTATACTCGCTGTCTGAAATACTGCGCAGCATACACATGTAGCCGTCTGAACGCAGGGCCGCGAAGTCGACGCCGTTCTCGCCGTCGAGATCGGCGGCTGTGAACGATACATACGTGTGCCCGCCCAGATCGTGTACGAGGTCGCCGTCACGATCAAGAATCGCACTACTCGAACGCCACCCCGATGGATCCGCGAGCATATATATCTCACCCGAGACGTTATCCACAGCAAAGTCAATAATCTCCCCCGTTTCGCCTGATGAGAATGCACCGGCCTCGACATCAATGTCATACAGAACGCCATCCTCAGTTGAGCAGAGAAGGCCCCTGCCACCCGAGTCGCCTCGCGAGTAGCTGACGATTGCTGTAACATCGAGTGTCCTGCCGGTCTCGATCGTTCGATAGTGATCGGCAAACCCGTCGCGGTCGTCATCAGACAGACTCCAAATCTCGACATTACCTGCGCTCGTTCCGACAGCAGCATCGAAGACACCATCGTCATCGAAATCGGCAACAACGGGAGCCGTCGTGAACTCGCCGACTGACAGTGATGCCACCGTGCGCAGTGTGTCGCGAACATAGCGTCCGCCCTTAATCATATAGCCGCCGGGCATAACCTCGTCATTCAAAGCGTCCGATGGATCCGCGCCATCGAGAATAAAGACCGAGTCGAGCACTGCCTGTCCGGGCAAAGGTTCGATCAGCGGAGAACCATCGAGTTCCATTGCGAGCAGATGATTCCTGCCGGCTACAATAACTTCTTCCTGTCCATCCCGGTCAAGGTGTGCAAGAACCGGAGGAAACCTCGATTCATTCGTAAACTTCGGAAATCCCTTGACGCGGGACTCGATCCGGACTGTCACTTGCATAACAGTATCTACAGGCGAAATATCGAAGATACGAATGCCGGTGTACGCTCCTGATTTAGAGCGAGTCGATGGATTCGTGGTCGGCAAAAATGAGCTGTTGTTGCCCCGATAGAAGAAATCCGCCGGGCTGCCGAACCGCGTACGGTAGTTGCCGCCGAAGTCTATTATGCCGTCCGCCTCAACAACCGACAGGAAGCGGCGATTTTCCCACACGGTGTCGTCGATTACCGGATAGTAGTTGTACCACTGCAGCCTGTTGTTTGTGAAGTTGTTGCCAACCGGAGCATCGCCGTAGTTGAGGTATGCCCGGGTTTCGTCTATATGCCAAATCAGTATCCCGGAACCGGGCAGGAAGAAGTCGTAATCACGCGTCAGGTATCGCATATCCTCCGGATCGGCCGGTGCCGGTCCGAGAATCACACCTGTCGTGCTGTCTATTCGCAGATTCGTGCTGTCATCTCGGTCGGAGTCGACCTGACGATTCTCGATCAAGTAGTATTCATAGTCGGATATCGGCACTTTCAGGACCTGCGGTTGATCAGTCAGAATCTCCGCCGCCCAAACATCGAAATCGGACACGTTAGTAACTTCAACCACGTCGACGAATCCGAGGTAGGCACGCGACCATGCCTCCGGCATAACCGGCAGGACATCGAGCACGAGGCTCGAGCGTTCGAAGCCGAGATCGGCTGCCGTACCGCGACCCTGGTTATCCATCAGCGAGAAATCGCCGATTTGCGTCATGAACGTCCGTGTATCGTACAAGTCGACAAGGCCGAGCTGGTGGCCGAATTCGTGCGCGAATACGCCGTTCAGCGCGACAACCTTGTTATCCTGGCTGGCCGTCTCGGGCATCATCACGCCTTCCTTGATCTGTATGGGATCGCCCGCATCCTGATCAACTATGAGCGTCGGACCGAGAATAATGAAGCCGGTATAGAGGTCCTCCGGAGTCGGCGGAAAGCCCGTATCCTGCTGCTGATCGGCACCGGCGTGAAAGACCATGTAAACATCGTACTCAGAGAAATTGATCTCGGTATCCTGATCCGCAATCGTAAATGACTCGACGAAGAACTCGCCGAGACCAAACTCAGGTGCCTGAGAACCGTAGTGGCCCATTGTCTCACTAAGCTCGTAAACCGAATCCTCAATCGTCGGGAATATATCCCATTCAAACTCCACGCGGCCCTTTGAAACAACGTTCCAATACCGTTCCAGCGCCCTCAGATGAGCGTCGAAATACGTGCGATTGTGCGGAGACATGTCGATCGGATGTCTCTCCTGAGCCTGAAACTCCTCCTGAGTACGGAAATCGAAGTGGCCGCGACCGGTAGTATTCGGATTATCCGGATCTTCATACTTGAACTGCACACGGATCGCACAGATTTTGATCGTAACCGTCTCATCTGCATCAAGCGCGGCGTGTGGCAGCGATAGCGCCTTCTCTCTCTTCAGATTCAGAAGATTCTGCTGCGACACCCCGCTCTGGAATCCCTTGTGATAGGGGCTTGCCTCAATCGTCTCCTCAGGAAGTCGCTGCTTGCCGTAAATTGTCAGGATGTCGGATGCGCTCGCGCTTACAGACGCGAGTAGCACGGTCACAGCAACGACACATACATAGATTCCGATTCTCTTAATCATCCTGTTTCCTCAAAAATCCAGATTCTACAACCGTCCAGTCAGCGAGAGCCTGAGAGTGTTTGCAAGCGGCACTGTTTCAGACGACGGAATGTATGCGAAGTCAAATCGAATCTGCTTGTATTGCAGTCCGGCACCCAGGGTCACTGTGTTGATCTGGCCGACATCGTCGTTGATGTAGCCGATCCGTCCTGCGATGAACGACCCGTACCACCACTCGAGCCCTACATTCTCAACCGCCTCCTTGATCTCTTCCCCAAAACTGTCGTCGAGATCGGTCAGCATCTTGTTCATCTCACCGACAAGAGTCAGCTTGTTGTATGGGTTTTTCACGAGATCGTACGCGAAACCAACCGCCAGATTCCGTGGCAGCGGGTCAGACTGAGCTGCATCGATATAGGCAATATTTGGTCCGAGGTTAGTGACAGCAGCACCGAAGGTCAGCTTACGGATTGGTGTTCGGTACAGCAAACCCGCATCAACTGCAAATGCCGTGGCATTACCCTGCCCCAGTTCCTCGCCAGCCCCCTGATCGGCCAGCCTCGAGTAGATCAGCTTTGCGGTGAAACCGATTGAAAGCTCGCTCGACACCGGAGCACCGTACGTCAGTGCAAGTGCACCGTCGAAGGAGTGAAATGTGTCTATCACACTCGCCGAAAACTCCGTCGTTCGTGCGATGTCACCGTAGGACAGGAATGTCAAATTCACACCGAGCGTACCCCACTCGTCACCGAGATGATGAACGTAGGAGAAGTACTCGTAGTACAGATCGCTCGCAAGCTCTGGAAGCCACTTGGCGTGCATGACGGTGATCTCTTTCCTCGCGTTAGCATAAATAACGACCTTCCGCGGTGTAGCGAACCACATATCGCCGCCGCGCTCTACGATCTGTACCGTCTTCTCACGCTCGAGATTGTTGTGATAATATCTCTGGAACTGGCCGTCCGAATACTGAATTGTGCCGAAGTTCGTAGCGATGAATACGTCATCGCCCTTGGAGGAGAAAGCATAAATGTGACTTCCGAGCGGATTCGCGAATACATAGACAGCTTGACCGGCATCGATCTCATCCCCCTCGATATAGTTGAATGATTTCATTATCGCCGCTATCTGCTCCGCATTTCCCGCGCCGTCTCTATCCTTGTCCAAAAAGTCCTGGGCAGCATCGACAAGACTCATCTTCTCCGGCGCGACGTATATCTCGTATCCAAAGACACGGAACTTGTCATCCTTGAATATCTTCAGGCCATGCGTCGTACCGACCCAGAGAGCGGCCTCATTCTGATCATACATCATCGATGTTATCTTGTGACGAAACGCCAGATCGTACGGTATCCTGATATTGGTACCCGGCTCGGGGACATCGGTGGTCAGGTTGTTTAGTGTCTTGATCTCCGCCACCGCTTCTGCGAGATACTCCTCATCGAGACTTCCGCTGAATTCACGGGCTATGCGGATTAGCGAATCATTCACTGCAGTCGTATACATGTGATCTGAAACCCAATTGGCGCCGTTGAAGAAGAACAGTCGATTCCCGGCCGCGCCCCACGCTCTGTCTCTGGCATGTCCATAGACGCATGTGAAATCGATCTGCTGCATTCCCTGCTCCGGACCATACACGGTCCAGTTGTAATTGTAGAAATGCGCAATACCCCGCGATGTCGCAATCCACATTCGCTTATCGCTGTAGGCGTGCAAATCTCGAATCTCGGCAGACGGCAACTGTTCCGTGCCGAAGCGATTCCACTTGTTTCCAGTCAGAAGAAACAGGCCGTCATCCGTCCCGACAAACAGGAGATCGCCAACGGCTTCGATCGCCGTCGGAGCACCATCAAATGGGAGCGAATACGGCAGCAGAACGGCTGTCGGCAGCCGATCCCGAATGGAACTGTGCAACGCAAACTCCAGCCTCTCGAGATCATCAGCCGAGAGAATCTTATCCTCCAAAGCCGTAAAATAGTCATCGAGGAAAACATTGAATCGCGCGGGATCGAGATGCAGTTCCACGAAGAGCTGCGGCAGATTATCGAGATCGTACCTGAATGACTCCGATGGCTGATTCGATTCATCGAATGATGCGCGAATCTTCTCCACAATCTGCTCAACCTGAGGCAGACCGATACCCAGATTGAACGCCGCCGTTCGGCGACGATAATCTGTGATGAGATTTTCCTGCCCGGAACCTGTATATGCGGTAAGCAATCCGGCGAGGTCGCTGCCCCGCTGCGGTGTTGCCGTGAACGACGTCACCCAGGCGTCCTGACCATTCCATTTCATAATGCCATTGGCGGTTCGCGCCCAGATGTCGTAGTGCATGTAGTTGTTCTCAGGAACGTCGTTTTCCACGACAGCGATATCCTTGATCTTGGTCTCCCACGAAAGCGTATAGTCTTTCCAGAGAGCAAGAAGGACCTCGTACGGAACTTTGATCTTCTCAGGTCTCGATTTACGAGTAGCTTTGTTCAGCGTCTCCAGAACCTGATCATACTCCGACTGTGAAAGCTGACCGTCGGTCAATACGAAGTCGACACGTTCCTCGAGGAAACTGATCGACTCCGGCACGATTTTCAGATTCTGCCAGTCAGCGATGATACCCTCGAACAGCCGGTTTACCTTGCTTTCCTGATCGTCATCGAGGTACGGAAGCAGTCTGAGTCTCTGAGAATTGATGTCATCAAAACCAACCCCGGTATTGGCGAGTGCAATCGAACGAACTCCGGACTTTAGCAGGTCGCGATCTTCCATATAGGCATTCGATGCAATAAACTGCACAACCGTAATATCTCGCTCGAGTTCATACTCGATATAGTTCTCTTCAGTCGTGTCAGTGATGTGCGAGACACCGTCATTTGTGAAGAGAAACGGCCCGACGGTTTCGTTGTAATCCTCGGAAACATCCTCAGAGAGGACCTTGCCGGCCCGCTGCCGCATAATTCTGTCGTCAGTGACCTTAAGTTGATGGAATTCGCTGGCCAGAGGATATCGCCCGAGACCCGCCGGATTCCAATGCGTGGCAGTTGCATCGTCGGCTACAGCCACGAACGCTTCTCCCATCCCGGCGGCTCTTGCGCCTGCGGCGATTCGCAGAAACAGCACGGCAGCATCAGACACAGCCGCCCGAGCCTCTCCAACCGCTCCGAGCGTCACTGCCGCAGATAAAAAGATAAGAATGAGTTTTCGCATTTATCCCTCCGAAATCTACTTAAGAACTACGAGTTTTCCAAATCCTTCGGTCTGGTCCTCATCACCTCCGGCAGCAAACGTCAACCGACCGGCTGCAGAGACCTTATAGATGTATATACCGTTGGCTATGATATCTCCCGTGAAGTCTGTCATATCCCAGGCAGACGACAAATTGTATCCTGCATCTCCGGGCTGTCCGCGCAAAGTCTTTATCAGTCGTCCGGATAGCGAATATACGTCAATCGTGACATCCGCAACCGGCTCAGACAGATGATAGGAGAAGCGAGTCTCCTCGCTCGCGGGGTTCGGATAGTTGCAGACACCGGACAATACCAGTCCTGCTAATTCGCCGACTGCAATGTTATACGTTCTGAGGCTGGAGTTATTCGCCGAATCCCATGCCTTGATCCGCATTGTATGCGGGCCTGAAGCAAGAGTCGGCACCTCGAACAGAAATCCACCCTCCCGAAAACTCCCGGGATGATAAACAAATTCATCTGTCATGTCTACCGTATTCAGCGGATCCTCGTCAAATGATATCTCAATTGCATGCCCTACCTCCCCGGACAGGTTAATCCCGGATGAGTCCGAAAGCTCCACTGTCAGATTGTCGCCCGACCGAACCAATCCACCATCGAACTTCTCACCATTCCTTAGTACCGAGATACTCGGGCCGACTGAATCGCTGATAGCCGGGTTCGAGCCGGAAATCGTAATTGATCCCAAACCGCCGGATGCGTGACCATCGGTGGAGAGAGCGTATAACGAAACTCGCGCCGTGCTGTCACCATACGAAACATCCTTGGGGACAATAAAGCTCATCTCGAAAGCCCCACTCGCAACCTGGCTCTCACCACGAAAGATCCTCGGACCCGAGAGAATGTATGGCAGCTCATACCCTCCAGACAGTTCCTTCCTCTTATCTCTATCGGCATCAAACACTGCAATGAACACGCTACCGCTGAAATCGGTGTCGACCAGTCCGGAGTCGTCCCTTATCTCACCGGACACGGTTGTAAGCGAGAGCGCGGAGAGAGAATCAGGACTGAGACTGGTGAGCTCGACTCGCGGCTGCGGCATACCGAAATACATCATCGGGTCGGCAAAGACAACGTATTTTCTATCATTGGTTATCGCGCCGCCCGCCTCTATCGTCCTGAGCAACTTCGCGACATACACCGCCTCGCAAAGCGTGTAGCCAGCGTCGGACAGCATAAGATCAAACGACTTGTATGCGAAGTTCGCGTTGTCGTCAGCGAAGACAAATCGTGTCGCGGCCACTGTAGCAATCGCACCACCATCGGGGTAACGGAAGAGCTCTTCAGCCATCGCCTCACGCAGTGGTGAATCGAATTGACCGATCGAGCATGAAGCGTTGAAGACCACTGCAGGCTTGTTGCGGTTGTTCAGTTTATAAATGTCTTCCTTCCAGTAGAATACCCTCTCATCCGCCCAAAGATCGGGATTACCGTGACCAATGTAGTTAATCAGCACAGTCCCTTCATTGATTGAGTTGATTACCTGCGATCGAGCCTGTGGCTTCTGATTAAATGAGTCGAATGGATACTCGGTGAGATAGATTTTGTTTACATTTACATGATCCGGTATATGCTCATTCGCCAATATCTCACTCTGACGCGTGTGAATCGACTCGGTCTGTTCGCTGTGGTTGTGTTTGAATTCATCATCGGCCACGAGTGTAACCACATTTCTCCACGGCCCGAGTGTAGCGCGATCCTCGTAGGTTTTCAGCTTGGCTATATAGCTCGAGACTTCGGAAGACGACCTGACAGGCCAACGCCCAACCATCATATCCACACCGCGGTCGATGCCGTAGCTGCTGTCAGCATCCAGTGAGCCTTTCTCGCCGAAGGTCACGTAGTTCTCATCCGATATCGACGAATCAGTTTCGACAACGAACGGAGGTATGTACTGGCCGGCAGCGCGACCGAGGTTGTTCCGGAAATCATAGTTTCCGTCCCCGGCGAGTAAAACTGCGCCCGGAGGTTTCTCCGAGTTCTCGTAGATTGACTTCAGATACTCCTTTATGGCGCCGGGATCCAACATACCGGATGAGTAGTTGTCATACACATCCTCCACCGCTTCGAATATCGCGCTCGTACCGGTTTGCGCTCGGTAGTCTATGAACTCCTGGATCGCATTCTCGAAAGCCGCCGGTGCGATTACTACAAGATCGGCAGTTACGGGATGCTGGACCGGATCCGGCGAGACAACAGATATTGACTCGGGCTTCCGCAGGTCGGACCGCCTTGCGACAGCAAACCGGTCGAATTTGTGTTCGGATGCCTCTAGTTCGAACACGAGTTTGTCGTTCGCGAGAGTGTAGTCCGTGATCCACCTCTGATTGTCAACATCGGCAGTGCTCAACACAATGACATCGCCGATCTGAGAGATATCGAAATCGACTTGAATTCTATTTATACCTGTGTCAGGTGGGAAATAGAAATCTATTTGGCCCTCAGCGTATCTTATGAAAGACTCATGGTAAACATCGAAGTAGTCGAGATAGGCCGTGGATGCATATCTGAATTGGTCGAAGTCGAGGCTGTTAGAGCCATCCCGCAAGTTCGATGTCTCGAACCTGCGAAGGAACCCATCGTAGCCCCTGTCGGATGCGGAGACTCCATTCACTACTATATCGAGCTGATGGTCATACGAACTGACAAATATGTCTGCGGGCGTGAATGGCGGGACATTGTCCAGATTGATATCGATTGTATACTCTTCATCATCGTGCCACCACCAGCGGTAGTAGTCTCGAATGTAGCCCCCCTGTCCCACCACGAGGAAACGTTCATCTTCAAAATGAGAGAGTTTACGGTATCGGTCCTTGAAGCTAAAATCATCCGCTATCGGTGCTGCGCTCAATTCCCCCATTCTACGCGCTGGCTCAGAATACTGCCCGCCATGTGTCAGCCAGACGTAGTTCCGTGGCGTGTATGAATTCCGTATGGCTGTCGGCCTGGCCAGGCCCGAATCAACGCTAACAAAATCAGCGCCGTGCATATAGAATATGACGCTGTCTGTCGAATTGAATGTGCCATCATCGCTGCCTGTTACGCGAATTGCCAATTCACGAAACTCGGGCGCATCCTCACCGGTGTACACCGGAATCTGTCTACCGCCGTGCCAGAAGAGACGCAGAGTTGAAGGATCCACGGCTGAGATATCGAGACCGGCATCCGTCAGATCGGTCCCGGTGATACCATATATCCCGTTCTCCATGACTGCCATCTTGACCCAGTCGGTCGAAAGCGCGAACGGGTGGACATCGATCATCGATGATGCCGACACTTCGATCTCTCTGCCTCTGAACCTCCGAGCCTGCTCGTAGTTCAGTATGGTTGATTCATATATCTTCTCGAAATGGCCGTCTGACGAAGCCATCTCGCCACTGCCGGACTCAGAGTTGAACAAGACTCTGACTATGACTTCCTCCGCAATCGAGGATGCGGATACGCCCGACATCTGCAGGGGATTTATATGCACTTCGATTACACGCTGATTGCGGATATAGTATGGCCCGATCGTTCGCACGGTCTCGTATCTGGCGGAGGCCAGCGACTTCTGGAAGCGGGCATTCTCAGCAGGTGAAGACTCGATCGGCTTGTTCACGGCCAGCGCACCGGTGAGTGGCTGCGTAAATGCAGCTGACAGTACCTGCACCACAGGTTCACCTTCCAGTGGAATGCCTATGAAGACTTTCCGTATCGGGAATCGCGCTTCACCGATTCTCGGGTTTAGGCAACAATTAGCGACGGATACAATTTCCCCATCCGTCACCGAGCTCTCTCTCCACTCGAAGCTGCCCGGTCGCCAGGAGAAGATGACTTCGTCTTCCGACTGGAGCATGATTTGAAATTCACCGTGTTCCGGAACTGCGGCGTGAACGCGATCAACATAAATGAAAACGGCAAACGCAAGAATGACGGCTGTCGTGGAGGCGAATAATAGTGGTTTCGACAAGAGTATAGCTTTCATAGCAACAAAAAAACCGGATGATAGTCTCCGGCTGCATCGCGCCGGACTGTTAAAGGGTAATCTTCGTATCACTTCTGTCAATCGAAAAAACTTAAACTACTCTTAACCCTTTAACAAAGTCCGATAACAACTCCTCTTGTTGTCTATGTCTGCCGCTAAGTTAGCTCTGATTTGAAGCGGTGTCAAGGTATTTCAAGCTTTATAACCTATTATGAGCGCTCTGGTTTCAGGAAAATTGTCCATTGAACAACTCAATCTCGTACAATCTCATTAGCAAATCCCCTGCCGAAATAGTCGTCGGCAAATCCGATCACTTCTTTAGCCTCTATCACCGAATGGATTAGCAATTCTCGACCTCATAATCCCCTATCATGCTCATGGCGTCGGCAACCCGGCAGAATACGGTTCCCGTGCGTAGACTGTGCAACGGTTTTCAGCAGGCGACAGGAATGAGAGGTGGCTGGCTGAGTCCCTGCACACTCGAGAGACTTGCACCATGGTAGGTTTCTTTCTGACTTATTACGGCAACCTTGACCTATTAAGTCCCGTATTGACTGCATCATCATCAAAGAAAAAGAAAACTAATCACTCGGAGGAGAAACATGGCCGCACCAATCTGCCACTTTGAGATTTTCACAAAAGACACAAAGAAGGCCGAGGATTTCTTTGGGAATCTCTTCGGCTGGAAATTCTCGCATGAGATGGGCGACGACTACGCGTTCATTGACACCGGCAGCGACCCCGGTGGTGCGCTGGTCAATAGTCCCGATTTCACGCCGGGTGGTGGAACCAACTTCTACTTCCACGTCGATGACTGCGCAGCAACTCTCGAAAGAGCCGTTTCGCTTGGAGGAAAGAACATACGCGACAAGACTGAAATCCCGGAGCACGGCTGGTATGCCCATTTCGCGGACCTGGACGGCAATACTGTCGGGCTTTTCGAAGCTCTGAAGAAATAGAACGAGCGGCCAAGCCGACGAATTGGAACGGCCGTCGCGTGTTGGACGCGGCGGCCGCTATGTTATAATGTCCTCTGTGCTTATTCCCGATTACGAACTAATCCAGGCAATCCAGAATTTCGTCCCCATCAGGATCGCACGGAGCGTTTCCACTGGAGAACACAAAATTCACGAGATAAACGATATCATCAATATCTATCGTGCCGCTGCAGTCGACATCGCCCGATTCCAACGGATCAGGCTCTGCACCGGACTGGAAAACGTAGGCGATCTCGTATACGACATCATCGATATCTATACCGCCGCTGGCGTTAACGTCTCCGCATAGTATGATCGGCTCGACGAAGAGCTCGTATGTCACGATTGGTGCAGGCGGTGGATCGGACGCAGAGGAATCGGCAACAGTGCTCGCATAAACGTAGTACGGCACAACTCGATTTCCGGTTATGGGCTGGAGTACAGCACCGTAGACACTATCACCGGCGGCGCCGTCACCGTGCGCGCCATCGTCAAACATCGTGGTCATGAAGAAACCGCTTCCCGTGTCTATAAACAGTGATGTTATATGAAGGTCATTGTCGGAGAACACCTCGGACGTTATGACGATGGAGTCCTCAGCATTCGGGTTAGCTGGGAAATGCTCTGTGCCGGAAATCGTAACACCGTAATTCTCGATAGCTGCCATAGGCTCGAGGATATTGTCTGCAAGCCCCGGATAATCAGCATCATAGCGGTAACAGCGGAAAACGTTGTTCTGAGTCGGAACCTGTCCCTGAGTTATTGTGCCCATAGGTCCGATTGGATTGATGTATCTCCATACGATCTTGCCGTCGTCCGTAACCTCGAACAACTCCCCCTGCGGCCCTGCACAAATCAGAGTATTGCCGTTCTCCAGCCGTTGGCAACCGGAGATGAACAGCGAATAGAAGTCATCCGGGTCTTCCGTGAAAAACGTCCACTCGAGCTCGTCGGGATCGAATGGTTCACCGACAGACGGCTGAGTGTAGTTGCCGTTCTGATCGACCGGCGGGATCAGCTCATCCACCGATGAGAATCCCCTGTCGTACCCGTTGTTGAATACGAGAATATTTCCCTCTCCTGGCAGCCCCTCATCTATCCATTGAGCGTCATGCTGCTTCGATAGAATCCTGTCTTCGATATCGCCGGCTTTGTAGGTATACGGATTCCCCCAACGATAAAGAAGATCTCCCCCCATTCCGCTGTTGCCGCCCGAATGACCTGCGGCCTCAGCGGTAGTCGTGCTGTGGTCTATCACCCAGAATTCATCAAACCATCGCAAGCTGATGATTATCTGATCAAGCTCCGGATTGTACTCAACCGAATTGGCGTGCACCCAGTCGGCACGACCGTCCACTGTGTAATTGACGTCGATCAGCTCAGGATGCTCGCTAATTGAGCCATAATTGTCCTTCGTGGAATCGAAATCCTGAACCATATGATCCCACATGTGCCATTCCCAGACGATCTCACCACCCTGCGGGTATGTCGGTTCGACCTCAATTACATGCTCCGGCATGATGCTGTCGCCGTCGATGACGGCCGGATCGCGACCAGCAGCAATAGCTTCGGCCTTAGATATGCTCTCCCATGCAAGGATCAGCACATTGCCGTTGGGGAGTCTCTCGATGTCGTGATGCTGGAGGTTGCCGTCACTTGCGTAGTCATACTGCCAGACGACATTGCCATTCCAGTCGAGCTCTTCCACTCGACCCCCGCCCCCGAAAGCATACCCGAGATTCACGGTCCGCAAGAGATGGCCGTTCTCGAGAAGGTATACCGATGCTGCGGGCGGATAATCATGCTCCCACTGATGGACAACGCGACCGTACATATCGACCAGGTATGTATCTGTGTATCGCATCGGTGCGAACAGAGTATACCCGTCGTGCGCGAGAGAATCGTATTCGAAAAGCCCAACAGACTGGTCTTGAGCAAATCCGACACTCGCAACCATGCAGATAAGTACAAGAATCATCGGCAGGATCCTGCCGCACTCATTAGAGAATTGCATTTGTTCCTCCTAACATGCCCAAAGAGCGAAGTGAACACACGCGCAAATCGATTCGAGGGAAAAGGAGCAGACACGCTCAAAGGATAACGCACCTACATGGAGTCAATCTCAGAATGTCGAATCGTCAAAAACACGATGCGTCCGAAATGCGGAAATTCAATCCCTCGCAATATAACACGAAATAAGAATTTGAAAAGAAGAAATCAGGATATTCCTGGGGCCATACTGATAACACCATTGACGGGCCGCAATCCTCGTTTCCGCTTGACTAAACAGCACTCATCGCTTAAACTCGATTTCTGAGTCGCGGATGGCGCTTTGAAGCAAAACGCTCGAGCAGGACATCTTATACATATATGTAGAAGACAAGCTACTCTCTCACTCCCAATGGAGGAATCAGATGCAGATAGATGATCTCGACAAGATACTGAAAGAACTCGAAATCGAGGCCACGAACCCGGGCGGCTCTGACGGTGAGACGTGGTACGGCTCGGGCAAGGAGATAGACAGCATCTCCCCGATCAATGGCCAGCTCATCGCGAAGGTGAAGCAGGTGACCTCCGATGAATACGATGCTATCGTGGATAAGGCCGCAGAGGCATTCAAGGTCTGGCGCGAAGTCGCACCCCCGAAACGAGGCGAGATCGTACGGCAGCTCGGCCATGCTCTCCGTGAGAAGAAAGACGCTCTCGGCAGGCTCGTCACGATCGAGATGGGCAAGTCGGTCCAGGAGGGCTGGGGCGAAGTGCAGGAGATGATTGATATCTGCGACATGGCCTGCGGTCAGTCTCGCATGCTCTATGGAGTCCAGACACATTCCGAGCGCGCGCATCACCGCATGTATGAGCAGTGGCATCCGCTCGGACCTGTCGGAATCATTTCGGCATTCAATTTTCCGGTTGCGGTATGGTCATGGAATCTCGCAATCGCGTTGATTTGCGGCGACCCGTGCGTCTGGAAACCGGCCTCACCGACTCCTCTGACGGCTGTAGCGTGCCAGAAGATAATTTCGAAAGTAATGAAGGACAACGACCTGCCGACAGGAATCTCCTGCCTGACTATCGGGAAAGGCTCCGAGGTCGGTGAGATGCTGCTGCATGACAAGCGTCTACCCCTGATCTCATATACCGGCTCGACAAAGATCGGCCAGAGGATCGGAGAAGTTGTTGCCAAACGTTTCGGCAAGACTATTCTCGAACTCGGCGGCAATAACGCAGTTATCATTACGCCGCATGCCGATCTGGAGCTCGCCTGCAAGACTGTCCTGTTCGGCGCCGTCGGAACGTCTGGTCAGAGATGCACGACCACCCGACGCGTGATTGTCGAGCAGTCGATTTATGACCGGGTGAAAGATACGCTCAAGGGCTATTACGAGAAGCTGACGTACGGCAGCCCGCTTGACCAGAGCAAGCTCGTCGGTCCAATGGTCGACAAGGCTGCGGTCGATATGTATTTGAATGCCATCGAAGAGATGAAAAAGCAGGGTGGTAAACTGCTCTGGGGAGGCGAGCGGCTCGATATGGAAGGCGGGTGCTATGCCACAGCGTCCGTTGCCGAGGCGACCAACGACCTCGACATCGTGCAGGAAGAGACTTTCGCTCCGCTTCTTTATCTGCTTAAGTATGAAGGCGATGTCATGAATGCTATCGCTTTTCAGAACGATGTCCCGCAGGGCTTGTCATCCGCGATTTTCACCGACAATCTCCAGGAGTCGGAGAAGTTCCTCTCCGCTGCTGGTTCCGATTGCGGAATAGCGAATGTCAACGCTGGTACGTCCGGCGCGGAGATAGGGCTGGCGTTTGGTGGCGAGAAGGAAACCGGCGGAGGCCGCGAATCCGGATCGGATGCCTGGAAAGCGTATATGCGTCGTCAAACCAACACGATAAACTGGTCGGGGACGATGGAGCTGGCACAAGGCATCAAGTTCGACTAAAGATACGCTGAAATCAGCAATTTGACAATACAGCGGCAGACAGTTCATCTGCCGCTTTTCTTTTGGAGAACGTCGAAAATCACGCTGGATATGCTCAACAGCGAGTTCACAGCGAGTATTGCGTGCGGAACTATCTCTACCCTGGCAACATTCCTTAATGAAAGAACATGGACTCTTTGGGAGGAGTATACATGAGCTCTCGTATGCTGAAATCTGAATCACCGCTTATCAATGAGCGTGTTGTCGAAGCGGATGTCAACGAGCTCTTCGTCAACCGATGGTCTCCGCGGTCGTTCAAATCCGATCCGGTAGACGATGATACTCTCAACAGCTTGTTCGAGGCGGCTCGCTGGTCGATGTCCTGCTTTAACGATCAGCCGTGGCTCTTCCTCTATTCCAAACTCGGCGATAATGATCGGGATGACTTCAACAGCCTGCTCGCCGAGGGAAATCAGAAGTGGGCGAATGCCGCGCCGGTTCTGGGTTATGTCGTGTGCAGAAACAGCTTCAAACACAACGACAAGACCAACCACTGGGCGCAGTTTGACGCCGGTGCGGCCTGGATGGCGATGACTTTGCAGGCACGAATGCTCGGACTGTATACTCATGGAATGGCGGGATTCAGCCGTAAGAAGTCGTATGAGGTTCTCAATCTCGATGAAGAAAAATACTCTGTCATTTCAGCTTTCACGATCGGCTATCGAGATGATCCCCGGAAGCTTGATGAAGACAGCAGGAAATCCGAGGCCCCGAATTCGCGCAAAAGCCTTGACGAAGTAGCACATCGTGGTAAATTTGACGGCTGAGACGAAGTGCTGTCAATTTAGAAAGTCAGGAAAGTAAAAGATGATTATCAGAGATGAAAACAGCGGAGTTGTGATTGTATACCAGACCGATCACGCCAAGCTCTCGGGCAAACTGTGTGATGCCTGGGGCAGCGGAAGTTTCGCCAAGCCCGATCCGCTCGAATCGGTCGTGTTCGCTGCAAAGCATCATGACGACGGCTGGGCATTGTGGGAGGCGCACCCTACAATCAACCCGGATACGGGTAAGCCGAACAACTTTAACGAAATCCCGGTCGATGAGCATTTTAAGATGTACTCCCTTGGAGTCGAGCGGGTCTCATCCGACGACTGCTATTCGGGAGCACTCGTTGCGATGCACGCGCGCAAGCTCTACGAATGGAAGAAGCAGGGTGGCAAACAGAAAACGAAAGATCCCGAAAAGGATCCCGCTGCCGTCATCGAGGATGCGTTCAACTGGCTCGACTCGAACATCAGATACAACTGCTACCGCATGATTGGCGATGAGTACGAGTACGCGACCAACGACACTTACATGAAAGCAAATTTTGGATTGATCCAAACGTGGGATGCCATGGCGCTCTATCTGTGCGAGAACAGGAACGACAAGTACGAGATCAAGCACGTTCCAACCGACTATCGGGGCAATACCACGAGTATGACTGTGAAGAAGGAACCCGACGGCACGGTCAAATGCACTCCGTACCCGTTCGCCGAAAACCCGTTTGAGGTCGAGGTTCCGGCACGCAGATTATCAAAAGAGACATTCGACTCGGATGACGAACTCCGCACTGCGGTAAAAGAAGCTGAAGTCATCAAGCTGAAGTTCAAGTTCACTGATTAAACAGCATTACTCCTGTACCTGACAGTCGGGGATGCCATCTCCATTGACATCGCATGGCGCTGCTCCACCCTGGAAGACGTATGCTATCAGATACGCGATGTCATCAATGTCAACTCCGCCTACACAGTTAACATCGCCCGCATCCACCGGATCGGGAGGCTCGCCTCCCTGGAATACATAGCGCACGAGTGCGACCACGTCATCGATATCGATGGAACCGCTCACATCTATATCCCCGCATTCCGCAGGTTCGAGATTGATCTCGTAGATAAAATAGCCACCCCAGGTTGCCACATGCAGGTAACTCCCCTCCATATCCATGTGATACGGCAGGGCGTTGAGTGGGACAATTTGCACCGGTTGCGGATTATCGACATCCGTGATATCCAGCACTTCGATTGAGGACATACCTGCGAGAAACAGGTAGTTACGTCGCTTTATAACATCGGTGTAGTATACATCCTCATTCTCGAGCGAGTAAATGCCGGTAACATCCGGATGGGTCGGATCATGGAGGTCAAACGTAAACAGCCCGAGCGTGCCCGAGGCAAGGAACATCTCCCCTCCTACGAAACACTGTTCGTACTCAACCGCGAAATAGTCGGATGAGGCAAACTCCAAATATACATACTCATCAACAAGAACCGGGTCGGTCGGCTGCGCGATATCAAGACTGGTTAAGTATATCCGCGAACTCCAATCGACATCGATTTCCACTTCGCACACATAAGCGATGTCATCGTGCAGTGTAACATGCATCATGCTCCTCAGGAGCTTATCCGTAGGCAACGTGAAGTTCGTCAGCAGTCTCGGCTCTGACGGATTAGTGAAGCTGAAGATATCCAGACCGTTGCCACCTGCCGCAAACAGGAATGTGTCTCTAACTGCAAACGAATTCGAGCCGCGATCGCTGAAAGTCGCAACAAGAATGGGATCGGCAGGATCTGAAAGCGAATACACCCGACTGAGAGCAAAGGATACCTCGAGCAGGTACGAATCCTCATAGGCAAACAGACAATGCGGCGGAGAGCCTGTCTCTATTTTGCGCACATATTCGGGGTTGTTACGATCAGACATATCTACCACGAACATACCCTTTCTGTGATATCCTCCCAGGTAAGCATGATCTCCAACTACTTGAATCTCTCTGAGTGTGCCGTTGTTGGTGGAATACTCGAGAATAACACTGGGGGTCAACAGGTCGGATAAATCTACGACTGACCAACCTGACAGATAACCGGGACAGAATATATGAGAGCCCCATCGGAAGATGCTCTCAGGCCAACTTGTCAACTCGCAGCTCGACACTTCCGTTAACTCCCCGGTTTCCGAGAGACTTAGTACGCGGAGACCGGGATCGGCACCGCAGATAACTGCGGAATCAATTGCCTCGACGGAACGGACAGTCGGACCGATCAGAGAAGATGCCAGCTCGATAGGGTTGTCCGGATTATCGAGGTTGTAGCAATTAACTGATCCCCGAGTCGCGACAATCAGCCTCTCGCCCGCCATGTCTATGTCTCTCGGGAGCTCGATACTAACTGACCTCACCAGCGCCGGCTGGTTCTCATCAGCTATCGAGACAACCTCGAGCCTGTTGCTCCAGTAGTTGAGAGCATACAACCTCTCCCCGACCACGGAGAAGCGCCTCGAATCCTTGTAGCTGCCGGGCGAAGTGTACTTCCCGACTACGGCAGGTGATGAAATGTCAGAGATATCATAGATGTAGAGCGACGGGTAGCCGCCGTAATCGTTTGAGGTTTTGGCAATTCCAACAAAGAGACGATCCCCAACAACCTGAACATCATCAAGAAGCCCCACAGGGTATTGCGTTGCCACGAGAGCCGGAGCCTGCGGAGATGAGATATCGATAATGTACAGTCGGTTGCGTCCGCCGTAGAACACATGATCACCGCTGATTGTCAATTGACTCCCCTCCCAGCTATGAGGGAGCGGGACTTGAGCAATCAACTCCGCGCCCGCGAATCCGCCGACAGCGAACACCTGAAGTCCACTGCGAGTAGCACAATAGGCATACCAGTCTTTGAATTCCACGTCGGAGATTCCCGTCCATAGAGCACTTCCTGCGAGTGTCAAGATATCCTGCCCTCGCATCATAGCTTCACCCCGTGGGTCAGCTTCTCTGGAATCCTCTGCGCACGAAAAGCATTCTGTGTCCTCCCAAATCAAATCGAACTCGGGGGACTGGATCTTCTTGATGTACTCTGTCTGTGCCGGCAGGTTAACTGACAAAAACAAGCCGGTGATCACAACAGCAATAAGGTACCTTGTCATGAATCTGTCCTACCTTCCACGCAAGCAATTCGTTCAACACCCCGCACACGGTTCGCTCCCACCCTGGAAGACATACGCTATCAGATACACGATATCATCTATGTCCACTCCGCCACTGCAATCGACATCGCCGGACTCGACCGGATAAGGCTGCTCACCACCTTGGAAGACATAGGATATCAGATACACTATGTCATCGATATCTACGCCGCCGCTCCAATCGATATCACCGCAGACAACGTCCGGAAGGTCAAGGTGGAAAGTATGGAATCCGGTGGCAGTGGTAATATATAACCATTCATTCTGGATTGCGATTTCGTGGGGATTCCCCGGCAACGGCACCACTTGCACCATTTCGGGATCTGTGACATCCGATACATCCAGGACGTAGATGCTACTCCACCCGCAAATGAAAGCGTAGTTTCTCTTCAGACCGAGCGCCTTAATCATCTCGCCCTCCGGGGCAAAGGTGGCTGCGAAATCCGGATGCCGAGCGTCCGTAACGTCGAGAATTGATAGCCCGGCTTCGCCGGTTGTCAGAAACAGGTAATCACCGTGCCGGGCGAGCTGCATTCCCCCCATTCCATCTATGAAGCCATCAGCAAGTGGGAAATAGTCTGTGTAAAGCGGTACTTCGAGATTGGCCAGATCGTACGTATAAATGCCGGCAATTCCGTACCCGTTGACGAAAATCTCGACGCTTAGAATGTACGCCAGACTCCCGGAGACGTGGACACTTCTCCCACAGATGAATTCGCCCTCAGGCTTGGCAGAGCCAATCAGCCGGGGGTTGGTCGGGTCCGCAATGCTCAATACCTCTAACCACTCACCGCATGAAACAAGGTACATAAGCGTGTCCACGATATCACAGTTGAGCGGCTGTTGATTGAACTCATGCGTGTACTGCGACAGCAGCTCCGGCTGTGCCGGGTCGGCAATTGAGTAGATGCAGGCACGCGGAAAGCCAAGCGAGATCAGGAGCGTATCGTGTATGTAGATGTCCTCGTACAGCACATCTCCTACCGCCTCCTTTCGAACGAGCTCTGGTGCCTCACCATCAGACACATCTAAAACATAAAGACCAATTCTGTCATCACCATACAACACGTTAAAGATGTTGCCCACATAGGCGTGATTCCCTTTCACGGCGAGCCCTCTAATGTCATAGATCTCGTGAGAATAACTGCACAAAGGACTGATCGTCAGCGGATCAGACGCATCCAGAATAGTGAAACCGTGACTACTCTCTGGGATCAGCACGAGGTTATCTGCAGTGACGACAATTCGAGAAGCCCATCGGGCCTCATATGCATCCAGAGTGTCGAGATTTCCCGGACCGGCGAATGTACATATCCTTAGTCCCCTCGAGTCGCCGACGTATAACAATGTGTCCCTGACCTGAATATTCCTTACAGGACTGGCATCATAGGTGTCAACGAGTGTGGGGAATACGGGGTCCGTAAGCTGATACTTCAGTATTTGGCCGCTACATACTGCATAGAGATGATCGTCATAGAGCATTACATCATAAGGAGAATAGCTATAGAATATAGATTTGACCCAGGTCGGATTTTTCTCGTCCGCAATGGATATGATTTCGATTCGCAGATCCGTGGAATTTGCTGCGTAAACATACTCTCCACCTACCGCGAAGCTTACGCAGTCTTTATGCGGCGATGGGCTTTCATACTTACCAATAGTCTTCAGTTGCAACGGATCGGAAACATCCAGTATGTAAAATGCCGGATAGTTCTCGTGCTCCCACGGGAGCGAGTGTATCCCCAGATACAATCTGTCCCCGATCAACTCCATTTCCGCAATTCTTCCCTCCAGATATAGCATGGAAAGATGCTGCGGCTCGAGCGGAACTGAGACATCAAACACGTGGAGTTCATCGTATCGAGCGAGATAAAGGTGGTAGCCACTGAGTTGTATCATATTGTAGTCGGATCCGTAGCCCATGAAGATATTTTCAACCAGCTGGGGATTCGCAACATCCGAGATATCAAAGACTTGCAGGCCGTTGTCGTTCAACGCATACAGAGCGTTGTCCTTTTTCACCAGATCTATCGTGCCCGCCCAAAGTGCGCTGGAAGCAAATGTAAGGATCCGCTCCGACGACATCGAAAGATCCATCTCTCGACAACGTTCAAACATCCTGGCACCGAAATACTCCGTACTGTCCCGCGCATTCAATGGAGTCGCCAGCATGTCCGAATTTGCGTCCGGACCGCTCGCGACAGCTGCAGGCATGGCCGTATGGAATACAGCCAGCGCTGCAAACAGCGCTGCGATTGGGCCGAATTTTGGCATTTTCTGACTCCTTCCGGCGGGTCAACACCCCGCACACGGTTCGCTCCCACCCTGGAAGACATACGCTATCAGATACACGATATCATCTATGTCCACTCCGCCACTGCAATCGACATCGCCGGACTCGACCGGATAAGGCTGCTCACCACCTTGGAAGACATAGGATATCAGATACACTATGTCATCGATATCTACGCCGCCGCTCCCATCGACATCGCCACAATCAGACGGTAAAATATCCATATTCAGAGTGTAGAAGCCCCATTTAGATAAGACATACATGTTTTCACCCTGAACGTCCAGTCGAAGAGTCTCGGTAGCCAACGGGAAATACTGCACGATCTTGCGATCAAGCGGATCTGATATATCGAACACATAAATCGAACTCGCCCCGGATATGAACAGGTAGTTTCGGACTATCTCCACATCGAAGACTGCCATGTCATCGGGTTGATACCGCTCCATCAGATCAGGTCTGGCCGGGTTAGATATGTCCCAGATCAGCATTCCGAAGTTGCCTGCCGCATGATAGAGAATGCTGCCCTCTTTCTTCATAAATCCGAGCGGCCAGTAGCTGGTCCGGCTCGTTCCAATCGGCAGACTGTCTGTTAGAATGAGGTTTGCAGGATCGGAGACATCAAAGACACTCAGCCAGCCGTAATCTGCGCTGAGGTAAGTCACTGTGTATGCATAATCGCCGTTTATGAAGGGGCCTTTGTAGAGATTGTCCTGGGGCTCGTTCTCCGACAACGGCACCGGTGAATACGGATTCGAGATGTCTGCGGTACGAAATCCGGCCCAGCCACCGACAACATAAAGTGTGTTACCCTGGACGGCCGCTCCCTTTGTCTGGTAATTCCAGGCCGGGAAACATGAAAGCGAATCGGGGTCCGCCGGGTTTGCTATGCTGTAGATTGTGGTCGACAAAGATCCGGACATAAACAGCAGGTTGTTGTGAACATAGGCATGATCCGGATTGCCTCTCGTGATATCCCGATCCACGAGCACGGGATGCTCCTTATCGGTTGCATCGACTGTGTAGACACCCGTCATCAGGCTGTCTGCTGTGCTGACATGGTTGGTCATATACGCGTAGTCTCCACTCGAGGCAAGACCGCGCAGCTCAACAACCGGATGGTCACACGTTGTCACAGCCACTATGTCGCCGTAATAACTAGTGCGAGCGATTTCAAAGCCATAGTACGTCTGCGGCACAAAGATAAAATCACCGCCGAACTCCAGTGTGTGATAGGCGCTTCTCAGCGGATATGACGTGGCAGAGTCCAGCACGCCCGGCTCGACTATGTCGTAGGCGACAATGCCCCAGTTACTAGGTTTTATCACGTAGAGACGCTCATCGTATATCTTCATCCCATAGAAATAACCTACCTCGATAGAGTCATGAACTACCGGTGCCCCCGAGTCAGAGATGTCGTAGATTCGCAGGTACGGACTGTAGGGGCTGACGATAAGATACGTTGAATCGATCTCTATGTCTGAGGGGTAATCAACGTCCAATGATGTCACTAGCGATGGATTAGACTCGTCAGAAATATCGATGACATCCAGCTTGCCGTCCCAGCTATTGATCCCGTAAAGGTAGCCGTTTCGTATGGCAAATGCCCGGCACTCCGAGTGCGGGAACGGAGGTTCGTATTTGCCGAGAATTGTCGGCGCTGCAGCGTTCTCAGTATCGAGAATGTAGAGTCCGGGAGTGTAAGAGGTGGTGTCCGCCCGATAACGCGCAATTCCAACGTAGGCCCTCCCATCGGCAGCCTGTATCTCGTAGACAACGCCATCGAGCGCAACCTCACTCAACACGACGGGATCCGTTGGTTCTGAAACATCGATCAGGACAACCCGATGGGATCTTCCGACGTAGAGTATATCGCCGTGCAGAGCTGACCGGTTCTCGATATGACCGTAGACGAGCGGAAGCTGTTTGACAAGGGTTGGGTTCTGAATATCCGAAATGCTGTAGACCTCGAGTCCATTGGCATTCAGCGCATAGAGGTAGTTGTCCGAAACCTGTAAATCCATCGTATATGTCCACACACAGGTCCCCGCAAAAGACAGAATTTCCTGATCACGGAAAAGCTCCATCGACTGGTGTTGCACAACAGCCCGTGTATTTGCAATGGAGCTGCTGTCAGAAAATGTGCTGAGCGCCCACGGACTAAATTCGCCGTTGGTCGCAAAGGCAGACACAGCACTCACAAGAAACAACACCGCAATCATTAGCAGTAACGATCTATTCACTTCTACCTCCGTAGTGTGCTCTCTGTCAATATCCAGCGCACGGCGCCGCCCCGCCCTGGAAGATGTGATTGATGAGATAGACGACATCATCGACATCCACGCCACCGCTGCAGTTCGCATCCGCCGCGAAGACAGGCTGCGGCGCCGGTCCGCCGTTAAATACAAACGCGATCATGAAAACGATGTCGTCGATATCGAGCGATGAGTCGCCGTTCGCATCTCCCTCGCTGTATGGCACCTGCACGGTCATGCTCGCGCTTGCGATCCAAGGGTTGTCGGCCTCATGCGGATCGTTGCTGTGGATTCGTATCTCTGCATGATAGCTGCCGCCGGCAACGCCGGATGACGAGTAATTCAGCGTCACGTTTTCGCTCTCGGAGTCTTCCAGTTCTCCCGATGAGGGTGAAACGGCAAGCCAGCTTAAAGACGGCTCATTGATCACGATACAGAGGGAGTCGTGAAGATACGAAGTATTAAATGCCACCTCAAGCCCGCGGAATCCATCCGCATCTTCGATGCCGACAGTGCAATGCTCCGTGTCGAATCCGCTTCCGAAATCCAGATACTGCAGCTTTATCGAACCGTCCTGCTGCAGCAGGATCTCGCCGCTGAAGACATCCCCCGGGTCGGCGCCATATTCGGGCATGTTGACATACTGTATGACAAGTGAGCTTCCGACGTTTGCGTACCTCACCTCGGCTCCCGGATTGTCCGCGTCCTCGATGTTCAGATCATCCCAGAGAAGCGCCACAATATTATTCGGCACGTCGAATGCCGGAAGAGGACTGTTAGCCAGGGCGTAGTAGTTTTCGGACGGACCAAAACCTATGAATCCGTTAGATGACACGTAGAATTCGGTGTATGTCTCGCCATAGAACTCAAAGTCGAAACCTATCGGAAATGGTCCCGCGAACCCGTCATCAATCAAGCCGGTCACCTGTATGCCGCTCCCCGATATGTCAATCCAGGAGAAGGCTGGCCCGGTAGGCTCATCCGAGTCGATCCAGACATAGCCATAGTCATCCGGACCGCCGGCATTGAATACTACATTCGCCCCTTGACGGTAGTCATCGGAGCCTTTGACAATCGTCGCAATGTTATAGTCCGGAGGATAGTCACGGTACGGGGGCTCCACCAGTCCCTCGCTGTAGAGGTCGCCGAATGCGCCCGCCTGCGAGTAGTCGGGAACCACCTCAATCTCATATTGCAGAAGGCTGAGCCCAACGTTCTGTATTGTCAGACTTGTGCCATAGATGTCATCGGGATCCAGGACCGGATCAAGCGACCCGTTTATTGTCACATCAATCTGCGGCGCCCACTCAAGAGAGATATCATCGATGAACCAGTCGTCGCGCTCAACTCCCGAGGCCGAATTGCGGAACCTCAAACGGAATCCGTCGTGCATGGCCTCCGAAGGCAGCGAAACATTTGCGACATCGAACGAGTTCATCGACGGTCCGGAACCTAAGATCGTATAGAGATGAATCCACTCTGCACTGCTGTTCATGTATTCGAGCGTAAAATCATCTCCGTTGTCCGGCTGCTCGCCCGTTCCGCCACGCTGATACGAAAACTTGACAGTCATAGGTGCGTACCCCGACAGACGAATCGCCTGGGATATCAGTGTATCTACCATAGTGGGTGAGCCATCGAAATTGAGGCAATATGGTTCTGATGGCAGGTTCTGTGCCTCGTCGGTCACTTCCACCCCGTAAGTTGTAATCCATATAGCCGGATCCAGATCGAGGTCATCGAAACTTTCGCTGAACGGCAAATCGAGCGGAACGCCGGAGGACATCGTCTCGCACGTTACACTCGCCGTCTCCGATGGATCACCGTCTGATGCCGCTGTAATTGTCACATTATCCGTCTCGCCGATCACCGACTCCGGCACGACAACCCTGACCAGGAAATCGTAAGTCTGATCCGGCGCCAGCGAGGATGTTTGCGAGATCATCGATGTTCCAAATTCGTTCCAGAGCGAAGTATTCCATGAATTGCCGGAGTACGTTAGATCGAAGTGATCGAAGTAGACGCCGTCATTCGTGACCGTGAGTGTGTACCACGCCGTATCGAGCCCGGCTGCTATAGACTCGGACAGCCATGGTTCCAGAATCACCCGATAGTCGATCACTTCGAAAGAGTAGGTCGATGTTGTATCAGCGACGCCATCACTGTTTTGAGCGTAGAGGTAGTATTCGACAGTCGAGCCCGGCGATTGGGCGGGGATGTACTGGTAGTATGCACTCGTCGCCCTGTCCTGTATCAGTTGAAGCTCCTGCCATCCGAAACCGGTATTATAATGGAGAAGCAGTTCACTTGGAACGAGAGGAGCAACGCTGAAAATCTGGCAGTCGACCCGGTAATCGTCGATGGAGTTCTTGGTATCAGTTAGTGGCTGATGGCCAATATTGATCTCACCCATCTGGAGCATCGCATTCAGCGCACTGATTCGACCATGACCGAATTCAACGTCGAAGCCAGGATCACCGAGATCCACAGAAGTCTGTATCAGGAGATCGCGAACCTGCAGGGGCGTCAAAGTGGGATCTACCGAGAGAATCAACGATGCTACTCCGGAAGCATGCGGGCAAGCCATCGAGGTACCGGCAAGAGGAGCATAGTCAGTCGGTAAGCCGTATTCCTCAACAAGATAGCATGTGTAATTAGGGAAAGTCGACTGGACATCGTCCGAATTGAACGGCGAACCGTAACCGCCGGGGGCGGAGATTACAACCTCAGGACCGACATTTGAGTACTGTGCGAGTTCATCGTTGTGATCTGTCGAGGAAACTGCGATGACATTGTCATAAGTTACCGAATACGCAGCGGGATATAATACCGAGCCTCCGTAGCTGTTACCGGCTGCTGCACAGAACACAACGCCATGACTATCCGCATATGCAACCGCGTGTTCGGACGATGCGGACCCCGATCCGCCACCAGAGTAGTTCAAAACCTTGCATCCGTTGTCAACAGCGTAGATGGCTGCGTCTCTGAGCCCCGAGGTCGAACCGCTGCCGTATGCATTGAATACTTTTAGAGCCATGATCTTACAGTTCCAATTGATGCCGGAAACTCCTGTGTTGTTGTTGGTCTCGGCTCCAATAGTCCCGGAGACGTGCGTACCATGGCCATTGTCATCCATCGGATCAAGATCACCAGTGAATACGTTAAGCCCGAGTATAAACCTGGCCGGGTCATCGAGATCAGGATGACTCAGTTCACCATCCTGCATCGGGATCCCCGTGTCGAGTACGCCGACCATAATCTGACTCTCGCCAGTAGTGAACTCCCACGCCTCAGGACAGTCGATGTCCGCATCTTCGGTTCCTTCGGGCGGACTCTGCCCAATGTTGTGGTAGTGCCATTGCGTAGAGAAGAGCGGATCATTGGGAGTAGCGAACGCACGCATCACCATATCCGGCTCCGCCCACTCAACCGCTTCCAAACTGCTGAATTCCCTTATGACCCGGAAGAAACGGTCGGCATCCGGGCAGTGCAACTGCATGAATCCAAACCTGTCCGGCTCGCGCACCACCGTCACCTGATTTCGTGCTGCATAGTCGCTCAGAGAGCTCTTCGTATGGCCGCTTTTCAGCATGACGTTAATCATGCCGTCAACATACTCTATTCTCTCACCTTTCCAGTCCCCGGTCTTAACAAGTCGCCCATAGACATACTCTTCCGCCATCGCAACATTCATAACAGCGAGAAAAACGAGCGATACCACTAAGCATCCTCTCAATTTCATACTCTCCTCCGGGACAGCGATCTATTGATATTCAATTGTGTCTTTTTCGATTTTGCTGGCACAAAATGCTTCAGAAGAAAGGTCTCGTGCTATTTCAAATATAACATGCCTTGAATTCTGGTCAAGGTAGATTTACACGCAAACCTTGAGTTAAGCAGTCAGTCCCCGCACAACTATGCTGGGGATCACGGTCAATGAATGGCCGTCAAAATCCTGGCGTGAGAATCTGCATTCGGGCGGATATGATCACACGTCGGTCGCAAAGTGACGAATTGAGTTGTCTTAGTAGCACAAAATGCTCAATGTCGATCCAGAATTCGCAGCCTTAGTATCGAAACATCAGCTCTGCACGGATCCAGGCATAACTGTCGGCGCCATCAAAATAGAAATCGCCCGGATTTAACGTCTCGCACAAAAGATGCCCCGACCAGTGATGGTCAACCTCGTAGGTCAGTTTGCCAATAACCAAATCTCCGCGTGTCCTGCCGATGCCTCCTGGAAAAACCGCTGAATCATCAGCCGACTGAGGAGCCAATAGATGGTGGTAGGTCAATGTAAGGTCTACATTTGGTGTCAAAGAAAACTGAATTTCGGAGTTCACAGAGATAAGATTGGTCCACCAGGCGACGGCGCCCTCTTTCACCTGGGTGTAGATGTAAGACTCGCTCCATTTCGGCCAGCGCGCGAACATGGGATCCCATCCTTCCCAATCCTCTGTCTTTGGATCATCACCGGACAAGTAGATCAAGCCGGCACTAATCCGCTCAGGAAGGTAGGGACGCAATGCTGCCCACACGGGTTCAACATCGATGTAACCATATCCACCGAACGCAGAGCGATCGGAATCTCCATGCTGGCCGAATTGATATCCTGCCTCGATAACCGCCGAGAGGCCGACGGTTCCATTGAACGGGTGCATGATTCTACCCCCTAACGTGTTTGCGGTTGAACTGACTGGAGAAGTTTCGTTCTTGCTGCGATGCTTGCGAACGAAATACGCCTGTATATCTCTCTTTGCCCATAGACCGGAATAGTAAACGCCGGCTCCCGTTTCGGGTTGCTCAACAAGTCTCTGATCGACTTCGTGGAATACCGGTATCCAGTCATCGTATTCCTCGATGTAGCTCGCAAACGCTGTGAAACTGTGATTTGGTTCGGGTGTCCAGTCGAGGCGCACGGCGTTAAAGTATATCGATCGCGAGCCATCCAATGGATGACCATCCATCACTATGAAGCCCTCACCCAGTATGATATCCTGTCGACCTGCAGTTAGACTGATCGATGGGCAACATGGTGGAGTTGCCTTCAGATAGAAATGATCGATGAATACCTCGTTCAGATGGAAGTCTCTTTCCGGGGGAGTCAGATGGTACCGGAATTCGTTCGCGATCCTCAACGTAATGGCAACATTCTCTGAGTGTGTCCACGTCGCTCCGACTCGCGTACGACTGCGGGTGAACGTGCGGGAACCGCTGGCGGATTCATCGAGAGTTATCGCATTGTCCCATGTGACGAGACGGAACCGTTCGCTGAATGTCACCGTCCAGTGATCGCTTACTCTGCCTGCCCTCGAATTCGGCGTGGCAACCATCACAAAAGCAATCGCGATCAATACTCCCCTGAGACTCAATTTCATTCCTTGCTCACGTCATCTTATTTTTGACTGGAGCAACAGCGCTGATAGTCGGTGTCAGAATCACCGATGTGAGCATGCCCAGCGTTCCAGCCTGAGGTGACGGTGTCCCGGTGAAGTATAGTATCAAACAAACCGCCAGACCGGCGATGGACGATCCGATTGCACCATTCCGATTTGCGCGCCTGGTGAAGAGTCCCCAGATGAGTGGTCCAAGAAATACGGCTCCGATGGCTCCCCACGATATCCCGAGTATGCTGACAATTGTCGCTGGACGGAAAAAGGCCAGAATCACTGCAAGCATAACGATAGCTGCATTCAAGATGCGCATTAGATTCGTTAAGCCGGTATCAGAGACTGACGGATTGACAAAACCGGCATATAAGTCTTTAGCGACAGCTGAACTCGATATAAGCACCAGCGCCGCCAGTGTGGACATCGAAGCGGACAATATCAGAAGCAGCATCAGAACTGACAGAGCATCCGGGATGATCCGCGTGAGAAGTTCCGGCATGAGAGCGTCAAGAACCGGTGCGCCCTGGCTGAAAGCCATGGGCGTAACTTCCGGATTCAGGAAGTGCCGAGTTGTCGCTCCCGCGAAATAGCCTATGCCGGTTATCACCAGCGCGAATACCGCAGAACCGAACATCCCGATCCGAATTGCACGGGTATCCCGAATGGCATAGAATTTCTGCAATAGCTGCGGCATCGCCATTGGCGCCACGCTTGTCAGAAATACAAGACTCAGAAGCGGCCACCAGCCCGGTGGCCCTATTGGTGCTGTTAGCTTCGGATCAATGGACGAGATTCCATCGCGTATACCGCTCAAGCCGCCACCAGCGTCAAGTATGCACCATAGAAGCACCCCTACACCTGCGAGCATTATCAGGCCGAAGATCACATCAATAATCGTTATGGACTTATATCCACCCATTACGAGATACAGCCCCGTGAAACCGCCCATCAGTATCAGAGCAAGCGTGTAATCGATCGCGAACGTGGAACGAAACAAGTAGGATAGCCCAATGAAAACAGCAGCAGAATATGGAATGAAGAACATGAAAATGCAGATTGAAGAAAAGAGCTTGAGAAACGGGCTGTCATAGCGCTTTTCCAGAAATTCCCCGATCGTTTGGACATCGTACTCAACCGACATACGCTTGATCCTCGGCCCCAGCAGCCACCACACCGCCAAGACTCCAATCAAAGTATTACCGAGGGCTATCCAGAGCCCCGACAGACCGAATGTCCAACCGACTTTTCCGGCAAAACCAACAAACAACACCGCGGAGAAATACGCGGTACCATAGGTAAAAGCGGTCATCCAGGCACCGACTTTGCCTCCGCCGAGAAAGTAATCGGAGAATGAACGCGTCTTGCGGAGCCCCGCCAGTCCGACCAAAATGATAGTCAGTGCATATACTGCCAATACAATGGTCTTCAATGTCATAGTAAGCCTGACCTTCTTCGCTGATGTGATTCAGACCATTTGCTGCCAATATATGAATCGGTGCTTCGGAATCAAATCAATTCATGGATTGGGGAGAGCTGAACCAGAGCGATTCCGAGAAGCGGCATTTGAAGATGTACATAGTCTCCACTAAGTGTCGCTATGCACCAATGCCGACTTCTACGCGTATCGACTGACGTCTGTGATGGTGTTGATTAGCCTGCCAAAACAGATGCAAACGAATCGTTACTGAACTGATTAGCTCCAATACCTCAGACTCAGGACACTGCTGCCCAAGACGAACTTAGATCAAGAGTCCAACCCGTTCGGGGCCTCGCCAAAAGATCCGGTGCGAGAAGACCGAGTTCTGTCGATTCTCCCTCCTTTCTCCAGACTCGCCGTCTCCGCCCCCACTCCGGATGCTCCGTCTCTTGACATAGACGTCCATTTAACAGACTCCGCAATGCTTGTAGACAAGTCCCTCGAGAGAAAGAAGTACATGTCAGTAGTCGCAACTCGGCTATACGACGCATCTTCCCCGGTTACAAGCAACCGAGCAGTTATCAACCTATATTATGTGGAAGCAAAGATCTGGCGGAGAGGCAGGGATTCGAACCCTGGGAGCCCGTGAAGGCTCAACGGTTTTCGAGACCGCCCCGTTCGACCGCTCCGGCACCTCTCCGCAGGTCAAGTTCGACTGGCAGTACTACCGTCAAATCTAAACAGCTATCTTAGCCGAAATCAACGACTTGTCAAGCCATATCTTGAACAGCAGCTCGCAGGAGCAAAGCGCTGCAAGATCACAGCCGAAGTGTGAGTGTCGACCGAAAAATCGCTTGTCAACCCGTGAGATATGCATATATTACCAATTGTGTCCTTTTTCGATATGTGGAGGTCGATATGAAATCTGCCCGCACGTTACTACTCTTCTCAATGATACTCGCCCTGCCGTTCACCGTACCTCTGTCAACATCGTACGCCGAGGAGGCAGAAGCAGAATCAGCCTGCTTTGTTGATATTGACGGCGACGGCATAGATGACAATGCCCGGGATATGAATGATGACGGTATCCCCGATATAATAGCCAACGATGATGAATCTGAAGAGATGTCTGACGTCAAATTTGCATCCAACCTCGGCGATTTCTCCGTTTCCATGGCAACCAATGCTGCCGCGGAAAGCAGCAAATCCAGAGCGGGTGCTTTCAGTTCACGCAGATTCTCCGCGCGCGGGATCTCGAGCGATCGTGGCGGAATCGAATCCAGTGATGGATTCGGGCCGGGAAGCGGGATCGGGATCGGCGCGGTTAAAACGCCGGTCTGTGTCGGCGGTGTCTGCATCTGGTAGGTTTTAATCTCATACTACAGGCAGGAGACAGCTTTTGATTCGCACGCTCAGGGTTGGATTGCTACTGCTCGTCGCTTTTTGCCTGTCGTCTGCAGACTCCGAGGCTCAGAATATAGAGATTGAGCGACGCGTCGTATATGACGATAATCTCCTTCTCGACTCAAACAGCCTCGTAGATTTCTACATAGCCGACAATATATCGGCCACTATCTACCCAACATCTTTCTTTGAGATCGGTCTTACCGGCGAACATACGTACTACCGTGATATCCAGGGTCTCGATAATTTCACGGGAGGTCTCGCCCTGACTGCGCTACCGCTGTCCGCAGATTCACCTTACAGCCTCTATCTTGCCTTTAATTTCAGCTCACGCCTGTATGGCGAGGATTTCGAAAATTTCGACAACAACATGCTTAACAGCAGGGTATCGCTTGGCTACTGGGCACGCGAGAATGTCAACGTGCGAGCGGGTTACTCTTTTGATGCAACAAAATACGTCGCCAACGACGAGAACGACAAAGAAAGTCACGAAGTCTTCGCAGGGGTCAACTTCTCCTTCCTCGGCGCGAACGCAATCGACCTCGAAGGAGGCTATGCACTCGCCGACTACAAGTTTCTTGACCCGTCTCAGGAGTTCATCGACCCGAGCCTGACTTTCGTTACATTCACTGAGGACCAGATTCGTGAGTGGCACTTCTCTCCCCGTTACTCGCGACCACTCGGATCAAAAATGGGAATCGGTATAACCTTCATCTACAAGGAGTTCATTGATATTGAGGACGCGATTGTCGTCGGTTCGACATTTGAGAGTCTCTCGCCATGGGCAACCGTGTGGCAGGGCAACAGCGTAACCGCAAGCGTCAAGTCATTCCATATCCCCCATGCCGTGATATCATTCGGCGCGGGTTACTGGAACAAGAGGTTCATTAAGACCCTCGAACAGGATGGCTCAATACTTCGGCTCTCTCAGGTTGAGGCTCGCGAAGATGAACAGTCCAGGTATTACATCAGCTTTCAGCGTCCCATAAGGGCAACGTCCGGACTGTTCGGCGAGCCGAGTATTCGATTCGAGTACACCAACAATACTTCATCTCATGTACTCTATGACTATCATGACTTCGACGTGACATTCAGCCTTAGATTTCGCTTTTAGTATTACTACACATGAAAGTGGATAACTGTATCCACCTCAATGAAATACAGCTTGATTTAATACAATTTTAGTCTATATTTCAAGCAACCTGCAACTAACACACTGCTATGCTTCAGGAGGAGAGTATTATGAAACTACGCTATCGATGTAGCGGCTCGATGCTTTTGTGCATCTGCCTCGCGCTGCTAATGGGATCCGCCGCGACCGCGGAGGACTTCAGTCCGTTCGACCCGGCGAAAAGCCCGATGTCGAACGTCGACCCCGCTCAGATTACCAGCAAAGCAACCACGTTTGACAAATCGGGCGACAGGGCACTCTACCAGGGAGAGGTTATCCTCTACATCGTAGAACCGGTATCGAATCACTGGCGCAATAATCACAATAACGAGTTTTACAAGATGGCATTCCTGGATTATGCCCTTCGCCAGAATATCAGCATTACCGAGACCGATACCTTCGAGACAACAGTCGAATGGTACTCTCCCGATCACGGCTTCCCATATATCCTTGAGGACAACATAGCCGTCGTCGGTGGAGTTTACAACGCTGTCGGTCACCCCGCCTATTCCAACCCGCCGGCTGGAAACCAGTTTACCGCTCACTACAGCGATGCCGCGGCTGAGGCCACGCCGGGTAATCCAGGCAGCAACAAGGTCGAGCCCGGCTTTTCACACTCGGTTCTCGTCGAGGAGGGGACAGCGAGCTGGTGCTATTATTGCCAGTTTGTAATGCCTGCTATCGCAAACATTTATGCATCCGAGGACTATCCGTTCCACTACGTGGCTCTTGTGGATGACAAAGGCTCTACCCTCGGTGACTACCTTGCGGATCTCAGGCTTCAAACCGAGTACAATATTGCAGGCTTTCCGACAAGCTACGTCGATGGCGGCTACAGGGTCGTAGTTGGCGCAAGTAGCGAGTACAGCGCAGAGGTTAATCTGAGAAACGCCATCGAGGCATCAGGCATGCGTTCTGTAACCGGACTCGTAATGAAGCTCGACATCGAGTATATCGGCACTTATGAGATCCGCGTGCATGTCAAGATATATCAGGGTGATGCTTCAAATCAGGCTCCCACACAACCAGCGACTCCGACCGGTGATGCATACTGTGTTGCGGAGATGGATTACTCCTGCACCGCGACCGGCACCGATCCGGATGGCGACGATGTGTATTTCAAGTGGGACTTCGACGGCACCGAAACCGCCTGGTACGGCCCGCATCCATCCGGAACGGAACTGACCGGCGAACACGTTTTCAGTACCGCCGGCACGAAGGAAGTCAGGGTGAAAATCAAGGACGAGGACGACATCGAGAGCCCGTGGTCTGATCCGCTCACAGTCGAGGCAAATCTTTGCGGCGACGCCAACGACTCCGGAGCGATTGATATCGATGATGTTGTCTTCATCATAGCCTATGTCTTCCAGGGCGGCAGTCCCCCGGTCCCCGAAGTAGCCGGAGACACGAACTGCTCAGGGGCTGTCGACATCGATGACATTGTGTTCGAAATTGCCTACGTATTCCAGGGTGGCGCTGTTCCCTGCTCTACATGCCAATAGACAGCTTGGAGCAGCTTTTGATGTAGCACACAATTCAGGGCCGGATTCAAATCCCCGGCCCTACTCATTCCTCCAGCTTTGCTGAGGAGTCGAATCAGCTTGCATGATTCAAGAGAAATGCGTTTCATAGTGTGAGAATCGGCGCGGATCTTCGTACCCGGGAGCTGACAGGAATAGACAGCATGATTGCAAGTCGCGAGAGATTTGCGGTACAGTACCGCGTTTTACTCCTACCGATGCTTCTTTTCACTCTACAGATGTTCTGCTCAGCGCTATACGCTGAGACTCAGAATCCAGCGGATGACGGTCCCCTCGGCAGCTACAAAGTCCAGGCGGTAACAGCTTCTCCGAATATGGTAGTCTGCACACACAGATACAATAACCTCTATCTGCCAATCTCAAATTTCGGGTACATCGGTTCCGCCGGCGGTGGCTGGCTGGATTGCGAAACTGAGACGGCGGCCGAGTCGGCAGTTTTTCCTGCTGGCAGCCGTGTGCAGCATTTGTACGTTGCCTCTCTCTGGATCGGTGCCGTGGTCGGCGAAGACACACTCGTGTCGGTCGGTTTCAACGGATGGGCATTTCAATACGAGATCCTCCCCTGCTCCGACAAATCGGAATGCACAATCGAGAAGCGATCGAGCAGACCGGCAGACGATGCCTACCATCCCGATGCAAAGGCGGATCTGGAGTTCCATACGTCGTTTACGGACACTGTGATTGATAGATCACTGAACGGTGCCGACTGGAACACAAGCCGGGGTCACATTCCGCTTAACATCGCGGTAGATCAGACTACATACTCCTGGAGTGTGGACTATGCCCAGGATTTCGTAATTCTCGACTACAAATTCACAAATGTCGGGGTCGAACCACTTCAGTATCTTTACATCGGCGTGTATAACGACGGTGACGTTGGTCATCAGTCATCCGAGGGCGATATCTACATTGATGACATCTGCGGATTCAGACAGACATTCCCATCGCAAGCGGGCGGTGGCTATCTCGATACGATAAACTACGCGTGGATAGCGGATAACGATGGTGACGGCGACGACGGCGCGTACAATTATCAGAGCGCCACATCAGTTGCAGGGATTCGAGTGATGCGGCTGCCGGGCAGGCTCAAAAAAGTGTCTTTCAACTGGTGGGTTTCGAACAGCAATTCGGCTCTGGACTGGGGGCCGATGTTCGAGGCCTCGAAACGAAATTTCGGCACCGGTGGATCCGGAACTCCGGAGGGCGATCGAAACAAGTTCTTCACTCTATCCAATGGTGAGCAGGACTACGACCAGACCCATGCAGGCCTCGATTACTCGAACTACGGCTGGCTTCCGCCCAACCCGGCCGTTGGAGAGGCAGTCGCGACGGGAGGAGACACACGATACTGCGTGTCTGCCGGGCCTTTCACAATCGATCCGGGAGAAACACTGCCTTTCACAATGGCGTATGTTGCGGGCGAAAATCTTCACCGGAATCCGAGGAACTTCCAGCGCAACATCGTCGACAGGTATGATCCCGAGACATTCTATTCCAATCTCGACTTCAGAGATGTCGCCGACAACGCGGTCTGGGCAAGCTGGATTTATGACAATCCCGGTTACGACACGGATGGTGACGGCGATCGCGGGCCATACTGGCTAGTTCAAGATACAATCAATGGAAAGGTTGTCACTGACACGTTCTTCTATGCAGGGGATGGCGTCCCCGACTACAGAGCTGCAAACGCTCCCCCGCCGCCCGTAGTTCGGTATTCAACGACTCACGAGAGCGTGACGCTTCGATGGAACGGTTATGTATCGGAGACCGCTATCGACCCGTTCACACGGGTTGCGGATTTTGAGGGCTACAAGGTCTACATGGGACGCCTTCCGCAGCTCAATGAACTTGCGCTTCTCACATCAAACGACTTCTACAATTTCTCCAGAGCGAAGTGGAATGAAACAGACAGCGCATACTCTCTCATCGGATTACCACTCACGCTCGATTCCCTTGAGAAACTCTACGGTGAGGGCTTCGACCCATCGGATTACCCGTGCAACAGCCGTGAATCGGGGCATTTCGTCGGAGACGAAATCTACTGCTTCGCGGAACTGGGATGGAATCAATCGATCGACGGCTGGTTGGATGGCGCCTATGCACACGGATCCGGTTCGATCGAGAAAACATACGCAGATGAAATCATCGCGGGAACCGTGACTCCCGTCCAGGATTCGAGCAACGCTGATCTCTGGGTCAAGGACTTGAATCCGGTGACAGGGGATTCGACACTCTATCACAAGTTTTACGAGTACGAGTACACGATCAACAACTTGCTTCCGTCCGTACCATGGCACTTTTCCGTTACGGCATTCGATTTCGGTGATTTCAATTTTGGCCTCAATCCGCTCGAGAGCTCACCGATTACAAATCTCGTGGAGATATGGGCGATAAACGACAACAGGGCTGTGCGTGAGAACAAGCTCGAGGTCATAGTGTATCCGAATCCGTACATTGGAGACGGAAGCTACAATATATCAGGCTATGAAGATGCGAACCGCACCGGATTCGTCGACCATGAGAGACGCCTGCACTTCGTCAACCTGCCTGCAGAATGCACTATCAAGCTGTTCACCATAAGCGGCGATCTCGTTCGCGAAATCAAGCATCCCGGACCGTTCAGCAATGCCGAAACTCATGCGACATGGGACCTCCGATCGGCAAACAACGAGCTCGTGGCAAGCGGCATCTACATCTTCCTGGTTGAATCGGCACGGTTTGGCGGGCAGATGGGCAAGATTGTCATAGTGCTGTAGCGACTCCGCGGCATCATTCCAACTACTGACTCGATGACTGCTCTACGTGTTCACTCGAGTTTTCGAGCTTCGGGGCTATGAAGTAGTACAGCACGAGTGCCAATCCCGCGAGGATAAACATCGAGGATATGGTAATCTCGTCCTGCACTCGGTATGGCACGAGTCTGCCAATAATTACCGCGATCCCTATGCCCATCAAAACCATCCCCCATTTGAGGGATGTAGCTGCGGGGCTGGTCGCACTGAACAGGTAGCGTACCTTCGAATCGACAAGGCCTTTCTCGATGAGGCGTTTCCTCATGCTGTAGTCGAGAATGATCTTGATAGCCGCGACGATTGCGAAGAACACGATTGCCAGCTGAAATGTGTCATTGAAGCTCTGCATAGTGAACCTCCATCCATAGTATTCTAATCGTTCTATCTCGTTCGACAGGCGCGACCACGAAAAGGTTGCACCACGGTTCCGGATATACCTGCAACAATTTCAACCGCAATCCAGTCCAACAGATATGAGGAGATCATCCGACAAGCATCTGGTGAGGAGAAGTCTTGACGGTGATGGTACCGCATTCGAACAAATTGTCAGAAGCCACGAACGTCTCGTGGCACACGTGGTCTACCGTATGATCAACGCCGAGCGGGACAGGGAGGATATATGCCAGGACGTGTTCATAAAGGTGTATCGCAATCTAGCGACCTTTCAATTCAAGAGCAGACTCTCAACCTGGATTGCGACGATAGCGGTCAACACGTGTAAGAACTATCTGGAGAAGAGACAGGTGTCACTGTTCGATGACTTGATTCCGGATAACAGCTCTTCGGGAGAGATTGAGACAGATAATCCTGGCCCGGACGAGCTCGCGGAACGCACCGATATCGCGGAACATATCAGGTGCGAGATCGAGAAACTGCCGATTCACTACCGCACGGTGCTGACGCTTTATCATCTCGACGAGATGAGCTACAGGGAGATCGCCGAGATCACCAGGAAGCCGGAAGGAACGGTCAAGAACTACCTGTTTCGAGCACGTCGTCTGCTCAAGCTGCGACTTACCGCTAAGTACAAGCCGGAGGAGCTATGGAAAGAGGCCATCTGACCGACAACGAACTGCAGGCATGCGCCGATCCGGGTGTTGATGGATTCGCTGCAACACTGCGGGAACATGTTGCAGAGTGTCGTCTATGCCAGAGCAGGATTGATGAATACAATGAGCTGATCGGGGCGCTCAAGACTGACACACTGCCCGCATTGCCGGAGGACTTCGCAGTCAATGTCGTATCCAGACTCGGCCTTCAGCCTCGTGAGTCGTTTTTCGAGCGCCACACGGCTGAATTGGTGGGCATCTTCGGCTTTGTTGCTGCCGTCATCGCTCTATTGTGGGTGACAGGACCATTAGCGATAGCAACCGCCGCCTTGCAGGCAACCTACTCGGTGACATCCTGCTCCCTGTCTGGAATGAGCGTCATTTCACGAATTACCGAGCATGGCAGGGAGGTCACACTTCTACTGTTCGGATTCTCTACCGTGTTCGCAATGTGGACGGTCGATCGGCTGTTCAGAGTGCGAAACCGTGTCGGTCGCTCCCTGTTTCTCGCCTGAGCCGTCGGCATCACTGTTACGCAGTTCGTTTTTCGCGAGCTCACGCATTGTCTGTACGGCTCGTTCAATCTCCTGCATGTTCTCGACTTCCATGTACCAAAGCGGTGAGGCGTCGATATCGCATTCGCGATTGTGCCGCAACACCTCGCCGGCTATGCCGGGTGGTGTATAGCCGGATGCGAATATGGAGTAGAACACGGCAAGCAGAAAAAGACCGAGCAGGAACCTCGCCGCTCGGGCTCCGACTGTTATTCCTTTCCGGGTACCACGCAAGACCTGCCTCCTATATCGCGTTTGGGAAGAAAACTATGAACGCCAGGTAAGCAATGAGCAATGTCAGTATCAGATTAAATGACTGACCCATAGCATACAGCGACATCGGCTTGCCACCTTCCATCCGGCTGGCGAGATCGCGGAAGTTCGATTCCAGTCCGATAGCCACGAAAGCCAGGCAGAAGAACCAGCCGCGGAGGACTTTCGTGATAGGGTTGATGAAACTGTCCTCGACAACATTGAAATCGCCGCCCCATGCAGGCAGAACAACAAACGAAAAGAGAATCGAAGCGGCCACAAATCCGATTACGAACTTCGGGAAGCGGTACCAGATTTCGAGAGCATTCGGCTTGTGGTCTTCGCCCTCGCACTCAACTCGTGTAACCCAGTAGAGAGCGATAACGAATGCGACGACTCCGATAAGCACATTCTGGATCATCTTCACTACTGCCGCAACTTGCCCCGCCTTCTCACCGAGCATCGACCCTGCAGCAACGACCGCACCGGTCGAATCAATCGTTCCGCCCATCCAGGCAGCGCCGAGGATGCTGTCCATACCGACCCAGCTTATAAAGAGCGGCATAAAGAACATCATCAAAACAGTGAATATCAAGGTCATCCCAACCGTGAGTGTCAAGTCCTCTTTCTTTGCACAGCTTGCAGCCGCGGCGGCAATCGCCGCTGAGACGCCACACACCGAGGTCGCAGCCGCTATGATTATCACAAGCGACTTGTTCTTCATCTTGAGCCACCGCACGCCGATGTTGTACATGAAGATGATGACAACCGGCGTGACAATCCAGGCGACCATCAGTCCCGGGGCGCCCAGAGACAGAATCTTCTTGAATAGAATCTCGCAACCGAGGAGCACGAGCCCGATCTTGATGAACAGCTCGGTTTGTGCGCCCGCCTTCAGCCAGTTCGGCGTGCCGATCGTGTTTGAGATCAGCAGGCCAACCAGGAGCGCCCAGAGCGCATAGGACAGCCCCCAGTACTTGACGTTGGTTTGATTTGCGACCCAGTAGGCAAGAGTCGCAAGAATGAACACAACGAGAAATCCGGCCATGTAGTTGCCGACCCTCTGGATGCCCATGAATTTGATCGCGATTGCGGTCAGGATACAGAGCGCGACCATCAGAATCAGAAGATGTGGCAGTATGTTTCCGACAACTATGCCATCCCTGACAACCGTAAACGCTGCGATCGGATTGTCGGTCCACTTGCCAACCTTGGGTACCTTCGGGACAATTTGAAGCAGCGAGGCGAGAATGATCGCAAATCCGATCCATACGGCCCACCAGTCCTCGAGCTTCCAGAGTGAACTGATTCCCTGTTTCATATCTACGTCTCTCCCATCATCCAGAAAAAAGGCATCCGTCGGAGAGTACCAGGCTTTCCGGACCTTACCTCAAACCAAGCTATTGTTCGCACGGAGCTATTTCAACCAAAATCCTCGAAAGCTCATGCTGTCGATTCGCGGGCACACTGCTTGACTTTTCTGCGACAAGCTCATTTATTCCGATTCTATGCAAAGAACGCTCTCACAGAAAGTCAAGGACCTCGTCTTCTTCCCCCTCCGGGCGTTCACTCTGTTCCATGACGATAAGTGGGGGCTATCCTCTCTTCTCACGGAACGACTCGACTATGTATCTCGAGAAGTAGAGGGCTACTGTCTCGATGTCGGCTGCGGGCGTCACAATCTCCTTGTAACGAAGTACTTAAACGGTAATGGCAAGGGCATTGACGTATACAGGTACGAAGGTCTGACGGATGAGAACATCGTGGAGGACATGACGAAGTTCCCCTTCGATGATGAGTCCTTCGACTCAGTGACGTTTATAGCCTGCCTCAACCATGTCCCCGAACCGCAGCGGGACACCGAGCTTGCCGAGGCCTTCAGAGTCCTCCGGCCGGGCGGCAACATCATCATAACGATGGGAAATCCGCTCGCGGAGCTTATCGTGCACAAGGTGGTATTCGTCTATGACAAGTTTCTCGGGACAGACTACGATGTTGACACCGAGCGTGGAATGGAGGAAGACGAGGAGTATTATCTTCTCGATTCGGAAATCCGTTCCCGACTCAAGAAAGCCGGGTTTCGCGACATGCGGAAAAAATACTTCATAACGCAGTGGTTTCTGAACCACATGATAATAGGCCTAAAACCGCAGAAGCAGTGACTACTTCAAATTCCTCAGATCAGTAACGATCTTCTCGAGATCGCTATTGTTGGGCATCCGCTCGTACGCGTGCTCGAGATATACGAGCGCGGAGTCGAGAAAAGACTCGTTCTGTACCGCAAGATTGAAATATGCCACGCCTACAGCATACGAAAGCGCGGGGCTTTCGTAGCTGAGCTCAAACGCCTTCCTGAAATGATCGAGCGACTTTACTGCATCTACCTCCGAAAGCTGCATCGCGAGTGCGGCATGAGCGGAGTAACTTCCGGTGTTCTTTTCCACAAACGACTGCATGTAGTAAGCCGCCGAATCCGTGTCGCCGTTTGCCTCCCACAGCCTGGACACCTCGAAATCAGTGAGAGAGTATGCGCCGGCTTGCGGACTCGGGCTCGACATCGAAACTAGAAAGAGCTTCACGGGATAACCACGAATGACATAACGGTTCAACTGAAGCGCGCGACCCATCAAATCCGGGTATTCCTGCCGCGCGATCTTTTCGTTACTCGGATCAACAGCCAGATGAGTTACCGGGAATTCCTCGAAAAACCCGGGATCAGTCGTAGTACCGAAATGATGATGAATCGAACGGAGGCCGTTCTCTCGAGTCAGGGCGGTGCCATACGAACCGGAGACGACGGCGTTCTCCCCAACGATGGCGCCGAGATCATGATCCGCTGCCATAAGTGTATACCGGCGTTCAGACATCCAGCCGGCGAAATCCGCAATGTGTATCACGGAATAGACCACGATCAAGACTGCGACGAGAATCTGAGCGAATGGCTTAAGTGCCTCAGCGGCTTTTCTGCCGAAATATGCAAGCAGCCAGATTCCTGCACCGGGCGCGATGAACAACAGTGAGTAGAGAAAGATCGATTGATAGAGTTCGAGCGGCGTCTCAGACGTTCCCATCACAAGAAACAGACTACTGAACAACGGAATGAGGAGGATGCCGGTCAGGCCGCTGGTGAGCGCAATCCGAACAGCCAGGCCGCCCTTCGATTCCTTCAGTGGCTTTGACTTCTTCTCGATCCTGTTTACGAACGCCGCCTCAAGAAACAGCGCCGCAAGACCAACCATCGGTAACAATAGAGTCGCCTGATACCGGAGTGGACGGTAGTTGAATGGAAAGAGCGCTGCAAATGCGAAGAAGCACCAGAAGAACATCAGGGCCCACGCATCCATTCTCATCGGCTTTCGGCCGTAGAGCCTGCGGATAATCAGCGTGATCGCACCGGCGGAGCCGAGAAACGCGAGGGTAGTCACAATCGGCAGCTTCTCGATGTACCTTCTCTCCCACAGCAGGCTCTGCGCCTGGAAGAGGAAATCTCTCGGAGATTCGAGCGCCTTGGGTGAACCATAGAGGCCTGTTCCCTGCTCCTTGTAGTACCATGATACGACTTCCGACGACGGCAGGTAGACATACACAAGCCATGCTACCGCGGAGAGAACAAATCCGCCCCAGAAGAATGCAGCGGTCTTCAGAACAGGTGCGCGTTCCTTCGAGCGTACGAGCATGAATACCCACATCGCGGCAAAAATACCGATCGAAAACAACCCGGTAAGCTTGCCGAAAAACCCTGCGGATGCCGCGCAGAAGCCGGCAAGCAGGTAGTAGATCGATCGTTTCGGACCAAGTGAAAAGAAGAAAACTGAGGCACACAGCCAGAGATTGAGCGCAGACTCAACGAATGGTATCCTCGCGAATACGATCATCGTAAAATTGACCATCGCGAGGAATGCTGCGAGAAGTGCACCAAAGCGGCTGCCGAAGTTCTTAAGCGCCAACGCGAGAAAGAGAGTGGCGAGAAGATACATAAGAACCGGCACAAAATTCCCCTCTCCCCGCCCAGTCCCGAGGATCGCATATACCCCGAGTGCGAATACGGTCTCTATCGACTTTTCCCATACTACCCATCGAGGATCGCCGAACGGGTTCGTATCGCCAAACTCGATCAGGTTTCGGGCAAACATTGTATAGGCGAATGGATCCGTATTGACATCCTGCGAGGCGGTGAAACCGACAGGTGGATCAGCCGAAATGTGGTAGACACGGAAGAACAGGCCGAGGAGAAGAATCAGTGCGAGCGATATTGCGAAATTCCGCCCCTCTGCGATTACCGATACCGAATTCAATAGCCGCATCTGCGAAGCCCTCTTGCTTGACGGTCATTGTGAATCGATATGATAGCAAATGATACTCTGGAGCGCCACTTCAAATCTTGCGCTCGCAACGCTGGAGCAAAAAAGAAATGCCGCATTGGGGGAAGTGAATGCGGCATTCTGCTGATTCAATCTATACCAGATAGAACAGTTCTAACGTCTCAATCTCTCCAGACGTCCTGTCTGCTTGGCCCGGATCAAGGCCAGCGTCCTGTAGATCATGTGAGCGAACTTCGAGTACGGCATATACCACAACAGGAAATACACAAGTACCAGATGGATGAAGTAGCTGAAATACGCGAACCATGCAATATCAGCGGTTCGTATCAGCCAGGACATCATCCCGGTCAATCCGGTCAGGAACAGTATCCAGAGGAAGAGATTGTCGGCATATCCGCTCGCACCCACTTGCTCCGGATCGTCATATCTGCGGACTATCAGCCATATCGACCCAACGAGGATCAGTATACCGGAAACTGCGCCGAGAATCTTGACCGGATGCCAGAGGTCTATCGGGACATGGAAAAAGGAGTCCATCGACTCAATACCGAGCAGGTGCATATAATGCGGCAGGAAAACGAGAAGCAGGACGAGTCCGGTCGTTATCATAGCGCCCACAAATCCTGACAGGACAATTATGTGCGCCCAACTGCGAGACTTGTTCTCTTCGCAATCGAAAAACCTTCGGTGGCTCACAATCTCCTCAATCGTCTCCTTTGCCGCTTCCATGAACGACATCTGCGTCTCATCTCCCGTGGTTCGCTTCAACGTCTTCCAGAAGCGCGTGAACCCTATTGCCGCAAAGATGAAGATCAGGATGTTGCCTGCCACGAAGAAAGCATCTACGGTGCTGTGCGGCATGAAGATATTGAAATCGATCGGCTGGCCGGCCTGCATAAACAAGAAGCTGCCGTCCGCTGCCCGCGGAGCCGACCAGAAGATCAGTCCGGCTATAATGAGGGCCGGCACGAGAAGCAGAGCTGGAAGAGCCTTTGGATCGATCAACGCCTTACCCATGAATGAGGGAAACGCGAAATTTTTGTAAACATGCGCCCGAACCGCGGCGAGAACATCTCCGGGCCGAGCTCCTCTCGGACAATGTACACTGCAATCATTACACTGGTAGCACAACCAGACATCCGGACTCGCGACGAGCTCATCTATCCTCCCCCACTGAGCGAGAATCATCTCCTTGCGCGGGAACGGCTTGTGGTCTGGCGTCAAATTGCATACCGTCGAGCAGGTCGCACACTGAAAGCAACTCTTCAGGTCGCCTCCACCCGCGGCCTTCAGTTCGCGCACAACCCTGAGATCGGGCTCAACAAGCTGCGGCATACTCTCACTCCCTATCAAAAACGTCCAGCCTTCATTCCAAGCGGCCCGGAAGGGCCACAACGTCGACCCAAAATAGGCCCGCATCCATACCGTGTCAAGCCTTTTGCGACTATTTTCACAAAGTCTGGGCCTTCTTAAGATGTACGATAGATCACTATCATTCGGTTTGCGCAAACTGGATATCAATCTCCCGAAGCCGACGCGCAATTCTACGTCGACGTCAAGAGTTAGGCATTCCGAACATTTTCTGGAAATGCCTCATTCTTAGAAATGAAGTAACATAGACAGTGTTTATACATTATCATTCTCTGTCTTGTTTTCGTAAGTTGCTTCAGGATTGCGTTTTTTCGGAATTGGGGAGATCGAGAAAATCTGCCAAAATCGCCAAAAAAACTTGGAAATCCCTTGACAGGCTTTGTGAAAAAAATTACATTCTTTACCCTGAATGGCCGGTTGAGGAATCACGCACAGAAAGGCCGAAAACGTACTTCAAGACTCGTTCCAATATGCACCAACTTTGTGAAAAAAGTTACATTCTTTACCATAGATTTGATGAAGCAAAACGTAAATACTTCGGAAAGCAAGAAAAGGACTTGTAATGTCAAATCTGATCAATCCTCACGGCGCAGAAGAGCTGACGATCACTCTTCTCGAAGGTGACGCCAAATTCGAGGAGCTCAAGAAGGCCGAGACCCTTCCGAAGATCGAGTTGACAACCCGCGAGGTTGGCGACCTGATCATGATCGGTATCGGCGGCTTCACTCCTCTCGATGGCTTCATGGGTCACGACGATTGGAAGAGCGTTTGCAGTGACATGAAGCTGTCGAACGGCACTTTCTGGCCCATTCCGATAACTCTGTCGCACGAAAAGAAGCTCGATCCTGGCACCGAGATATGTCTGGTATCGGGAGAGACGAAGGAGATTATGGGTACGATGAAGGTAACCGAATCGTACCATATGACGAACGAAGAGAAGGAATTCGAGTGCAAGCATGTCTTTAAGACCACAGATGACGATCACCCGGGCGTCAAGATGGTCCAGGCCCAGAAGGACTACAACATTGCGGGAACAGTGAAAGTCCTTTCTGAGAGCTATTTTCCGGAGGAGTTCAAGGGCCTTTATCAGCGTCCTTCGGAAAGCCGCAAGATTTTCGAGGAGAAGGGCTGGAACACGATCGCTGCGCTGCAGCTTCGTAATCCTATGCACCGCTCCCACGAGTATCTGGCAAAGATAGCTTCCGAGGTTTCCGATGGCATCTACATCCATCAGCTCGTCGGAAAGCTCAAACCGGGTGACATTCCGGCAGACGTGCGCGTCAAGTGTATCAACACTCTCGTGGAAAACTACTTCGTGAAGGAACGCGTGGTGAGCGGCGGCTATCCGCTCGATATGCGCTACGCCGGTCCTCGCGAGGGTCTCCTCCACGCGCTGTTCCGCCAGAATTTCGGTTGCACTCACATGATCATCGGCCGTGACCACGCCGGTGTCGGTGACTACTATGGTCCGTTCGATGCGCAGCAGATATTCCACGAGTTGTGGGAAGGCGCTCTCGAGTGCAAGATGCTTCCGATCGACTGGACATTCTACTGCTACAAGTGCGAGGGTATGGCCTCGATGAAGACCTGCCCGCATGGCAGAGAAGACAGGCTCTTCCTCTCCGGCACAGCCCTCAGGAAGGCGCTGTCGGAAGGCGGAGATGTTCCGAAGGAATTCTCGCGTGCGGAGGTCCTCTCGATTCTTCGCGAATACTATGCAGGACTCAAAGACGACGAGAGAGTGGAAGTCAAGCTTCACGGTCACGCGACCGGTGATGCAGAGAAGAAGAAGTAATAAAAAGAGAAGTGACAATTGTTGCGGACGCGATGTCCGCGGGCAAGTCATGCAAGGAGGAATCATAGATGCCAAGCTTCGTGATCACCGAAAAGTGCGATGGGTGCAAGGCTCTTGACAAGACAGCTTGTCAGTTCATTTGCCCCAACGACTTGATGGTTCTCAACAAGGAGAAGATGAAAGCGTACAACCAGGAACCGGAAATGTGCTGGGAATGCTATAGCTGCGTAAAGATCTGCCCGGTTCAGGCGATCGAAATTCGTGGTTATGCAGATTTCGTGCCGATGAATGCAACGGTTACTCCCATGCGTTCCACTGATGCCATCATGTGGACCGTGAAGTTCCGGAACGGTATGCTCAAGCGCTTCAAATTCCCGATCCGCACAACGGAAGAGGGTAAGGCTCAGCCGACCGGCGGTTACAGCACCGCCCAAGATGACCTGAATTCTGAGGTCCTCGCACAGGAGCCGGAAGCACTCAAGCTCGACGAACTCTATACCATCAAGTAAGCAAGCAGGAGGAATTTAGGAGATGGCAGATTTTCAGAATGTAGAGGTGACCACAGACCTGCTGATCCTTGGTGGTGGTATGTCCGCCTGCGGTGTCGCAGTGGAAGCCGCCTACTGGGCAAAGAAAAATGGTCTGAAAGTTACCTTGGTTGACAAAGCAGCCATGGACCGCTCTGGCGCCGTCGCCATGGGTCTCTCGGCTATTAACCAGTATGTCGACCTGACAAGCGGTAAGAACACCGTTAAGGACTATGTCGACTACGTACGCATGGACCTCATGGGTATCGTTCGTGAGGACCTGGTCGCAAATATCGCTCGTCACGTTGACTCTTCCGTTCATCTGTTCGAGAAATGGGGACTCCCGATCTGGAAAGATGAGGAAGGCAATTACGTGCACGAGGGTCGCTGGCAGCTCATGATCAACGGTGAGTCCTACAAGGTCATCGTTGCCGAAGCCGCCAAGAATGCTCTCGCCGAAGTTGACGGTGAGTATTACGAGAGAATCTTTATCGTGGAGCCGATTCTGGACGGCGACCGCATTGCCGGTGCCGTTGGTTTCAGCACTCGCGAGAACAAGTTCTACATCTTCAAGGCCAAAGCTGTCGCAGTCTGCATGGGCGGCGCGGTTCATGTCTTCAAGCCGCGTTCGACCGGTGAAGGCCTCGGCCGTGCATGGTATCCGCCGTGGAACTCCGGTTCGTCGGCATATTTCACACTGCGCGCCGGTGCCGAGATGACTTCGCAGGAAGTCCGTTTTATTCCGGTTAGATTCAAAGACGCCTATGGCCCGGTCGGTGCCTGGTTCCTGCTGTTCAAGTCGCAGGCAACCAACTCCGAGGGTGGCAGCTACATGGTCGAGCGTCGCGATGAGCTCGACAACTGGAAGCCGTACGGACACGTTAAGCCGATGCCGGCTAACCTCCGTAACTGGCTCGGCATGCTCGACACGATGGAAGGCAAGGGCCCGATCTTCATGAGAACTGAAGAAGCTATCCAGAAGATCGCCTCTGAGGCCGGTGACGAGAAGGCCGCAAAGAGAAAACTGAAAGAGCTCGAGGCTGAAGCCTGGGAAGACTTCCTCGACATGACGATCTCGCAGGCTCTGCTCTGGGCCGCGACGAACGTCGAACCCGAGAAGAAGCCGTCCGAAATCGCAGCAGCCGAACCGTACTTCATCGGCTCGCACTCCGGCGCCTCCGGTGCCTGGGTCTCCGGTCCGGAAGACCTGCAGAGCAGCGACACCAAGAATGAGTACTTCTGGGGTTACAACCACATGGCGACCGTGAAGGGCATGTTCTGTGCCGGTGACGCTTCCGGCGCATCCTCGCACAAGTTCTCCTCCGGTTCGCATGCAGAAGGCCGTATCGTCGGTAAGGCCGCCGTCAAGTATATCGTTGAGAACGGCGACCAGCCGAACGTCGACATGAGCCAGGTCGAAGAGATGAAGAAGTTCATCTTGAAGCCCCTCGATATCTTCGAGCAGAACAAGGACTACTCGACGGATCCGGATATCAATCCGGCTTACATTCGTCCGAAGATGTTCATGTTCCGTCTCCAGAAGATCATGGACGAGTATGTCGGTGGTGTTTCGGCGCAGTTTTCGACCAACAAGGCAAGCCTCGACAAAGCTATCGAGCTTCTTGGCATGCTCGGTGAAGACTCTGAGAATCTGGGTGCAGAAGATCTGCATGAGCTCATGCGCTGCTGGGAGAACGTACAGCGTCTCTGGCAGGCGGAAGCCCACACCCGCACCATCCTCTTCCGCGAGGAGACCAGATGGCCGGGTTACTACCGCCGCTCTGATTTCCCGACAATGAACGAGGACGATTGGCATGTCTTCGCGAATTGTAAGTGGGATCCCAATAAGAAAGAATGGGAAATGATCAAGCGCCCGATGCTTCATGTCTATCCGCAGGCCCAGGAGCACGAGCTGCTCGGTGGTTAATTCCGCTCTGAGCAGAGTTGCTGTTTGATGATAGATCCTCCGGGCGCTGCGAACTACGAAAGCAGCGTCCGGGGGCTTTAATTTGCCCGGTGATTAGTGATTGAATTGCGCAATAAGAAACTCGAACTCTAACGTAGTGTTTAATTGAGGGACATGACTGAAGACAAAACAAAATGCCCGCATTGCGGTGCGCAGATGAAGAGATGGCAGCCGGCCGATGAATCGAGTTGGGGAATCAAGCCTCAGCTCGTATGCTTCAATGATGAGTGTCCGTACTACATCAAGGGTTGGAAATGGATGCAGGAGAAATACAACCAAAAGGCATCCTACAGGCACAGGTACAACCCTCAGACGGACGAGTCCGGCCCGCTGCCCGTCTGGTCCCCGGATGCAATGAAAAACATGATAATTGACGAATAGATATCCACGGGAGCAGATATGAAAGAGATAGAGAATCTCAAAAGTAAAATTCTAAAGGAATACCCGAGACTCAAAAAGGACAGCAAGTTCAAATTCCGTTGCCACCCCGGCGTATCGTGTTTCAATGACTGTTGTGGCGACGTAAATATATTTCTCACGCCGTATGATATCATTCGGCTCAAAAACCACCTCGGGATTTCATCCGGCGAGTTTCTTTCGAAGTATACGATCGCTCCGTTCGACCGAAACCTGAAGTATCCGGTTGTGATGCTCAAGATGGAAGACAACGAGAAGAAAAGCTGCCCGTTCGTGGGCGATGAGGGCTGTACCGTCTATGAAGACCGGCCGTGGGCGTGCAGAATGTACCCTCTTGGTCTCGCCTCTCCGGGCGAGGGTAATCAAGAGGTCAAAGATGACTTCTTCTTCCTTCTCGAGGAGGATGTCTGCAAGGGCTTCAGAGAAAATCGCGAGATATCGGTCGAAGGATGGCTCGAAGATCAGGGAATCAATGACTATAACGAAGTCGGCAAGCTGTTCCAGGAGATAGCGCTGCACCCGATGATCGAAGAGGGTCAGGGGCTCTCCGAGAAAAAGATCGACATGTTATTCATGGTCTGCTACAACATAGATGCTTTCAAAGCATTCGTATTCGAGTCGAGCTTTTTGGACAAATTCGAAGTCGATGACGAGACGCAGGAGCTTATCAAGAACGACGATGTCGAACTCCTGAAATTCGGATTTCAGTGGCTCCGCTTCGCACTCTTCGGCGAGCGCACTATGAACATAAGGCAATCAGCTGCCGAGACAGTGACAGCCGAGATTAAGCGCAAGGTTGAACTCGAACAGAAACTCGGTATCGACAAGAAGAAGGCTGCGAAGTAGCTTAACCGAAACAGCGATTGTAGATAGAGAAAGGCCGGAGCAAATGCTCCGGCCTCTTTATTTGACCACGTTATTTGATCATGAGTTCATTCTCAGCGTGATTTCGGCTTAACGAATTCAACCTGCTGCGGCCCCTGGAAGTGTTTCCTCGCAACCGAGCCTGAAGGCGGGTATATCTGAACGTCGGCGTCCTCAATGACTGTGCCTGCAGTCACTTCGACGCCGTCCTGTGCATCCCATGCATCATCACCGTTGGTATCCCACCAGCCCTGAGGCTCATCACTGCCCAGGACACCGTCATTGTTAACATTATCCCAGCCGGTCACGATAGCGGTGAATGTATCCTTTGCCGTCAACCAGAAGCCAATTTCAGTGAAATCACCGTTGGCGTCGGCAACGAAAGCCGTGTCACGAAGGATCACGATCTCAATCGTCTGCGAAGTATCGAGGAATACTATCGGGTGCTGCAGGGTACCGCCACCGTTGAGCGTGATCGTACCGCTGACAGAGAATGGCGCGGAGAATACACCATCGATTTCGAGGTCGCTGTTCACCGTAAGTGTATCCGGGTTTTTAGTACTAGTGTAGTCGCCCTCCCAGGCGTGGAACGCCCATCCGGTACCGGCTGCTGCGGAGATTTCGATCTCCTCACCGGCGCCATACTCGTCCTTGTCCGGGCTTATAGTCACGGTACCTTCGCCGGCTGGAGTCACTGCGACAGTGTATGTCGCCGCAGTTAGCGTGGCGTTGATCGTGGTCGTCTGATTGTTAGTAACGTTTATTGTCTCCTCGTAGTCGGCGTATCCCGTCAGACGAAGGGTGACATCATACTCGCCAACATCGTAATCGTTGAATGTATGGTCTGTCGTTTCGCCGGTATTCACGCCTTCGATCCAGATCTGAGCACCCTCCGGATCGGAACTGACGACCAGTGTACCGGTCGGATCCGACTGGACCAGAGTAGCACTGACCGTGTCAGTCTGTCCAGCAGTGACGTCGACGGACGCCGTGAACTCTTCGTAGCCGGTCAGATTCAGTGAAACACTATATGTGCCCGGTGCTATGTTTGTCAGCTTGTCCGGAGTTGTCCTCTGCGTATTGCTGTCGTTCAGGCTGATTGTGGCACCTGCAGGGGTCGAATTGACCTGAATAGAGCCTGTGGTTGGTGGATCCGTACCGTTGTCGTCATCCGAGCAGCCGACGTATACGAATGTCAGAGCCATCAGAATCGCAAGCGGGATGATTGCTTTGAGCTTCCTTGTCATTGATTTCCTCCATGTGTAGTGAGTCTCTCTTATAATCTTCAATATCGGACGATAGTGTCAACTTACAGTATTAACTATCGGTTGTTGCCAGAAGAACTTTCGGTCACATCGGATGCAATCTCGCCAACGGTCCTCCGTTCGAACTCCCCAGTAGCGTTGTCAAAGATCAATGCCTCTTCACCGTCTGCGGTCAGTCGCTTTGCATGCGCAACTGCATTTTCACCGGTTTTCGCCAGACCGAGAATGGAATACGCCCTGATCGATGGATCATTGTCATCCAAACCCGTTAGGAAAGTGCTTGCATGATCTTCTCCGAGCTTGCCGTATTTGTCTGCGAGTCTATATAGCGCTCGGAACGAGCCGCGTTCGAACGGCTCTTCCTTAGTATATACAACGAGTATCCTCCAGAAGTCACTGATAAGTTCGGGGACTTCCACGAGGATTTCTCCGACAGCCTCCGAACCATACCAGCACAATCCGCCCGACTCCTCCCCCATCTGCCAAAATATCTTGCGTATGGTCTCGCGTGGGATAGCCACATCCTCGCGAGCTTCGATTCTGGATATCGCTCCTATCGCCCGCGCGGCACGCAGGCACATTTCCGGCTTCCTGTCGAAGAGCAGACTCATGACAGCACGTCGTACTCGCGGTTCGTTTTCGAAATACTCGCCGACTTCAGCTATCCTGTTGTCGGCAAGGAGACGACGTGTCCTGCTCTTTATCGACCGCGCTGTCTCAGCCTTAGGCTGGTAATCGTCACTTCTTTTAATCATCTGCTCTCATTGTCGAGTCGAGCACATCTACGAATTTATCGGCTATCATGTCGTCGGAGAATCTCCGTCGGGCGCTTTCGCAACACTTCCTGCGCATCTCAGCAAGATACGCACCATCAGTGAGCAGCTTTCTTAGTGCCCGATAAACCGAGTTCTCATCGGACGGATCCGTGAGTATCCCGTCTCTTCCATCTTCCTGTATAATGTCCGTGATACCGCCGGAACGCGCCCCGACACCGGCACATCCGCAGAGCATCGCCTCCAGGAGTGTCAGGCCAAATCCCTCTCTCTCCGATATCAGGACCGCGATTTCCGAGAGCCTGTAGCGCCGCGCGAGCTCATCCTGGGAGAGCACTGGCCCGATGGTGACACAGTCCCCGAGATTCAACTCGCTCACCTGCCGTAGCAGATTGTCCTTCTCTGGACCATCGCCGTGGATGCTCACGCTAAGCCCAATTCCATCGTGACGCAGTCGGCTCGCTGCCGTGAGAAGCTTATCGAGATTCTTCTGTCTGGTCAATCTCGATGCCGTTATGATGCTACCGGCTATCGGCTCAACAGAGTCCTCGGGATAGAATAGATCATCCCGCACCGGCATCGGCGCAACGGCAATCCTGTTCTCCAGGTCCGGGACCTTTCCGCCTAAATGTTCGACTAACCTCTCCTTCAGAAAACCGGACACGACAGTGATTCTGTTGGCGGAGTTGAAAACGCGTGCGGCTGAACGCTTGATCCACGGGAATTTACCGAGCAGGAACACATCGGTACCGTGACATGTGATAATCAGCGGCTTGCATGAACCAGCTTTGACGCGCGAGCCAACCCATCCACCCGGTATCCACCAATGCGCCCATATCGCATCCACATGTTCTCGATTGGCTCTATCGGTCGCAGACTTGCGGTACATCCTCATAAACTTGAGAAAACGAATCGGTGACGATTTCGCGCGAACATGCATCTCCCCCCGATACGCGAGTATCTCGTTTGAGTCGGTACCATATCGAAACCGGTCAATCTCGATATCATTTCGCATCTCCGATTCGGGAATGCCGGAATCATGCGGTGCGACCACTTCGAACCTGGCACGGTCGGAGAGCAGCATCAATATGTTCTCGATGAAGACCCCGGAGGAGTCACCGACAAACCTGGGATAATTGTGGGTCAGAATCAGGACTTTCGGTCTATGATTTCTGGTTCGAGCGACCACTGTCGCCAGAGCTCCGTTTCTGACGCTTCTCGATGTTACGCAGTTGCTTTTTGAGATAGTCTATGTTGTCTGCCAGACGGTCTGTCTGCTCCTGTTTTCGCCTGATCGCCCGAATTTCATCCGAGACCGCTATCAGCGATTCGGCAAGGAAACCGAGGCCTATCGCAGCTATGCCGGTAATCGCGAGGAGCATAACGAGGTACAGCAGCGGACGATAACCCTCTTCCAGCACTACGCGCATGTAGATCGCGCCCGCGCCGATCAGAAACGCTATCAGGAGCAGCAGAAACCCGAGCGAGCCGAAAAACAGAAGCGGTTTCTTCATGAAGGACATTCGGTACTTCACGCTGAACAGATCCGAAATACCAATCGGAATCCGGAAGAATCCGAACTTGGACTTGCCGTGAAGCCTCTTATACAGTTTCACCTTCACTTCGCCGACCTTGAAGCCGCGATCCGCGGCCATTACGACGATGTATCTGTGCCAGCCGTCCTGTAATGTGGGAATTTCCTGATATACCTCACGGCGGAACGCTTTCACAGAATTGAGGTCGTGCACGTTGACTCTAAACAAAAACCTGGACAACCAGTTGTAGATCGATGACACAAATCGCTTGATTCCATATCGCCCCTGCTTCCAGCCGCAAACGACATCGTAGCCATCCTCGATCTTCGCGACCATTCGCGGTATGTCCTCCGGCATGTACTGAAGGTCTGCCGGCCAGAAAACAAAGATACGTCCCTGTGCAAAGTTGAAGCCGGTCTCGAGAGCCGCAGTCAACCCTCGATTGCGCGGATGCGAAAGGACCTTCAGCCACCGCCGCCGTCTTGCTGCCTGCTGCGCGAACTGGAGTGTCTGGTCCTCAGAACCGTCATCGACGATTATCACCTCGCACTTCAAATTGCTCTTCCGAAGCATCTCCTCGAACTTCCCAATGAGAAGCTCAATGTTCTCGGCCTCATTGTACGCCGGTACAACAACCGAGACCTTATTTGAGTAGCGCTGTCGTCTCATGCAGATTCATTACCTCTTTCACACGGAACTGCAATAGAAATAGAAGATAGGATTTTCGGTGATTTAGTCAAGAACTCAAATCGCACGCCCGAAAAACTTCTGCTACCGAAGAAATCCGATAAGTCCGGATGATACTCCTCCAATCCGCATCTTCACAAAGCCTGACTATACCGGGCACGGAGAGCCCGCAGTCACTGAATACGCCGGGTTCGTCGAGCAGCCCTGACTTCGGACCGGAATAGCGAACAAAACCCGTTGCCAACATAATAAAATCATCGCAGACATCATAGAGAAAGTCGGTGTCGTGGGAGATCACGATCTGGGTGAGACCTGCCTCCGAGTTCTTCTCAATCAGCCGCTTCAGGCTGTGGACGGAGTTCCTGTCGAGTTCGGCGGTAGGCTCATCGAGAATCAGTATTGGCCGCTGCAGCGCGATTACTGAAGCCGTCGCGACCTTGCGCATCTCACCGCCGGAGAGCAGCGTAGGCATTCGCTCAGCAAAGACGCCAAAATCGAGCCCTGCCGACTCCAGCGCCTCTCTCACTCTCGTTCCCCTCTCGCTCGAATTGAGACCGAGCTGCTTCAGACCGAACTCAATCTCGCGTCGAACCGTGCTTTCGAAAATCTGTCGCTCCGGAAACTGGAATAGATATGAGACACTCGTTTGAAGATCATGCTCCTCGGCTTCACTCTCGCCGAGAAAGATACGACCGCGATTCCAACTCCTCAGACCTGACAGCATCTGGGCAAGAGTGCTCTTGCCAACACCGGACGCTCCGGCAAGCGCAGTGCATTTCCCTTCTTTGAACGCAACGTTCAGGTTCGAAAACAGAGGTGCCTTCTCCGACCACTCGAAAGACAGATCTCGGACTTGCAGTGCTGAAACAGCATCTTCACAGGATTCGTCAATCGACGGCTCTTCAATTTCCACCGGCGTGCACTCGAGAATCCGCTCCATCATCAGAGCATCGGGCGCCTCAACGCCACACTCTTCGAGCAGATCAGGCGACGTCAGCAATTCCCTCGGAGTACCATCCGCAATGATTTTGCCATCCTTCATCAGAATGACTCTATCCGCCTGAAGTGCAATCGAAGAATCCTGGGATATTTCAACAACCGTAACCTCCGAATCGGCGACAAAGCTCTGAATGCTCTGTATGAACAACTCGCGCCCGACTGCATCGAGATAGGAGAACGGCTCATCGAGTATAAGGAGGTCAGCGCCGGCAACGCACGCCGTTGCGAGCGCGAGTTTTTGCTTCTCGCCACCAGAGAGCCTGTAGGGCGACAGCTTCAGTTTGTCGCTGAATCCCATTGCCTCCGCGGTCTGGATGACTATCTCACGAGTACTCTCCGGTTCGAACTGGCGACACTCAAGTGGAAAAGCGATCTCACGCTCAACTGAGATCGTCACAATCTGGTTGTCCGGGTTCTGAAGGACTATTCCGGGCTGGCTGCCCGCATCGATCTCAACAACTCCGGATGTCGGCGACAGGAGTCCGGCGGCAAGAAAAGCCAGTGTGGTCTTCCCGGAGCCGTTCGCCCCCATGACTACGACTCGCTCGCCCCTGTTTATGGTGAGGCCGAGGTTCGCGAGAACGGGGCGCTCGCTGGTCGGATACTTGAAACTGACATCCTTGAATTCTATCACGTGCAGAACTTAGACACAAACTGGCAATTGTCAAAGCGGTTTTAATCGCGAATCGGACGAGGTGCGGCCAGAGTTCCGACAAGGAGGAATATGCCCCCGACAAGGACGAAGACTCCCACGGAGAGTTTCATATATGCCGCCCAGGAAGCCCGGACTATTACGAGAGAAAATGCAGGATTGTCCGGATCATACCGAACTTCGAGCATGCTACCTACCGGGTACTTCTCGGTGATAACCTCCGCGACCTCAAGGCGCTTGTGCTTGCCGCCGAAACCGGGCGCACCGACACGGCTCACGCCGTCGTGGGTCTTTCCGTCCACATGGTACTCGTATGTTACTTGCGGGTTGTTGACACGGTTACCGGTGATCTCCGAACCGGTAACAGTTGCCTGGACCATCGGCCAGTTATTCCTGACTCGCGCCTGCTCGAAGCGGCTGAAGGAGAATACGATGAGAGCAATACCTGCGACAGACAGCAGCAGCCCGATCAATCCGATCCAGCGATGCTTCTTAAGAGCCGACAGTCGCTTCCGAAACAGCAGCGCTATCGCAGCTCCAAGAAGTATTGACGCCATGCAGGCAATTATAGCTTCAGTTAACATAGTCTTTATGCTGATGGATTCGGGACGCTGTCGAGAGGCTATTCCTGCTCATCTGAAAACACGACATCGAGATTGAGTGCAGCCCCGCGCTCATCAAGCCTCCGGACCGGTGTGTTGTGCGGCGCGCTCGTTAACGTCTCCGGATCATCGTCAACTTCGCGATCGATCGTCTCCAGGACGTTGATGAAATAGTCGAGAGTCTCCTTCGTCTCCGTCTCGGTCGGCTCTATCATCATCGCCTCCTGAACGATCAGCGGGAAGTAGCAGGTTGGGGCGTGAACACCGAAATCGAGCATACGCTTGGCCATATCCATGGTCTTGATTCCGCGTTTCTTCTGACGATTCCCAGATAGAACGAACTCGTGCATACAATGCTGCGGATACGGAAGATCGAATTTGTTCTTGAGCTTCTCCTTAAGATAGTTCGCATTAATAATCGCGCGATCCGAGACCTCCCGGAGCCCCTCACCACCGTTCATCAGAATGTACGTCAGCGCACGAACGACCACTCCGAAATTGCCGTAGAACGCGTGCAGCTTGCCGATCGAATCCGGACGGTCGTAGCTTAGATAATAGTGCTCGCCGCCATCTTCCTCCTTCTTCGCTACCACTGGATAAGGCAGAAATGGCTCGAGATTCTCTGTAACCCCAACCGCTCCGGATCCGGGGCCGCCACCACCGTGTGGCGTTGAGAATGTCTTGTGAAGATTGAAGTGCACTATGTCGAATCCGATATCCCCGGGACGTACAATACCGAGCTGCGCATTCAGATTTGCGCCATCCATGTAGAGCAGCGCTCCTGCATCGTGGACAATCTTCGAGATCTCCTCGATTTCTTTCTCGAATAACCCGAGTGTATTGGGGTTGGTCAGCATCACGGCCGCTGTCTCATCATCGACCTTGTCGCGGAGTGCCTCCACCGACAGTGTGCCATCCTCATCCGACTTGACCTGCTTGACCTGATATCCGGCGAATATCACCGAGGCTGGATTGGTGCCGTGAGCTGAATCCGGAATAATCACGTACTTCCGCTGATAACCCTTCTTCTCATGATATTTGCGCGCTATCAACAGCCCCGCAAACTCACCCTGCGCGCCGGCGACCGGCTGCAGGCTGACTGCAGCCAGGCCTGATATCTCCCCGAGATACTCGGCCGTCTTGTAGAGCACCTCGAGCGCACCCTGAACAGTATGATCGAGCTGGAATGGATGTATGAGAGAGAATCCCGAAAGCGCGGCAGTAGTTTCGTTGATTTTCGGATTGTATTTCATCGTGCACGAGCCGAGTGGATAGAAACCCTTGTCGATGTGATGGTTCTTCGTCGATGAGTTCACAAAGTGTCGCACCACCTCGTTTTCCGGTACCTGTGGCAAATCCGGCGGTGTCTCACGAAGCAGCTTGCCGTCTATCAGCGAATCGAGCGGTTTTCTATCGACATCCAGCTTCGGCAACTTCAGGCCCTTACGTCCAGCCGCAGATTTTTCGAAGATATTTCTCTCTATCGGATTCATATCAGTTCTTTCTTCGTTCCAGCTTCTCGATTTCCTCGTCCACCCATTCTATCTGATCTGACGATGGATACATCTCACGGAAAGCTTTGTATTGTCGAATTGCGTCCTCAATCTTTCCCGCCTTATCATAAACGAAGGGTATATACAGGTATGCGTCCTCGACCAGTTTACTCTCCGGGAAACGCTTCTCCATCTCCGCAAATGCCTCGATGGACTCGTCATATCTCTCAGCCTTCATATAACACTTGCCGATCTCAAAGAGTGCCCGGTCTGCGGCCCCACTGCTGTTGACAGCATCCAACTCCATAACCCTGCTGTAGTGCGCGACGGCGCTGTCGTACTGGCTGCGGAAGTACTGTTTCTGAGCGAGCATCATGTGAAGCTTGATATTATCGGGGGATGCCGCGAGCTGATTGTTCAGATCATCAAGCGTGCCCTTGTTCTCCGCATACGCCAGAAGTGTCTCTACTATAGGCTGATCGGGCTTTACACCGGCGAGCCGGTCTATCTCGGAGGCGTTCGGTTTGGCGAGAATGAGAGTCGGAATGATATTAACTCCATAAAGCTTGGCCAGATATTGCTCCTTCTTCCCGTCGAACCTCGCAAACACGACCATGTCGGCGAGCTTATCAAACAAAGGATCGGATTTCATCCGCTGATTGAGACGTTTACACCATGAGCAGCCCTCGGAGTAGAAAGCGAACAGGATCAATCGGTTCCTGGAGAGAGCAGCCGCTCTCGCCTGATTCAGATCCTCGATCCATTCTATGGTGGTCTCTTCTCCGGACTGCGCACCAGCAGTGGGTACGATGAGAAGAAAGACAAGAAGCAATAGCACAGTTGTCAGTCCGATGTGTCGCACAGTATCCTCTCTCAGTCCTCGTCCCCGACAGTCTGACGTTTTATCTCCATCGCCTCCTCCTCATGCTCCGAAGGCACATAGATCTCCGCATCGACGGCCTCGGTCCCGAAGAAACCGACAGATCCCTTCATCCCTCTTCCGTACAGACCGCCGACGATCTTGCAATAGTGTGGGATTCCAGCGGATTTCAGTGTTTCAACGAGAAAATCTGTATTGATGCGGGAATATGAGCGGTATATCAGAACGGCCTCATCCAGATCGACAATCCCGGACCCGGATTCGGAGTTGTCGGTATCGAAACCATCGTCCATGTCTTCCGGGGCGTCGATCAGATCGTTGCCACAGATAGGACAGGCAGACGCTGTCTCATCATAGTCACATTTACATATCGGACAATACGGCATGCGTGTAATCAACTACCTTTGATAGCCCGCAGCGAATCGACGAACCGGTCCAGATCTTCCTTCGTCCGTTTTTCAGTAACCGCCACAAGCAAGTCTCTGTCTCTTTCCGGATAGAACCATTCCAGCGGTACACCGGCAAGTATGCCCTCATTCTCGAGAGACTTCATCATATCAACCGCACGACCGGGCGTACATACCACGAACTCATTAAAGAACGGTCCGCCGTATACGAGATCGAATCCATTGATCTGAGAAATCTGCTCAGCGAGATAGTGCGCTTTCTGGGTACACTGATCGGCGATCTGTGTTATGCCCTCTCTTCCGAGAAGACTCAGGTAAACAAGACTGGCAAGCGCGCAGAGCGCCTGGTTAGTGCATATATTCGATGTTGCCTTCTCACGCCTGATGTGCTGCTCTCTCGTCTGCAAAGTCAGAACATAACCCAAACGGCCATCCACGTCCGTAGTGCGCGCGACAAGTCTGCCGGGTATTTTCCTGACAAACTGCCTCTTGGATGCGAACAACCCGACTCCCGGGCCTCCATAGGACATCGCAATCCCGAGTGGCTGCCCCTCACCCACGCAGATATCGACATCGTATTCGCCCGGCGGTTTCAGAATCCCGAGCGACATCGGATTGACTACCGCTATGAGGAGTGCATCTCCGATCCGTGTCTTCATATCAGACAGATCTTCGATCAGCCCGAAGAAGTTAGGAGTCTGTACAACCAGACACGACACGTCATCGTCGAGTTGATCCTTCAGATCACCCAAATCGATGCGGCCGTTCTTCGATTTCAGCTCACTAAGCTTGATCTGCATACCACCGGTATATGTCCGAACAACGTCCCGGTATAGCGGATTCAGCCCAGGGGCATACAGCACTTTGGATCGCTTCGTATGCGATATCGCGAGGAGAACAGCTTCCGCAGTCGCCGAGGCGCCATCGTAAACAGACGCATTCACTACGTCCATTGCGGTCAGGCGCGCAACTGAAGTTTGGAATTCGTAGATGCTCTGAAGCGTGCCCTGTGAAACTTCCGCCTGATACGGCGTGTAGGCCGTCTGGAACTCCGGCCGTGATATAATGAAATTCACAACGGCGGGAACGTAGTGATCGTAAATCCCTCCGCCAAGGTACGAATTGAATTCGTCCGAACTGCGGTTCCGGGCGGCCATTTTCCGCAGATGACGGAGAGCCTCCATTTCAGACATCGCTGGCGGGAGATTCAGAGTACCCTTGTATCTCAAATGCTCCGGGATGGCATCAAGAAGATCTTCGAGCTTCTCCACACCGATTTCACGAAGCATCTCATTTCGTTCGTCCCTGCTACCGGGAACATAAGACATTCTTACGCTCCTATCATTTCCTCATATCCGGCAGCGTCCATAAGATCATCGAGCTCTTTGGAATCGCTTATCTTGACCTTGATCATCCAACCATCGTCGTACGGTGACTGATTAACCGCCGCCGGTTCATCCTCCAGGCCACCGTTAATCTCCAAAACCTCGCCCGAGATAGGGCTATACAGTTCCGAAACAGCCTTCACGGCCTCTATTGTTCCGAACGTCTCGCCTGAAGACACCTCAGTACCGACCTCCGGAAGCTCGACATATACTACATCACCGAGCTCGCCCTGGGCATAATCCGTAATCCCGATGATTGCAGTGTCACCTTCGACCTTTACCCACTCATGCTCTTTCGAGTATTTCAGATTATCGGGAGTATCCATTTCTCCTCCGCTTCTGTTTCAGCAGGTTATTGCACCTTCTCGGACTCAACCGTCCTGGTCTCGCCCGCCATGAACTTCTCAACAAACGTTGTATCGTATTTGCCGCTCTGGAACAGCGGATCTGCGAAAACTTTCTTGTGAAAGCCGACGGTTGTGTGCACACCTTCAACGACCATCTCCTCGAGCGCACGCTGCATCCGCATCGCCGCATCCGCTCGGTCCTTGCCGTGCGTTATCAGCTTGGCTATCATAGAATCATAGAATGCGGGAATAACGTATTTTGCGTATGCGTGCGTATCTATCCTGACTCCGTGACCGCCGGGGAAGTGCAGCGATGTAATCTGTCCCGGTGACGGTCTGAAGTCATGATCCGGATCCTCCGCGTTTATCCGACACTCGAATGAATGTCCGCGAATCCGGATGTCGTCCTGAGTTATGCTCAGCTTCTCTCCCGAGGCAACCAGCAACTGCTCTCGGACGATATCGATCTCGGTTACCTCCTCGGTCACCGGATGCTCAACCTGGATTCGTGTATTCATCTCCATGAAATAGAAACTACCGTCGACGTCATACAGGAACTCGATTGTACCGGCGTTATGATAGCCGGTATGCACTGCGCCCCGCACCGCAGCCGCTCCAATCCGCGCGCGCTCTTCTGCCGAAAGCGCCGGTGATGGCGCTTCCTCTATAAGTTTCTGATGCCGTCTCTGCACCGTGCAGTCGCGCTCGCCGAGGTGTACAACATTCCCCTGCTCATCACCAAGGATCTGTACCTCTATGTGACGCGGGTTAGTGACATACTTCTCGATGTATACTTCCGGATTCTTGAATGCGGCCTCGGCCTCCATTCGGGCAGTGCGGAATGCCGACTGCATCTGGTCGCGATCGCGAGCTACGCGCATTCCACGGCCGCCTCCGCCCGCCGAAGCTTTGATAATCACAGGGTAGCCGATTGAATCCGCGATCTCCAGTGCGGCATCGAGTGTATCGACTCCGCCTTCAGAGCCGGGCACAACCGGAACATTCGCATCGCGCATCAACCGCTTTGCGGCGGCCTTGTCACCCATCCTTCGGATGACATCCGATGGTGGACCGATGAACTTGATGCCGCACGATGCACAGATATCGGCGAATTCGGCGTTCTCCGCCAGAAACCCGTACCCCGGATGTATCGCATCGGCGTTGGTTACTTCCGCAGCCGCTATTATTCTCTTGGGATCGAGATAGCTGAACGTCGAATGCGGCGGACCAATGCAGACATCCTCGTCGGCGAATCTTCGATGAAGGGAATCTCTGTCAGCCTCGGAATAAACCGCGACGGTCTTAATACCGAGATCGCGACAGGCGCGGATTACACGCAACGCGATCTCACCTCTATTTGCAATGAGTACCTTGCTAAACATGCCCTGAAGATATGGAAAAAAAATCTGCTTTGGCAAGCACTATTACTATTGGACGGACGTAAATGCTGAGAGCGGCGTAGGAGACAGCTTCGAGTGGCTGCTGAATCACAGGCAAAATCGAAGGGCGGCCGCTGTCAGAGAGGACCGCCCAAAACTTCAGCTGCGAAATACTGATTTTCGTCAGTCGTTGGCAGCACTGAATTCTGTCCATCCACGGTCGGACGAACCGGTTATTCCCTTAAGACGTAGATCGAAGTCATCCGGATTGGAGGCCTGAGCCATCGCGTCTTCGTACGAAATCACACCCTGCCGGTGCAGCTTCATAATTGACTGGTCGAACGATTGCATGCCGTACTGAATAGTACCTGATTCGATCAACTCGATAACCGCCGGCGTCTTTGATTCATCAGTGAGATACTCACGGACAGAGGCGGTACTAATCAACACCTCTACCGCGGGAACTCGACCCGGACCGTCGGAGCGGGCCAGTAGTCGCTGGCAGATGATCGACTTGAGCGTACCCGCCAGCAGCAGACGAATCTGCTGATGTTGATGCGGCGGGAAGAACGAGATGATCCTCGAAACGGTCTCCACGGCGTTCATGGTATGCAGAGTTGTCAAAACCAGGTGACCGGTGTCGGCTGCGGCAAGGGCAGTCGCCATCGTGTCCTGATCACGAATCTCACCAATCATTATGACGTCCGGATCCTGACGAAACGCGTGCCTGAGCGCGGAACCGAACGATGGCGTGTCACCGCCCACCTCACGCTGAGAGATAATACTCTGCTTGTCGCGGAATATGTACTCGATTGGATCTTCTATCGTCAGAATATTCTCGTAACGGTTCTCGTTAATGTGTTCGAGCATCGACGCCAGCGTTGTCGACTTTCCGGAACCGGTTGTTCCGGTCACGATGATCAATCCCCTCCGGGACTCGGAGACCTTTTTTATCACCTCGGGCAGGTTCAGCTCGTCGTATGAGGGCACCGAGGTGTTTACCGCACGAATTGCTATTCCCGACGTTCCCCGCTGGCGATACAGATTGATCCTGAAACGTCCGAGCTTGGCAACCGAAAGCGCGAGGTCCATTTCATTTCTCTGCTGAAATCTCCTGAGCTGCTCCGGACTCAGAATCTGACTGAGGATCGACCCCATTTCGTCTTTGGTCAGGGGGTTGGTGTTGAGAGGTGTGAGTCTGCCGTCGAGGCGCAGGGTCGGCTTGATTCCCACTCGAATGTGAAGGTCGGACGCACCCTGGTTCAGCATCTCCACCAGCATCTGGCGCAGGTTCATACACAGCCTCCTGAATACTATGTCGGAAACGTATGTTTCGAGCTAACCGAGCGGCTCGACAAGGTAGAGTGTCTGACCGAATTCCACGGGCTGGGCGTTGTCAACGCAACGCTTGACGACCTTGCCCTCGATCTCCGACTCGATTTCATTCATTAGCTTCATCGCCTCGATGATACAAACTACCTGACCTACCGAGACAATCTGGCCGACCTCAATGTAAGGCGGCGCATTCGGCTCGGGCGATGAGTAGAAAGTACCTACCATCGGCGATTTAATCGCTACATACTTATCGTCGGATTTCTCGGGCGTTTCTGCAGGTTTTTCCGTCTGTTTTGTTTCGATTGGAACAGCCTGGGCAGGCTGTTGTGAGGCCTCCGGCTGTGGTGGGGGCTGATAAGCCTGTCGTGGAGGTGCCTGAAGGATCACCTCCGACTGGCTTCTGTCAACCGTTCTATATCCGTTGTCGTTGTACCGTTTCGTTATCTTAACCTTGCGTCCCCAACTCGAAAACTCGAGCTGAGCGATGTCACTCTCTTCCACGAGTTTGACGAGCTTCCGTATCAGTTTATCCATCATAGTAACTCCTCGAATCAAAGGTCAATTAGCCGAAGCTCCGCTACAGCTCAATCAACTCCTTCGGGGCCTTGTTCAAAACGGTACACCCGTTCTTCTTTATAACAACATCGTCCTCGATTCTCACTCCACCCCAGTCCGGGATATAGATTCCCGGCTCTATCGTGACAACATTCCCAACCTCGAGAACATTGTCAGCCGTGGGTGAAACGCGAGGTCCCTCATGCACCAGAAGGCCTATTCCGTGCCCGAGCCCATGTCCGAAGTACTTGCCGAACTTTGCCTTTTTGATATGGTCTCGCGCTACCTTGTCAAGCTTCTCCCCTGTGATACCCGCCTTCGCAGCCCTGATCGCCTTCAACTGCGCCTTGAGGACCGTGTCGTATACTCTCTTCTGTTTCTTAGTGGCCTTGCCAACGACTACAGTGCGCGTGATATCGGATGTATAACCCTGATATGTGGCTCCGAAATCAAACGTTATAAAATCGCCCTTCTCCACCTCTTTCGAGGATGCCACCCCGTGGGGCATCGAGGACCTGTAGCCGGAGGCGACTATCGTCTCGAATGCAGGCTTCTCCGATCCGAGCATCTTCATCTGGTACTCGAGCTCTGCAGCGAGCTCCTCCTCACGGATTCCCGGCTCTATCATGCCGAGAATTCGCTCGAACGCCTTGTCCGATATTTTGACAGCACCCTTGATCCTGGTGATCGCGCTGCTCTCCTTGACCATAGCCTGCTCTTCTATCAAGCCGGTCGTCGGAATAAATACTGCCTTCTTGAACAGATGTTTCAGTTCGGAAACTTTGGAGTGCGGGAGATGATCCGATTCGAATCCTATCTTGATGTAATTCTCCTGCAGCGGCTCGAAATCCGAAAGGTCCTTCAGCGCATTTCGCTGGCCAACATGAATCTTCGCAAAATCCACCTCTTCCTTCGCTTGCTCCTTGTAGCGGAAATCGGTGAAAAGATGCGCCTCTTTCTGTGTGATTATCGCTATACCATCGAGTAACTCGGTGCAGTGGAAACCGGTTAGATATCGTATATGCGAAAGCTCTGTAACGAGCAGAACATCGAGATTCTCCGTTCTCAGTTTCCGCTGCAGTTTGTTTATTCGACTCTTCATCTCAGGTCCTCAGTTACGATCCCAGTTGCTCTAAAATCTCTCTGACCCGCCTATTTCCCGGGTCGTCCCTTAGTATACTGTCACATATTTCACGCGCAAGCTTTGTGTGTCCCTGTTTTCTGTAAAGATCCGCGAGCGTCACGGTATTAAACACCTCGTGATCCGGATCGTTCAGCTTTGACTCGTCAAGCGATGGTTCACGCGGTGAGGCATCCTCCCTGCTCTCCTCCGTCGATCGATCTGCCGGCCTGGAGTTACGCTTCGATCCATCGAGGGCGTGGTCATTGTATCGGTCTCTCTGAAGCACCTGCCGATAATACGACCGCGCGAGCGAAAACGCCTCCGCCTCGCAGTGTATGTCCGCCACTGACTTGAGCGCCAGCAGGTTATCCGGCATGCACTTAAGGGCCGAATGAAACTCTATAAGAGCCGCTTCACGCTCCCCGATATCGAGATAAGTAAGGGCCAAAACGATATGACCCGTACCGTAGGTTGGAAACTGCTCTATTCCGCTCTGACAGAGATCTATCGCTCTGTCGAAGTTCCCTTCCCGCCGATACAGGTCTGCCAGACGAGCAAAAGTCTGAGGCATACCTTTTTCGAGTTCTCGTTTCGGGTCGGCCTCAGTCTTTTTGATCAGCTTAAGTCGTGGCATCCTTGCCCTTATTCATCCGATAAACGATACGGAAGCCCACGATTCATGTCAATAATAAAGTTCTGACAGGAGACTTACAGCTTTCGAATGATCCCGGAGCTCGATCGGCCGGGTAGAATTCGCACTCTGCGCACCTCGCCACCCCAGCTCTTCACCTCGGCCGCACCCACTATCTCGGAGATAGTATAATCCGCGCCCTTAACGAGGACATCGGGCCTGATCTTCTTGATCACACGGAGCGGCGTGTCCTCGGAGAAGCGCACGACGTAGTCGACTGGCTCGAGTGCGGCGAGAAGTCGCGCCCGGTCTTTGTACGGCACGAGCGGGCGTCCACGGCCCTTCAATCTTCGAACGGAATCATCGGAGTTGACCGCCACCACTAATACATCGCCGAATGATCGTGCCTTCTCCAGAAGACTCAGATGTCCGACATGCAGAATATCGAACACACCGTTCGTGAAAACAATGGTCTTGCCTCGCCTTCGAAGCTTCTCACGGATATCCTGAAGCTTCCGCAGCCCGACTATCTCGCTCATCCGTTCTTCTCGATATACTTGTGAGTGACGCGCTCAAGCGTACTCGAATCCACCTGCGCAGTACCAACTTCGCCGACCACGACTCCCGCAGCCTGATTAGACAGGAATGCCGCCTCGAGGAGCGATGCTCCACCGGCTGCCGCCGCGGTGAAAGTGGAGATTACGGTATCGCCGGCGCCTGTAACATCGAAGACCTTCTGCGCTACCGTCGGAAGAAGGTGAAACGTCCCGTCATTCTTGAAGAGCGCCATACCCTCTGCACCGAGCGTAATTAGGATCGACTCGAGATCAAGCATTCGAATCAGACCGAAACCAACCTCGTTGAGGCTCTCGTCATCACGAATCTTGAGTCCATACGCGAAGCTCGCCTCATAATGATTCGGAGTGATGACCGAGACCTGCTTGTATGACCTGAAATGCACGTCTTTAGGATCAACCGCAACAAAGACATCATTTTCCCGGCAGAGAGAGATCGTCTTCTTCAGGATGTCGCTGGTTATCATCCCCTTGCCGTAATCGGAAATAATCAGTCCAGAAATATCACCTATTCTGGTCCGAAGTCTCTCATACATTCTTCTCTGAAGATCGTTGTCGATCTCGCGCTTCTCCTCCCGGTCCGCGCGAACAACCTGCTGATTATTGGCCACTATTCGCGTTTTTATCGTCGTCGGACGATACTGATCGACCTCGATCCCGGAGCCATCGACCCCCAGAATCGAGAACAGCTTTCCAAGCTCTCCCCCGGCGGTGTCATCACCGATGACGCCAATCACATAAGGGCTGCATCCAAGCTTCTTCAAATTCAAGGCCACATTGGCTGCTCCGCCGAGAAGATGAGTCTCGTCGGTCACCTCGACAACCGGAACCGGCGCCTCCGGCGATATTCGCTCGACTCTGCCCCAGACATAGTGATCGAGCATGACGTCACCGAAGACCGCGACGGCCTTCGACTGCCACGCCCCGATTATCTCTGAGACTCTGGTAGTATTGGGAAACAGTTCCTTGTTCAACGCTCTATACCTTGTAGATAGCGATGGAAAAGGCCGTAAACCGGCTTTTACCTTGACTTTGCGAGCCATTATATCCAAATTGGCCGAAAACTTCAAGGAGGATTTTCATGGCAAAGCCCCAAGGGCAGAGAATTCAGGTTCAACTCGGAGAGTCCATTCCGGATGAGGTCTATTCAAATGTACCGATCATAAACTTCACGCCAAATGAGTTCATCGTCGACTTCGCACGCTTCTCGCCCGGCATGACCAAGGCGAAGATCCACGCGCGAGTCATACTAAACCCCGCTACGGCCAAGGGTCTGAACAAAACGCTTGAGATGGCGTTGAAGAACTATGAAGAGAAATTTGGACAAATCAATCTCCGTGGACACGACGAAAAGGTGATCGGATTCGGCGTGGAGCGTGAAGGTGGCGGCGAGCCACAGCAGTAATAGCTCTGTTACCGCTTCCCCAATGGAACAGGAGAAAGGAATCGACATGTCCGCCAACGCAATCGGTAGCTTCACTTTCGTATTGCATTCGCACTTGCCCTATGTTCTGTCTCACGGCCGCTGGCCCCACGGAACCGACTGGCTCGTTGAAGCGGCTTCTGAGTGTTACATTCCCACGCTGGACATGCTGAATGATCTGATAGCAGAGGGAATCAGCCCGCACATTACAATCGGCATCTCTCCAGTGCTCTGCGAGCAGCTTTCGCACGAAAGCTTCAAGGAGGAGTTTCAGGACTATCTTGAGACTAAGATCAAGGCGGCTGTAAAGGACAAGGACACATTTCACAAACACGGCCAGAAGAACCTGGCGAAAACTGCCGAGATGTGGCAGAAGTACTTCACGGATATCAAGATCCACTTCGAAGAGCGATACAACTGGGACATAATCAGTGAGTATAGGAAACTGCAGGACGATGGCCATATAGAGGTTATGACCTGCGGCGCAACGCATGGGTACATGCCCCTCCTGTCACATGACACCACTATACAGGCGCAGGTGAAGCAGGCTGTTGCCTCTTACAGACGATACTTCGGTCGCAACCCCCGGGGGATATGGCTGCCGGAGTGCGCTTACAGGCCGCGCTACACATGGTCGCCGCCGGTCGAATCGGATATCGGCACCAGTGCATACCAGCGCAAGGGCTTAGAGGAATTTCTTTCGGAGAACGGTATCGAATACTTCATAGTCGATTCGGCGCTCCTCAAGGGCGGCAAGGCCATAGGTGTTTACATCGATCGTTTCGAGGCCCTCCAGAAACTCTGGGGACGGTTCGAGGAGCAGTATCAGCCGCGCAAGGAAGATACAGCAAAATCTGCTCAGGACCTCTATCTCGTGTCATCGGCAGTCGAGGGCAAGAAGCCTGTTACCATATTCACGCGCGATCCGGATACGGGCCTGCAGGTCTGGTCGGGAGAGCATGGCTATCCCGGTGACGGCAACTATCTCGATTTCCATAAGAAGCACTTTCCCGGAGGGCATCGCTACTGGAGAGTCACATCATCCAAAAGCGATCTCGCCGACAAAAAGGAATACGATCCCGAGGTTGCGTTCGGACGGATCCCGGAGAACGCAACTCATTTCACGAGTCTGATTAGCGATATTATGAACAACCATACGAAGCAGACCGACCGTCACGGAATCCTCTGCGCACCATTCGACGCCGAACTGTTCGGCCACTGGTGGTTCGAGGGTGTTAAGTTTCTTGGCGAGGTCATGCGGAAGGTCCACAATGCCCCTGATCTGGAGCTGACCACCTGCAGCAGGTATCTCGATGATCACAGGCCCACGGACGTTATCTCGATCCCCGAAGGATCGTGGGGAGAAGGCGGCTACCACTACATCTGGCTCAACGAATGGACCGACTGGACCTGGAAGCACATCTATTCGGACGAGGCCAGGATGTCCGAGCTTGCGCGAAAGTACAAGGACTCGAGTGATGACAAACTCCAGGATATTCTGAAGCAGGCTGCGCGCGAACTGATGCTCGAGACGGCCTCGGACTGGCAGTTTCTGATATCCACATGGGCGGCCAGAGACTATGCCGAAATGCGACTCGCAGAGCATCACGAGGCATTCCGCAAACTTGCCGACATGGCAGATCGCTACGGTTCGGGCGAGAGTCTCGATGACTCGGACTGGATATACCTCGGGGACATCAAGAAACAGGACGATATCTTCCCGAACATCAAGTTAGAATGGTTTGCGGAGGTCGAGTTCCCCGCGTAGGGATTCGTTGAAAAGGCATACACCACTGGAAAAGCCAGCCATCGCGAGGAGTCCCGCAAGAGCGGACGACGTGGCGATCTCTCAGTCGGACTATGCGATATGGAGACGGATCAGACTGCCGCGCTCGCTACACTCGCTCGCAGTGGCGACCCAGCCGTGATTATTCAACGGGTCGATTAGCTTCGAAATTGTCCTCTGTTTGTAACGAGGTGACAGCCACAACGAAACATCGTTCTCGTTCAGAACGTACCCTATCCTGGAGCGTTTTGGTTTGCATTGAACGTGTCAAATCTATATTTTCTCTAAAGCAAAAGTCTTCGAACTCTCATTGGAGGAGAAATGAAACGTATCTTTCTATTGTCAATTGCAGCATTACTGGCTCTCGGAATCTCATGCGGACAGAAGGCGGAGCAGGAGGCGACCGAGCTGAGTGCCACTGCGGGGCAGCCGGATCCAGCAGTAGCCGAGGCGGACAGCACAATGCAGGCGTGGCTTCAGTCTCCGGACGGCCGATGGGAATTTCAGGCTATCGACTCGGTCTACCGTCCTATAGTCGACAAACACCCAAACTCGACCCAATTGCACCGTGACTACCAGGACCTGCACATGCGCTTCGAGCGTCGAGCCGAGGCGATCTCGATGTATGAGGAACGCTGGGAGAACAACTCCAACTCGCCAATGTACGCCTATCTGTACGGCCGTGTGATCGAGGATGACGCTAAGAGCAGAGAGCTCTTCAGGAAGGCGACAGAACTCGACCCCGACTACTACTGGGGCTGGCATGGTCTCGGCGTCAACAACCTGACGAATGAACCAGTCGATACGGCCATCGGTATTGATGCGCTCAAGAAAGCGATAGAGGCCGATAATTCGCAGCCGGTGCCATTCGATCTGCTCGGTGACGTCTATAAGGCGAGAGGTGAGTTTGACAAGGCTCTCGAGTACTATGACATGCTGGCATCGACCAGCCCGGATAATTTTAGCTCGCTCCAACCCAAAATCGACTTGCTTCGTCAGATGAATGAAACCGAGAAAGCAGGCAACGAAATACAGGCATTCCTCGATGAGAATCCCAACAGCTACTACGGTGTTCGGGCCATGGCGGAGCATTTGATGGATCAGGGAGAATACGCGGAAGCTCTCCATTATCTGCATCAGATGACCACCCTTGCTACGAATCCCACAGGTGCCTACTACGAAATCATGGTCACTCATACGAAGCTCGATCAGCCGGACTCAGCACTCGCGGTACTGACGATGGCAATGGATGCCGGCTACGACGACTATCGTCCCATCCTGCACGATCCGGCGCTTGCGGAGCTGAGAAAACACCCCGAATTCGCGGAGGTGAAGCAGACGATCGAGGACAGAATGGAAACGGCCGAGAGCATGCGTAAGGAGATGCTGGCTGAGGACCGTGAGGAACGCAAGGAGGAGGCGTTGAAGGAAGATCTCGACAAGCCCGCCCCCGACTTCAGCCTTGTCGATCTGCACGGCCAGACCGTGACAATGGACCAGCTCGAAGGCAAGCCGGTCGTACTCGATTTCTGGGCAACATGGTGCGGACCGTGCCGCATGACAATGCCGCTCCTGCAGGAGTTCCATGAAAATCGCAAGGATGATATGCACTATTACGCGGTAAATGTATGGCAGGATGATACTTCGGAGGTCCGGCCGTATCTCGACAAGTACGGATACGACTTCAACAACCTGTTTGGATCTGTCGAAACCGCACAAAAGTTCGGAGTCACCGGTATTCCGACGTTATTCCTGATCGATGAGCAGGGAATCATTCGATACCAGCACGTCGGCTATCGCCAGGACGCCGACGAAGTGCTCTCGTGGCAGTTGGATAATCTGCTGACCGACTGAGATGAACAGTTAGTCCTCAATACACAGAAATACAAACGGGCAGGTCGTTGTGACCTGCCCGTTTCGCTAAACCCTCAGGACTCAGCTCAGGCGGTGAATCCCATGAAGAGGAATTGTCAGTCTGCGAGTGTAACCGTTACACCCCAGTTATCCGCATCACGAGGTTTCGAATCGTTCCATGCGCGGAACGAATGCGATCCATCTGTGACGTAGTATGCAACATACGATCCACGCGGCAAAGTCATGATATCATTCGACATTCTGTTCTTGTTAGCCCCGCCCGCATGCTCGGTGCGCCTGAATATCATGCTCCAGACGGTCTCTCCCGTCTCGGCATCTTCGATCCAGGCATAGTCATACATCACATCGTCCTTGCCTTCGCCTATTGCGTAGATGCGAACCCGGCGATCCTTATCGAGCGTGAATGCCTGCTGTTCGAACTCATCGTCCCCGACACGAACGATACTGACAAGTGTGTTCCCGGTTCTAATCGGAGTCTCTGATACAACAACACGCGACTTGTCGAAGTCATCGCCGATGCCGTAGATCGTTACACCATATCGTCGTTGATCCGCAGGGGGAGACGAATTCCAATCGCGGTACGAATGGGAGCCGTCGGTGGTATAGTAAACGGCATAGTCGCCGGGGGAGAAATCGACATTGCCCATAAACTTGCGATTTTTGGATGCTCCGCCGGCAGGCTCTGTATTCCGCCATGTCATCTCCCAGACGCGGCTCAAATCCTCGAGGTCTTCTATCCAGGCGTAATCCGCGAACTCTTTGCCATACTTGTCGTATTCGCCGATTGCATAGACATGGAGCTTCAACGGCTGCTTGACAGTGAAGTACTCTGTCTCATACTCATTATCGCCAAGACGAACAATGGACAGTATCTCCCTCTGGTCATGATCGTCCTCGTAATGCTTGATTTTATCTTCGAGGTCAGGATCGTCAAGGAGGAGCGTTACACCCCATCCCTCCGGATCGTAGGGTGGAGGGGCATTCCAATGCACCGGAGAATGAGAGCCATCCGTTGAGTAGTAGAGCACGTAGCTCCCCGGTTCGAGATCGAGTACATGATCGATCATCCTGTTCTTGGATGCTCCTCCGGCATGCTCGGTGTCCCATCTCTCCATCTGCCATATCTTCTCACGAGTGCCGGCATCGATAAGCCAGGCATAATCTACCAGGGTCTTGTCATGCTTGGAGTATTCCCCGAGAGCGTATACACGCAGCGGGATATTTTCTTCGAGCGTGAATCCGATATTGTCGTAGAAGTCGTTCTCGCCGGCCTCGATACGCCGCACCACCGTCCCGCTCATCGGCTCGGGCCGGTGATTGATACGAATATCGTTGTGCGATGCCACAAGCTTGAACCTGTAGTCTTCGCTGTGGTCACCACCGAACGCATCTCCAATAATCTCCACTATCTCACCGAAGCTCTCGATTTCTACATTTCCGGAAAAATACGAACTGCCACTGAAAAAGTAAGCGGTGTAAGCGCCCTTCTTGAGATCGATCGATCCGTCGAATTCTCGCAGAGTACGATCTCCACGGACACGATCCGTGTTATCGTAATCCATTACCCAGACAGGCTTTCTCGTCCTGTCATCAATTATCCATCCGTAAGCATAGAGAACGTCATCGGTGCCCTTACCGGCGCCAACAGCATAAATACTCACCTCAGTATCCGAAAGAACGTCAAAAGATCTATTGGCGAGGTCACCTTTATTGAGATGTTCAAAATCGAGAATTACAAAATCGTCGGCTCGCGCTGCCTTCAAAAAGAACAAAAAAACTGCCAGCATGACCAGCACGGCAACTATCGCGGGTGCCTTCAACCTGAAATCAGACATATAAAAAGCCTCCTCGTCGCAACACAACACATCTCCAACTTAGGAGTACGTGGTTGCGAGGAGGAGGTTTCATTTATCTAACCAAAAACTAACGACTTATGGCGCCATGATTCGTCAAAACTCCGTTTTCCCGGAGAAGCTGAAATCCTTGATCCTCAATGTCGGGACATACATTGAACCCATTGAGCCCCACCAGGATGCAACCGCTTTGCGCTCATTCGAGATGCCCGTGACGTTCTTGAACGCATTCATCATGCTTTCCGTGAATCGAAGGTTTTTCAGCCCATGCTTCACCTTGCCGTTCTTGATCCTAAAAAGACCGTCTCGGGTCATGCCGGTCATAAGAGCAACCCGTGGATCAAGGAGACCGTTCAAATAGTGGAACCGTGTAACCAGCAAACCATCCTCGACACCCGCTATCAGCTCATCCGCCGTCTGATTGCCCGCCGCCATTCTGACATTCAGCGGCAATGCACCTTCGGCTGCGAGTTCCGGCGGAAGACCGTGACCGGTCGATCCCTGCCCCGACCTTCTTCCGGAGATAAGATTGTGGACGACATCACCAGCGACCCCATTCTTCACAAAGTCAACCCTCTGTTTCGGGACTCCCTCAAAATCGAACGGCAGTCCCACGTTTCCAGGCTCGAGCGCATCATCGTATATTGTGACGCTGTCCGCGGCCACATTCTCGCCCTTTCGCCCGTAGAGAAACGAAGTCTGATCTTCGTATGCTTTCGAGCCGAATGCCACGAAGTCGAGCCACTCGAATACCTCTGCGATGGCCGCAGGTTCGAGAATGACCTCATATTTACCCGGTTCGAGTTCCTTCGGATCACGCGACAATCTGCATTTCTTCACCGCTACGCCTGCGAGACCGGGAACATCAACCTCATCGATTCTGCTCGAGATGCCAGCGGCATATCCTGACGAATTCTCGCCGCTCGCGATCACATTGATCGATGCGGACGAAAACTGCTGATAACAGCGCACACCGTTCGAGTTGAGGATTGCGACTTCCCCGTCACCGGTAGAAAACGCCCCCGCCATCGAATAGTCGTACTTCTCGCCCCTCTTGAATACGCGTTTCAGTTTGGATGCCCGCTGCCGCGGAGTGAAGCGTGATGTCTTCTCGTCGAACGTATCGGTTTCCTTGTAATCGGCAGGTTTCGCGAAACTGTCGAAATCGGGATTCTCTTTCTGACGTTTGGCGATCTGTGTCGCAATTCTCTGCGCCCGCTTCAGATCGGTCACTTTGAGAGAGTTGCAGGAGGCGGTACCGAGTTTTTTGCCAACCGCAACACGGAAATACACCTTCACGTCATCAACGGCTACATTCTGATGTATGTGCGAGTTAGCGAACCGTGTCAGCCCGGAGTTTGAACCGACAAGCACGGCTTCAGTCTGGTCGGCCCTGGATGCCGCCATGACCTTCTCAAGCAGAGTGAATACCTTATCTTGACCTGTCATTTGCTCACCCCCACTTCCACATTTCTAAACCGCGCCGGCGCGGTTCCGTGCGCAACGTGCATGACCTGCATCGGCTCTCCCTTGCCACAGTTTGGCACGCCCCAAATGTGCCAGTGGTTGCGGTTGCAGATGGCATCGCACTCGTTCCAGAACTTGGGTGTCATACCGGTGTAGAGCGGATTCTTGTATATCCGGCCGCGTTTCCCGTTCTCGATCTTCCACGCTATCTCAAGTCCGAACTGGAAATTGAGTCGCCTGTCATCGATAGACCAGCTCTTGTTTGTCTCTACGAAATACCCGCCGTTGGTGTCCGCGATCAGATCGTCGAGATCCCATTCACCCGGCTCCAGATTGTGGTTGGTCATACGGATCAGAGGCAGATGCTGCCAGCTCTGTGCCCGCATTGAACCACTCGATCTGCGATCGATCACAGGAGCAGTCTCGCGCGAGGACAGGTAGCCGACAAACACACCGTTCTCTACAATTGGTGTGCGCTGCGCCTCGACGCCTTCATCGTCGAAACCGAAACTCCCCAGGCCACCGGCGACGGTGGCATCCGCATAGATGTTAACGATACCCGAGCCGTACTTCAGATCATTCAGCTTGTCGATCGTCATAAAGGACCCGCCTGCCAGCGAAATCTCTGTTCCGAGCACGCGATCGAGTTCCGTTGGATGTCCGCACGATTCATGCACCTGGAGCGCCATCTGAGAACCGTCGATCACGAGATCGACTTCACCCGACGGCATCGGCGGTGCGGTCAAGAGTGCAATAGCCTCATCGCGAATTCGCTCGGCATTGTCGAGAAGATTCAGTTTCTCGATAAACTCATAACCGGCGCAGGCGTAGTCACCGCCGAATGAGTTCGGGAATGAGCGACGCTGCACCTCGGAACCATCGACGGCCGTCGCAACGTATCCACCACCCGATTCGACGAAATCCTGCTCGATCTCGGCACCTTCCGTCGAAACGAAGACCTTCTTCATCTTCGAGAATCGCATCATACTCTCGGCCAGATGGATGGCCTTCTTGCGCTTGAGCGCCTTGTTTACCTTAATCAGCAGATCAATCTTCTGCTTAGGCTTCACACTGAACGGATCGATCTCGTACTCAGTCGCATAGGTCCCCTTGTGTATCTCCGTCTCAGCGAGCCGGATATTCTCCTTCTTAGTCATAGCGGATGCCTTCGCCACCTGCAACGCTCGGTTGGCAGTCTTGCGGAGGGACCCGGATGTCAGGATAGAGGTTGCCGCGAACCCCCAGGCCCCGTCGGCCACGACACGTATCCCTATCCCCTGATTGATATCGTGTACCATGGAGTCGACATGAGCATCCTTGACATCAATACTCTCGGTCTCGGTGCTCACATATCGAGCATCCGCGTAGTCAACGCCCTTAGACTTGAGATGATCAATCACTTCAAGCAGTTTATCCTTCAATGAGGACCTCCTTCCCTGGAAAAAGTGATTAGGCCTAAATGTAAGCGCAGGCCGAGCGCAAGTCAATTGCTATTGCGGTTGTTACGCTTTCACAAGGCCATGCACTGGGAATAAATCAATACCCCGGTTATCAAAGCCCCCGAATCCTCACACTATGATATTGAGATAGTGAATTCTCGGCCCACGACTGTGTCATGGACCGGTATACACCGAGAAACCGAAGGATCTCCTTAACCAGCTCATACCCTCCTATCGATGAACGGGACAGGTCTATCGCTCCGTTGAGAGGTCCTTTCGAGATGCTTCAATACTAACATACGGGGCCGCACCATGAGTACCCACGATCCGGCCGTTCAGACCAGCTTATCTGCCCGCAGGTATCGGGTCCATTCGGCTACCAGTGAAAACCGCAGTCGCTTGCAGAGACATCACTCAAAGGATATCGGAAGGGAGGTCCATATGTGATTTTGTGAGCAGTTCTGGCTTGCATTCACGATCTCAGGATCTCAACCCGATTCGAATCAAATCTCAAACCGGGTGATATTGTGAGCTGCCTCGAGACGGAATGCTGACATCGGGACATATCAAAAGACCGGATTGAACGAGGATCGGGGCGGGTCCAAGCGATTGCCCGCTCCCGTTATTATCTGTACACGACAAACACGAGCATGAAATAGAGGGCCGGGAGAGCAAACAAGAGCGAATCAAACCGATCGAGCACTCCACCGTGTCCCGGTATGATGTTCGATGAGTCCTTGACCCCAAACCGCCTCTTGAATATGGACTCCACCAGATCTCCGAGCTGCCCGACAAGGGCGATCACAAATGCACAGATGACCATATATCCGGGATCAACACGCTTAAGAGCGAAAAGCGAAAAGACATATCCTGCGACAGTTCCGAATATCAGACCAGCAGCGAACCCCTCCCAGCTCTTGTTCGGCGACACGACCGGCGACATTTTGTGCCTGCCGAACGGCTTACCGATGAAGTATGCTGCTGTATCGCATATCCAGATTACAGCGAACGCGAAGAGAATCCACAATCCGGCGGTTCGGTAATCCGGGAACTTTAGAAACTCGATCTCTCTGATCAGAATGAAGAAATTGAGGAGCATCGCATAAAAGACACCGAATAGCGTGAATACTATGCGAGTGCTCGATAGAACTATGTCCCGGCGAAATACGGCTGACAGCGTAGTCAGCCCGAATGCGACAAGCAAACCGTAAAGCAGTGCGGATTCGCCATTGTAATAGACATTCCAGTTCGTGAATACGAGCCATATGAAGAGCAGTACCTGCGGAAAGAGTCTGATCCTCACCTGAGTCATTTTGAGGAACTCCCAGAAGCTCAGGATTGTCAAGATGGTGACGAACCCGACTATGAACTCTCGTCCGACCAGCACGATGTTTATGAGGATGGGTATAGCTACAAAAGCTACCAGGACACGAGCTGTGAGGTTTTTCATCTCTCTTAAGTGCGAACCTTGCCGAAACGTCTGTCGCGGCTCTGATACTCGAGAATAGCCTCGTAGAAATCGCTCTCCCCGAAATCCGGCCAAAGAGCATTCGTGACGTAAAGCTCGGTGTATGATGTCTGCCAGAGCAGGAAATTCGAAAGCCGCATTTCTCCGGAAGTCCGTATCAACAGGTCGGGGTCCGGGAGGTCGGCAGTGTACAGATATGATGAAAACAGGCGTTCATCGATATCATCCGGATTCAAAAGGCCGGACTTGACATCCCGCGCGATGCGCTTAACGGCGTCAACAATCTCAGTCCGTCCTCCGTAATTCAGTGCCAGGTTGAGAACGAGGCCGGTATTGCCGGCAGTTTCGGTTATCGCATGCTCGAGCGCGCGCCTCTGTGTCGCGGCGAGCTCGCCGATATCACCGGTGGCGATCATTCGAACGTCATTTTCGTTGAGCTCTGCGAGCTCACTCCGTGTCTTCTCGTAGAGGAGCTTCATGATGAATGAAACCTCGGTCTTGGGGCGCTGCCAGTTCTCAACCGAGAAAGTGAAGAGAGTCAAGAATTTCACTCCGATGCGCGCGGCGGCCTTGACTATGGTCTTCACGCTCTCCACACCCGCTTCATGGCCGATCGAGCGCGGCTTGCCACGGCGGTTTGCCCACCTTCCATTGCCGTCCATTATCACGGCAACGTGCGTGGGTATCCTGCCTACATCCTCGATTTGCTTCACATAGTCGACTTGCGGCAAGGTGATGCCCTCTATATCTCCATGACCTCGGACTCGCGCCTGGCGGTCATTTCATCGATCTGCTTACTGTAATCGTCGGTTAGCTTCTGGATCCGATCGAAGCCGTCGTGCATCTGGTCTTCTGAAATGTCACTTTTCTTTTCCGCTGCCTTCAATTCGTCATTCGCGTCCCTGCGTATATTACGGAGCGCAATTTTGCCTTCCTCGCCATACTTCCTGGCAATCTTGACGAGATCTTTTCTTCGCTCTTCCGACAGCGGCGGAATCGGAATGCGAATAATCTGTCCTTCGGCCTGAGGATTTAGACCGAGATCTGACGCCTGGATGGCCTTGACGACCTCCTGTACGGCCGTCTTATCCCAGGGCTGCACCACGAGTAGACGCGCCTCCGGAGCAGATATCGATGCCATCTGGTTCAACGGCGTCTGGGTGCCGTAGTAATCCACTTTTAGGCCCTCTACAAGCGATGGCGCAGCTTTGCCGGTTCTTATCGAGGCCAACTGCTGCTGCACAGCCTCGAGAGTCTTCTTCATTCGACTTTCCGCTTCTGATACGTATTTGTCTATCATAGTCGCTCCCTCGAGAGAATTGCGGTTCCGATCGACTCACGCTCCACGACCCGTCGGATATTCCCCTTCCCGTGCAGGTTAAATACAATGATCGGGATATTGTTGTCCTTGCACAGCGCGGTAGCGGTCGAATCCATGACTTTCAGATTCCTTTCAAGGACTTCAGCGTAACTTATTCGATCAAACAGCCGAGCATCGGAGTTCTCAACCGGATCGCTGTCATAGACACCGTCAACTTTGGTTGCCTTGAGCAAGACCTCGGATTCTGTCTCCATCGCCCTGAGTGCCGCGGCCGTGTCCGTGGTAAAGTATGGATTTCCCGTTCCGGCCGCAAGAATTATGACCCTGCCCTTCTGCAGATGTCTGAGTGCGCGCCTCCTAATGTAGGGCTCGGCCACCGCTTCGATCCGAAAGGCTGTCATTACGCGTGTCACGACACCCCTCTTCTCGAGACAATCCTGAAGGGCCATCGAGTTGATCACGGTCGCGAGCATTCCCATATAGTCACCCGCGACACGATCCACGCCACGCTCAGCGGCCGCGAGGCCTCTGTAAATATTGCCGCCGCCTATCACAATGGCGAGCTCCGTTCCGAGTTCGCGGACTGACACGACCTCATCGGCAACGAAATCGAGCATTTCGCTCTCAATACCGAAGCTCCTTTTCCCCACCAGAGCCTCGCCCGAGAGCTTCAGCAATACCCGCTTAAAGCGAGGAGATGACATCTATTCACCCAACGCAAAGCGCTCGAAGCGCCTGACAACGATATTCTCTCCGAGTTTGCCGACAGTCTCCTTCAGCATCTCGCCGACCGACTTGTCGGTATCTCTTATATAGGCCTGCTCGAGCAGGCAGACTTCCTGAAAGTACTTTTCGAGACGACCATCTACGATCTTTTCTACTATATGCTCCGGTTTACCCTCGTTTAAGGCCTGAGTCTTGTAGATTTCTCTCTCTTTCTTGAGAATATCCTCAGGCACCTCCTCACGCGACACAACCAGCGGGTTGGCTGCAGCCACCTGCATTGCAAAGTTCTTACCGAGTTCCTTGAATTCGTCCGTGCGAGCCACGAAGTCCGTCTCGCAGTTCAGTTCGACCATCACACCGAGCTTGTCACCCGGGTGAATGTATGAAACGATCGCGCCTTCTTTGGTAGCCCTGCCGGCCTTGGAAGCAGCCTTTGCAATACCCTTCTCACGGAGCAACTGACTGGCCTTTTCTATATCGCCATCCGCTTCAGATAGTGCCTTCTTGCAGTCCATCATGCCGGCACCGGTTTTCTCGCGCAGTTCTTTAACCTGTTGTGCAGTTATTGCCATCGTTTGAATCCTTGATCTATTTCGTGTAAGCCTTGAGTCTACTGATTTGCTTCCGTCTGTCCGCTCTCGACGGCCTCCTGGCCGGCTTCGGCGGGAGGCGGAGTCTCCGTCACCGGAGCGTGGTCAACCTGTTCGGGCGAAATCCCCTGCGCTTCCTGTACGGCGCGGGAGAATTCTCTCGTGATAACGCGGATCGACTTGATAGCGTCGTCATTTGCAGCGACGGGAAAATCGATTGGATCTGGATCAGAGTTTGTGTCGATCACTGCAACGATCGGAATGCCAAGCTTGGAGGCTTCGGCAACGGCTATGTGTTCCCTCTTGGCATCCACAACGAAAACCAGCCCGGGCAACACGTTCATTTCCTTGATACCACCCAGATTGCGCTCGAGTTTCGAGATCTCTCTTTCGAGACCCGCGACTTCCTTCTTTGTGAGCTTGTCGAACGTACCGTCGACTTTCCACTGCTCGAGCTCCTTGAGCCGTCGAATACTTCCCTTGATCGTCTGGAAATTGGTGAGCATTCCGCCGAGCCAGCGCTCAGTTACAAAAAACTGTCTGCTATTCTCAGCTTCCTCGTGTACGACTCCTTTGGCCTGTTTCTTGGTACCGACGAAAAGAACTTTCTGTCCCTTCTCAATAACTTCCTGCGCTTTCTTGCAGGCGAGATCAAGAGACATCAGAGTCTTCTTCAGATCGATAATATAAATGCCGTTCTTCGCGGTAAAAATAAAGCGTTTCATCTTGGGGTTCCACCTGCGGGTCTGGTGACCAAAATGAACGCCAGCCTCAAGGAGGTCCTTGATGGTGACTTCTAACATTATTTCTCCTTTGGTTCAACTTCCACCTGTTTCCTCCCGCCGGGGACACTTTCGCGACCACCCCAGCGATCCGCAGGTGTGCTTATTGAATATGTAAAAAAGGTCTATCTCTTCGAGAATTGGAATCTCTTACGAGCCTTTGGCTGACCGTACTTCTTGCGCTCGACCGAGCGAGCATCACGGGTCAGATATCCCGCGCTCTTCAACGGCTTGCGAAGGTTGCTGTCCATACCGACGAGGGCACGCGCGAGAGCCAGACGAATTGCGCCCGCCTGACCGCTTTTGCCGCCACCCGTAACGGTAGCCTTGAAACCGACCTTGCCGGCAGTACCGGTGGTTTCGAGCGGCATGTTGATGTGGTTGGACAGAAGCCGCCTGTGGATATACTGATCCATATCCAGGCCATTGATCGTACGGTCCGGATTTCCCGGAGTAAGCCACAGACAAGCTACGGCACGCTTACGCCGGCCCGTAGCATAGTAAATCTGCTGCTCCATTTATAGCCTTCCTCAATTCAAGAGTACTGTTATTTTGACTTCAGTGGTTCCGGCTTCTGCGCCTGATGCGGATGGCCGGGCCCCGGATACACGAAAAGCTTCTTGAGCATTTTGCGGCCGAGACGATTCTTCGGCAACATGCCCCAAACCGCTTTCGTGAAAAGCCGATCCGGTGTTTTAGCCAGCATCTGATCGAACGTGCGCGATCTGAGTCCGCCCGGGTATCCCGAGTACGCATAGTACTGCTTGGCGACACCCTTATTGCCGGACACCTTGACTTTCTGCGCGTTCACGACGATCACGTAGTCACCGGTATCCATATGCGGCGTGTATGTCGGCTTGTTCTTTCCGGTCAGAATGCGAGCAATCTTAGCTATCTCGCGACCGAAAACCTTGTCCGACACATCGACCACGAACCATTTCCTCTGGCTCTGAACCTCCGAAACCTTCGGAATATAAGTCTTCATCCGGTCTCCTGTATATTCTGCCAAAAACTTCAGACGCGTATTATAGCCAAAAACATTACTTTGTCAAGAGCCGTGAACGAATTGGCCTAAAAATTCTCCAGATTGTCCCCGTTAACATTTGTCGGTCTATTCGCCCACCGCTTCATCACTTACGCAAAAACATCGACCAGTTCATCCGGTCGATGGACACCTTTCTCTGTAACAACACCAGCGATCAACTCAGCCGGTGTGACATCGAAAGCGGGAGCGAATACCCTTGCGCCATCCGGTGCAACGCGGGTCTTCCCTATCAAAGTAAGCTCGTCGGCATCCCTCTCCTCAATCTCAATATTATCGCCGGTTGGCGTCATCGGATCGTACGTCGAGCTTGGCGCGGCAACATAGAACTTGATCCCGTACCGCCTTGCGTTGTTGGCGACCGAGAGAGTGCCGATCTTATTGGCGACATCGCCGTTCCGTGCAATCCTGTCGGCTCCCACGATGATGATGTCCACTCCGCCTCTGCTCATAAGCCACGCAGCAGCCGAATCGCATAGCAATCGGCAGTCTAGTCCCTCCTTCATCAGCTCCCACATAGTGAGCCGTGCGCCTTGCAGCAGCGGACGAGTCTCATCAGAATAGACTGTCAGGTTCTTGCCGGCCTTGTGCGCAACGAAAATCGGTGCGAGCGCGGTGCCCATGCCGGCCGCAGCCAGAGCGCCCGTGTTGCAGTGAGTGAGAATCCGCGTACCGTTTTTTATGAGCTCATTTCCATGCTTCCCCATCTGCTCACACATGATGACATCTTCGTCACAGATCGAGTGTGCTTCAAGCAGCAAAGACTCGAAGAGATCGCCCGGCAAATGGACCTCTTTGCCGTCGAACACTCTTCGCATCCTGTCTACGGCCCACCTCAGATTCACTGCGGTCGGACGCGCATTCTCGATTTCGTCCAGGGCCCGCAGCAGGTCGATGATGTTTCCGGCTTGCCTGGAGGCGAGCACAACAGCATAGGCCGCCGCCACTCCGATCGCGGGCGCACCTCGAACACGTAGTTTCCGGATCGCCTCGATCACATCGCAATAGTCGGTGAGACGGAGATACTTCTCCTCTCTCGGCAACAGAGTTTGATCGAGCATCGACAGATAATCGTCCTTCCATCTCACGGAGTAGTAGCTCATATCCATGCTATTCACCCACAATCTGCACGACGATCTTGCGCTTCCTCGATCGGTTGTCGAAATCGAGCAGGACGATCTGTTGCCATGTCCCCAGGACGAGATTCCCCGAGGCGATTGGCACTGTAAGAGATGGACCGACAAGCGCAGCGCGCAGATGAGAGAAACCGTTCCCGTCTCCCCACGTGGCATCGTGATGATACTCAGGCCCTCGCGGGATGATCTTCTGGAAAAACTCCGGAAGGTCTTTCTTCAGTCCCGGCTCAAACTCGATTGTTGTAATGCCGGCGGTGGATCCTGGAACGTGCACGCACACCAATCCGTTCTCCACGCCCGACTCGGCGACATGATCTGAAACTCTGGGGGTGAGATCTACAATGTCACCGTCCCCATTCGTGTCCAGACTTATAATATAGCTTCCTACCATAACGCGTGCAATCTAAGCCAAACCGTCAATATTGCAAGGAGTTTAGTCGACGTACAAACGACTCCGCCACTGAATTGTCAACGAATCGATCGTCTATGATTTGGTCCATAAAAGCGTTGACAATCAAAATCTATGAAGATAGGTTTTGGGATAAGTATCCGGGAGATCGACATTCTGCTCAGAAAGGCTAATGCGCTA
>CAYQCE010000003.1:0-108523 GCA_964415885.1 uncultured Ignavibacteria bacterium
TAACGGTTATTTCGGCGAGTTCTGGGAGGTCCCTGTTACTATGCCGGACGGTTCCGAAGTACTCGATACATTCTGGTATGCCGGTGATGGAGTGCCTGATTTCAGAGCCGCTACAGCTCCGCCGCCACCGCTGATCCGCTACACTACTACGGTGGGTGGAGTCCAGCTCCGCTGGAACGGCCTTGCGACCGAAACGGCTGTTGACCCGTTCACCAAGGTGCCGGACTTTGAAGGCTACAAAGTATACATGGGCCGGACTCGGTACGCGAACGCAATGGCGCTGGTCGAGTCCCGTGACTATATGAACTTCAAGAGGAATGTGTTCACCGGTTACAAGGAAGACCCCGACAACGAAGATGACAGCGTAGCGGTTTGGACAGCACTTAGAGAGATTCCGCTGCAGCTCGATTCTCTTCGCATATTGTATGGCGAAGATTTCGATCCGGATGACTATCCATGCGGTGAGTCGCCGGATGGTCTTGAGGTGGGCGAGACGATCTTCTGCTTCGACCCGGTTGACTGGAATCAATCGATTGAGGGTTGGATGGATGGTGCCTTCGCCGGTTCGAATACCAGGATCAAAAAGACCTATGCTGCCGAAATCCTCGCCGGTGAGGTTACGCAGGAGATGGATTCCACGATAGCCGAGAACTGGGTTATGGATGTTGATCCCAGAACCGGCGATTCTGTCCTGTATCACAAATACTGGGAGTACGAGTTCGAGATCGATAATCTTCTCGCTTCCGTACCGTGGTACTTCGGTGTTACCGCCTTCGATTTCGGTGACTTCGCGAATGACCTCGGATCGATGGAATCGTCGCCACTTGCAAACGCCACTGAGATTATAGCCAATAATGATGCATCCGTGGTGATTGATCAGAATCTCGAGCCGACCGTATTTCCGAATCCGTACATGGGCGACGGTCGTTACTGGGAGGCCGGTTACGAGGACATCAACCGAACTCAGCGAATCGACCACGAGCGACGAATCAGGTTCATCAATCTGCCGTACACATGCACGGTAAAGATATACACTCTGAGCGGAGACCTGGTTGAGCAACTCGAGCATCCCGGCTCGACTTCAGAAACGGATTCTCGCATCTCCTGGAACATGCGATCGAGAAACAACGAGCTGGTCTCATCCGGGATATATCTTTACTCCGTGGAATCGCAGTGGGGCAACTGGGTAGGCAAGTTCGTTATTATCCTGTAGCTGAAGACTGAAAGCTACAAATAGATATAGAGGCGGCGGAGATGATTCTCCGGCGCCTCTCCTTTTTATCTCTCTTTCTCGTTCTTTCGAGCCACGCACAGGGTTCATTCGAAGAAACGCTTGTACAAATCAATGAATACGCCGTTGGTCCATCCGAAGCCTTGCTGCGTCGGGTAGCGATCGTGAATCTCGCGAAGAGTATCTTCCGGCATGACTCACCTCGCATACACTTTTCTCACGATGACAGCTGCCATTGCAACTGTAATGCCTGGATGACCGCCCGCTGGATCTGCTCTCGTTAAACTGGCTGATTGGAGGCCGGATGTCAAACAAAAGCGGGACGGCCCATGACCGTCCCGCAAACTGACGTCGTATCACAAAATGTCGGATCAGACAACGCCCTGGTCGAGCATCGAATCGGCGACCTTGATGAAGCCGGCGATGTTCGCGCCAAGCACGTAGTTCATCTCCTGGCCATACTCCGTCGCTGTCTCGTGACAGGCTGTGTGGATCGACTGCATGATACCGAGAAGCCTGTTGTCAACCTCTTCCCTCGTCCAGGAGAGACGGAGGCTGTTCTGTGACATCTCAAGACCGGAGACCGCAACACCACCGGCATTGGCGGCTTTGCCGGGACCATAGTGAATCCTGGCATCGACAAATGTATCGACTGCTTCAGGAGTCGACGGCATGTTGGCGCCTTCGGCAACACAATTGCAGCCGTTTTTCAGAAGAGTCTTGGCATCTTCCTCATTGAGCTCGTTCTGAGTGGCGCACGGTAGAGCGACATCTACCGGGACGTTCCAGACACCGGTACCCTCATAGTACCTGGCGTTCTTGAACTCGTCGACGTAGTCTTTTATTCTTCCACGGCGCACGTTCTTAAGATCCATCACCCACGCGAGCTTCTCGGGCGAGATACCTTCCTCGTCCACGATATATCCGCTTGAGTCGGAGAGAGTAATGACCTTACCACCGAGATCATTGACTTTCTCGGTGGCGAACTGAGCGACGTTTCCGGAACCGGACACTGAGACCTTTTTTCCGGCGATCGAATCGCCCTTGGTTTTCAGCATCTCTTCTGCGAAGTACACGGTACCATAACCGGTAGCCTCGGGACGAATCAGCGACCCACCCCAGTTGATTCCCTTACCGGTCAGAACACCGGTGAACTCGTTGCGGATTCTCTTGTACTGGCCGTAGAGATAACCGATTTCGCGGCCGCCGACGCCGATATCACCGGCGGGCACGTCAGTGTTGGGGCCGATGTGACGGCACAGCTCGGTCATGAAGCTCTGGCAGAAGTGCATCACTTCATTGTCTGACTTGCCCTTGGGATCGAAGTCGGAACCACCCTTACCGCCTCCCATGGGAAGCGTGGTGAGGCTGTTCTTGAATACCTGCTCGAATGCGAGGAACTTCAGAATACCGAGATTAACACTAGGGTGAAATCTCAAACCACCCTTGTACGGTCCGATCGCGCTGTTCATTTCGATTCTGAAACCGCGATTGACCTGGACTTTGCCCTCATCATCCAGCCACGGAACCCTGAACATGATTACGCGTTCAGGCTCAATAATTCTCTCGATGATTGCAGCTTCCCTGTATTGGGGATGCTTCTCAATGGCGGGAGCCAGCGAGTTAAGAACTTCGTCGACAGCCTGGATAAATTCCGGCTGCGCCTGGTTCTTCTGTTTGCATAGTTCAAAGATTCCTTTGATGTACTCAGACATCACTCACTCCTTACTTCAAAGGACGAATTGAAACAAACATGTAAGTTTATCGTTTCTTACCTTACTATCATCAACCAGCCTTATGCATACAAGCCACGAAGCTCTGCCGCCTCAGTGACTCGTTTGATACTCACTATGAATGCCGCTGTTCGCATCGGCACCTCGTACTGCAGTGAAGATTGAAGAACCTTCGAAAAGGCGTCCTCCATGATCCGTTGCAGGTCCTCCTGAATCCTCTGCTCGGTCCAGTAGTAACCCATCCGGTTCTGAACCCATTCGAGGTAGGAAACTGTCACGCCACCGGCATTGCACAGGATATCCGGGATGATGAACGTCCCCTTCTTCTCGAGAATGTCGTCAGCTTCCGGCGTACACGGACCATTGGCGCACTCCGCAATGAGTTTGGCCTTAACGCGCCTGGCATTCACTTTCGTGATCTGATTCTCCAGCGCCGCCGGGATGAGCAGATCGACAGGAAGCTCGAGCAGCTTCATCGGATCGTCCATCTTCTCAACCGGAGCATGCTTGTCGAAATCCTTGAGAGAACCGTGCTCTGCTACGTAAGTCGCGGCCATCTGCGCATCGATTCCCTTCTTGGATATAAACGCACCGTCGACATCAGAAATGGCCTGTATTATACAGCCGTCCCGCTTCAAAAGACGCGCAGCAAATGAACCGGCGTTGCCGTAACCCTGTACTGCAACGGTTGCACCTTTCAGCGGTGCACCCATGTGCTCAAATGCCTTGCGCACACAGTAGACCATGCCCTGCGCTGTTGCGGACATTCGACCATGCGAGCCACCTATCTCGAGCGGCTTTCCGGTCACAACTGCGGGTATGTGACGCCTGCGATGCATGGAGTACGTGTCCATGAACCATGCCATAATCTGGGGATTGGTATTGACATCAGGTGCGGGAACATCGGAATCGGGTCCGAACAGATCTATCATTTCGGCGAAATATCTTCTCGCGAGACGTTCCAGTTCGCCGAGAGACAGCTTCTTCGGATCAACTACTATGCCGCCCTTGCCGCCCCCCATTGGAATTCCTACGACCGCGCACTTGTAAGTCATCCAGAATGCCAGCGCTTTCACCTCATCGACCGTCACGCCCGGATGAAACCGAACTCCCCCCTTGGCCGGTCCGCGTCCTACATTATGCTGAACACGGATGCCGTGAAAGACCTCCACCGAGCCATCATCCATTCGGATCGGAAGCTTGCACTCGGTTATCTTTCTCGGTTCTTTTATTACTGCTGTTTGATTGACGGTGAGATCCAGGAGCTTTGCGGCTCTGTCAAACTGAGCCATCGCATTTGCGTATGCCGAGGCCTTGTCGGTCAAATGTCGTCCGGACTGCGACGAGCCTTTGCTTGTGGATGGCTTCTTTTCCTTCTGCGGCACTACCTGCTTCCTTATTCGTGACGGTTCGCCTTCACGTGAAATAAATCACGAATTTACAATTATGGCTGGAAAAGTCAAGCGTTTCCGGCACAATCTTCAGCGTTTCAGGCAGATTTTTGGCGGGTCAGACCAAGTGGATCAGAAAATCGAATTTTCGGTGGAGACCCATAGTTTCAATTGGCAGATAGAAATCTGGCTCAGCCCAGATTATTGAGTCTTTTGCAAGCTTGAAGCGTGTTGGAGAGAAGCATGGCAATCGTCATGGGTCCGACCCCACCGGGAACCGGTGTGATGTAGGAAGCTCTCTTCTCGCACGATTCAAAATCGACATCACCTACGATACGATACCCTTTCTTCTTCGTCGCATCATCTATTCGGTTTATCCCGACATCGACGACTATTGCGCCGTCCTTTATCATATCGCCGGTCAGGAACCGGGCTTTGCCCATTGCGGCGACAATCAAATCCGCGCGCTGAGTATGATCCGCCGTGTCCTTCGTTCCTGTGTGGCAGAGCGTAACCGTGGCATTCGCACCGTTCTTTAGCGAAAGCAGCACCGATAGCGGCTTTCCGACGATGTTACCTCTGCCGAGAACTACGGCGTGCTTGCCGGCCAGGTCGATATCATATCTATCCAGAAGCTCGATTATCCCTTTCGGCGTGCATGCTATGAAGGCATCGTGTCCCAGAAGCATCTTTCCTACACTTACCGGATGAAACCCGTCGACATCTTTGGCTGGGTCCATCAGAAGAATCATCTCCAGGCTGTTGAGCTGCGGTGGAAGAGGCTCCTGCACAAGAATGCCGTGAATGTCTTCTCGATTGTTCAATTCCTCGATCAGCTCGAGAAGCTCTTTCTGAGTGAATTCCTTGGGCCGCTCGATTACTTCCGAATAGAATCCGATCTTGCTACATGCTTTCGCCTTGCTCGAAACATATATCCTGGAGGCTGGATTGTCGCCGATTAGAACGGCCGCGAGTCCGGGCACGACACCGAATGAAGCGAGCTTCTTTGTTTCTTCCGCGAGTTCGGAAAGAATGTCCTTCGAGACCTGTTTACCGTCAAGTATCGTCGCCATAATCATCTCCCCCGCCGCTGAATTCCTCATGCTCCTCCTCGAGTCCCTCCGCCGGGAGCTGGTATTCCTCGGGCATCTTGCCGTCGAACGGAATTCGAAGTCGCTGGATCGAGATAGCCCTACCCGTCTCGTCATCGATATCCGCGAAGACCGCGCACAAGTGAATATCCCCATCTGCAACAGCGAATCGATGAGGAATCCCCTGCAGAAAACGCGGGATCACTGAACGATAACGCATTCCGATTACTCCGTCATGCGGGCCGGTCATACCGACATCCGTGATATAAGCCAGCCCCTCCGGAAAGATCTTCTCATCCGCCGTTTGTACGTGAGTATGCGTGCCTACAAGCAGCGAGGCGCGACCATCCAGATAATGGGCCATTGCCTGCTTCTCGGCTGTAGTCTCCGCGTGAATATCCACGACAACGATGTTCGTGCGCTCGCGGATCATGGCAAGCTCGCCGTCCATCGTACGGAACGGGCAGTCAATATTGCGGCCGAATACCCGACCCTCAACATTGACAACGCCGACACGTCTGCCGTCCGGCAGAGTATGTATCATTGAGCCGTAACCGGGTGCACCGGACGGGTAGTTTGCGGGACGGATCACCCTGTTTTCAGGGTCGTCCATGAACGGAAAGATATCCTGACGATCCCAGATGTGGTTGCCCGAAGTCTGGAAATCCGCGCCGTACGACATTATCTTTCGGGATATGGGCTCCGTGAGCCCGAATCCGCCGGCGGCATTCTCGACATTCGCTATCGTGAAGTCTATCTCATGTTTCCGCTTTACATTCTTGAGGAGTTGTGAGACGACCCAACGCCCCGGTTTCCCCATAATGTCGCCAATAAACAGTATCCTCAAAATTCCACCGTTCTACTTCGCATAATCAACCGCTCTGGTTTCTCTGATAACTGTCACCTTGATCTGCCCCGGATACTCCATCTCCGCCTGAATCTTCATCGCTATATCCGACGCCAGAATCTGCGACTTGGCATCATCTATTTCGTCATGCTCGACTATCACACGGATCTCGCGACCAGCTTGAATGGCAAAGGCTTTCGCGACTCCCTTGAACGAATCCGCGAGATCCTCGAGCTTCTCGAGACGTTTGATGTAACCCTCGAGCGGCTCGCGTCTAGCTCCCGGTCTCGAACCCGATACCGCATCCGCCGCCTGGACAAGCACCGAATACGGCGTCTCCATCGGGATGTCCCCATGATGTGACGCAACGGCGTTGACTACCGCCGGATGCTCATTATAGCGGCCGAGGAACGCGGCACCGATTTCGGTGTGTGTACCCTCGGTCTCGCGATCGATCGCCTTGCCTATATCGTGCAACAGCCCGCATCGCTTGGCCAGATGAGCATCCAGACCAAGTTCTGCAGCCATCAGGCCGCAGAGGATTGAGACCTCTTTGGCATGTTGCAAAACATTCTGGCCATACGATGTTCGGTAGTTGAGCTTGCCGAGAAGGTGCACGACATCAGAGTGGATATCGTGAATTCCAAGCTCGAAGCTCGCCTGCTCTCCGGCCTCGCGGATCATCATATCCATCTCTTTTTCGCATTTCTCGACGACTTCCTCGATACGTGCTGGATGGATTCGTCCGTCGGAAACGAGCCTCTCGAGTGCCATTCTGGCCACCTCGCGGCGGATAGGATCGTAACCGGAGAGGATCACCGCCTCCGGTGTGTCATCGACTATGACATCGATCCCGGTGCAAGTCTCGAATGATCTGATGTTTCGACCCTCACGCCCGATGATTCGGCCCTTCATTTCGTCAGTAGGCAGCGACACGACCGAGACCGTGGTCTCGACCGTATGATCGGCGGCACACCGGTAAATCGCCTGCGTAATGATCTCGCGGGCTTCCTTCTCGGCAGTACGCTCTGCTTCTTCCTTGATCTCTTTGATCGTCGAGGCAGCCTCCATCTTGGCATGCCCGATCAGGTTGTCCATCAACTGCTGCTTTGCCTCGTCAGAGGTCATGCCCGCTATCTTCTCGAGCTGTGCGTTCTGCTGTGAAATGAGATTGTTCAACTCATCTTCCTTAACCTGGATAGCCTTCTCGCGGGCCTTAAGGCTTCCCTCCAAGCTCTGGAAGTCTTTCTCTTTTTTGTTGAGTAGATCGACCTTGCGGTCTAAAGCGGTTTCTTTGTCGGCGAGACGTTTTTCGAGTTTTTGGAGGTCAACGCGCTTGTTTTGTATTTCACGCTCTAAGTTGACCTTGGCTTTGTACAGTTCATCTTTCGCTTCAAGTAGCGCCTCCTTCTTTCGCAACACTGCGTCACGCTCGGCCTTATCGAGAATCTCCCTGGCCTGCTGCTCGGCATTCCCAAGCTTGGACACCCCGGCTTTGCGGATAAGAAGCCAGGTGACAAATGCTGCGATGAAAGCGGCGGCGGCTGCGCATATGATCAGTACAGTCAGGCTAAATCCCTGCATGCAAACCTCCACCCCCGTGGGTAAAGACCCGGTTTATATCAAACGTTGTTAAAGCAGAAAATGAGGACTATGGGAGGAACGGTATGATAATCAACCGGATGGCGAAGAAGACAGTCTCTCTTCAAGCCGGCTCGCAAGATGACCTGCCCTCTGATTAACGCTGGATTTAAGCTCCTCGTTTTCTCGTCTCAACCTGAGAAGCTCGTCCGTAATGTTAAGCGCTGTCAGAACCGCGATATTCTTGGGCGACCTGTTTGATGATTTCTCCGCCACATCATGCATTCTTTGATCTACGTATTTTGCAATATCGAGAACAAGCTCGCGATACTCTTCCGCCTGAGCCTCATCCTCGAAGTCACCTTTAATGGGATAATCTTCCCCAAAAATGTGAACTTTTATTATCCGGTTATTTTCAGACATAGTATTTATCTGTAAAAACCTCTCATACCCGCATATTCTGCGACAAGCAAACCTACCTGTTTGATAGATTTATGTCAAGGTTTTATTTGATCTCGAGTTCCACCTTCTCGACCTGGCTGAGAAGCGATTCGAGGCGGTTCTTGACCTCTTTTTCACGCTCCGTATAGTCCGTAGCGATATTATCCTTTTCCGAGCGGAGCTTCTCATTCTCCATCTTCAGCGCTTCGTAGCGTTGTGAGAGTTCCCGGTTTTCGTTGCGAAGGTTCTTGTTGGCTTCCTCAAGTTCCTGTATACGAGCGACTACAGCTTCCACTCGCTCTTCAAGACGATTCAACTCCTCCATGTCAACCTGCCTTCATTTTCGGAATTTGCTTAGGTTCTAAGCTCGGCACCACATTTCTCGCCAAGCGCCTTGACAATAGCGTTATGAACCCGATCTATCTCTTCATCGGTCAATGTCTTTCTTATGGATCTATACTCGATCGAGAACGCGAGGCTCTTCTTACCTGCAGGCACCTGCTTCCCCGCGTAAACGTCGAAAAGAGAGATACTTTCGAGGATATCTCCCCCGTGCTCTTCAATTACTTCGCTCAACTGCCTTGCGAGCATCGCTTCATCGACTATGAGGGCAATGTCACGCACGGATGACGGGTATCGCGGTACCGCTTTCACCACCCGCTCTTCGCTGAAGCTTTCGATCAGCATGTCGAGATCGAGCTCGGCAAAATAGACGGGCAACTCGATATCGTACGCATCCAGAGCCGATTGTGAGACCACCCCGCAGAATCCACAATCCGCTTCACCCAAACGGACATCGAATGACTTGCCCTTCTCAAAGAAGGGGTACTCCTTCGGCGTCAGTATCAGACCACCAAGCCCGAGGTCATCGGCAAGGATTTCGAGAACGCCCTTGAGATTGAAAAAATCGTATTTCTCCGGCGGGCGATCCCAGCGAAGATCCGCTTCTTCCCCACAGAAAGCTATCGCGAGCCTGGCAGGTTCACAGGGCCGTGGATCGCCTTCTTTCGGAATGAAGACTTTTCCGATCTCGAAAAATGGGATATCGCTCTTTTTGCGATTCAAATTGTATGCGATAATATGCAGGAAGCTGTGCAGGAAATTCTGCCGAAGCACCGAAAGCTCTACTGACACAGGATTCAGCACTTTGATATGATTGTCGAGTCCGGACACGACTTTGTCCTTCGCAGGATCGATCATCGTGTTGGTCAGCGCCTCCACCATCCCCTGCGAGACCAGGAGCGCGCGCAGTACCCGGTAAAACCGCTCCTCCGGTCTTTCCGGAGTCACGAGCGACCCCGCAGCGGATTCGGACGATTTAATCTTGCCCACACCGTAGATTCGCGCAACCTCTTCGACGAGATCGATCTCACGGGTAACATCCGGCCTGAATGTGGGCACAGTTACTCCCAATTCCTTACCGGGCTGAACCGCAAATTTTAGTCCGCTGAGTATGTCGATCATTTCCGGAACGGATATGTCCGTATCAAGTATCTCATTCACCCTGCCGGGACGAAGAGATATCTTGACGGGATTTATCTCCTTAGGATAGCAATCCACCTGTCCGGTGAGAACCTTGCCACCGGCGTATTCCTGAATCAAGCTCGCTGCACGATCACAAGCTCTGGGTACGCACTGCGGATCGGCGCCTTTCTCGAATCGAACCTGCGACTCGGATTGAATCCCGAGTTTTTTGCTCGTCCTTCTGATCGCAGTCGGATGAAAATAGGCACTCTCCAGCAGCACATTACTCGATTCCTCTGTCACTTCCGAGTCGAGTCCGCCCATTATGCCGCCGAGCGCAACATTCTTCTTCGAATCGGTGATCATTATCATACCTTCTTCGAGCGTCCGTTCGACATCGTCCAGCGTCCTAAACTTCTCTCCGGCCCTGGCGCTGCGTACGAGCACTTTGGGAGCGCTGAACAGATCATAGTCGAAGGCATGCAGCGGGTGTCCGTACTCCATCAAAACGAAATTCGTTATATCGACAATGTTGTTGATTGACCTGACACCCGTAGAATAGAGATACTTCTTGATCCACCACGGTGTGGGGGCGATCTTCACGTTTTTGATCACTCGGCCCATATATCGAGGGCATAGCTCCGGGTCCTCGATATCTATCTCTACTGCATCCGCGGCCAAATCTGAAATCTCATTAAGTTCAATCGGTGGATGACAGACTTTGGTTCCCGCGAGAACCGCAATCTCGCGGGCAATGCCGATAGCCGAGAGGCAATCCGGCCGGTTCGGAGTCAGATCGAATTCTATCAACCAGTCATCCAGATCGAGGGCTTGCCGGAGGTTGGATCCGACCTTAACTGTGTTGTCCAACTCGATAACGCCGGAGTGATCCTCGGATAGTCCGAGCTCGGATTCGGAGCAGATCATACCCTCGGATTTATGCCCAACTCTCTCCGCAACTTCCACTTTGATCCTATCCGGCAGTTCTGCACCGGGACCGGCGAATGCGACCTTCAATCCCGGGCGAACATTCGGCGCTCCGCAGATCGAGGTCATAGCACTCGAACCCGTATCAACCTCACATAAAGTAAGTTTATCGGAGGAATCGACCGGTTCGCACGAAACGACTTTCCCGACGATGACCCCTGTGAAATTCGGAAAGAGTGGCCCGGTAACATAGCATTCCGTGCCGGACATGGTGAGCCTGTGTGCTAACTCCTCGGCATCCCAATCAAAGTCCACGAGTTCTTTCAGCCAGCCGTAACATATCTTCATAGCAACTGCTCCAGAACTCTCAGATCATTCTCGAAAAATCTTCTTATATCATCAATGCCGTGTTTCAGCATGGCGATCCGCTCGATTCCCATACCCCAGGCAAATCCGGAGTATTTTTCCGAGTCATAGCCGACAAATGCAAAAACCGCAGGATCAACCATTCCGCATCCGAGAACCTCGAGCCACCCTGTGTGTTTGCATACCGGACACCCCTTCGCCTTGCAGAGGAAACACGTTATGTCGAGTTCGGCCGACGGCTCGGTGAACGGAAAGTAGTTTGCCCGAAGACGTGTCTTGATATCCGAGCCGAAGAATTCGCGCACAAAACCTTCGAGCGTTCCCTTGAGATCCGCGAACGTAACCCCCTCGTCGACGTAGAGGCCTTCGATCTGGTGAAACAGGATATTCGATCGAGCTGAAATTGCCTCATTACGATAGCACTTTCCGGGTGCGATGATCCGCACCGGAGGCGGCTGCGATTCCATGACGTGTATCTGCACTGGCGAGGTATGGGTCCGCATCACCGTCTCGTCCGAGAGATAGAATGTATCCTGCATGTCGCGAGCCGGGTGATCCTTCGGTATATTCAGCGCTTCGAAATTGTAATAATCTGTTTCGGCGTCAGGACCGACTGCGATCTCGAAACCCATGCCGTAAAAAATCCGACACATTTCCTCGATGGCGATATTGACCGGGTGACGTCGACCGAGCTTGCGTTTTTTGCCGGGGAGGGTGTAGTCAAAAACCGCTTCGGTCTTTTTCAATGAACCGGTCTTGCCGGCATCGAGATCGCTCTTCTTGTCTTTAACCCAGGCCTCGATCTGCCCTCGAACCTGATTGGCATACTTTCCAACCTCCTTCCGCTCTTCAACCGGAAGGTCTTTCAGGCCCCTCAGCATCGAGGTCAGCTCGCACTTTCTGCCAAGGTATTTTACACGCAACTCCTCGAGTTCAGCGGGAGTGCCGATACTCTCGGAGTCACGATCAAATTGTTCTTTTAACTCTGTAATTCTTTCTTTTGCAGACATAGTTGCCGGGTGGTAACAGTTTTAGGCCGCTTCACGTACCTTGTTCACTAACTGCTCAAAGGCTACAGTATCGCGCGCTGCTATATCGGCGAGCGCCTTGCGATTCAGATCGATACCGGCCCTGTTCAACCCGGCTATGAACTCGCTGTAACGCATGTCGAACATGCGGCATGCTGCGGAGATACGCGTGATCCACAGTCTGCGAAACTCCCGCTTTCTGTTACGGCGATCACGATATGCATAGGTTTGACCTTTGTTGACGGTCTCACGGACGGTGCGCCAGAGCTTCCTGCGACCGCCATAATTTCCTCTCGCCTTCGAGATGACTTTTTTGCGCCTACGTCTCGAGGCGACGTTGTTCGTTGCGCGCGGCATTATATCCTCCCCAGAAGTTTCTTACTTTGAATCGCGCCCGTGATCGGTCTACAGATACGGGATCATCAGACGAACGCGCCGAGAATCTTCCTGTGACACGAGTGTGCCCTGGCGGAGATTACGCTTTCTCTTGCGCGTCTTCTTGGTCAAGATATGGCTCTTATGGCCCTTCATTCTCTTTATCTTGCCGGTGCCGGTTTTTTTGAAACGCTTGGCAGCGGCTCTGTTGGTTTTCAGCTTCGGCATATTACCACCCGTCTTTCTTACTTGGGCATAAGTATCATTCCCAGTTTCCGGCCTTCCATTTTCGGCTTCTGTTCGACAGTGGCGATGTCCGAGAGATCTTCCTGTAATCTCTCTATGAGTCTCTTGCCGAACTCGGTGTGAGCCATTTCACGGCCCCGAAACTCAACATAGACTTTCACCTTGTAGCCGTCGGTCAGGAACTGACGTACATGTTTTGTCTTGAACAGATAGTCGTGCTCCTCGATCTTGGGCCTGTATCGCATTTCCTTGAGCTGAACAGTATGCTGTCTTTTCTTGGCGGCTTTCTGTTTCTTCGCAAGCTCATACTTGTACTTGCCGTAATCGAGAATCCTGCAAACCGGTGGCTTGGCATTTGGAGAAACCTCAACCAAATCAAGGCCTCTCTCTACCGCCATCCTCTGAGCCTCCTTGACGGGAACAATTCCGATCTGTTGCGCGTCCGGTCCGATCAAGCGGACCTGTGGGGCTCTTATTCTTTCATTGACCCGAGTTTCGGGAGATTTGCGCTTCGCTATTCCTCCTCACTCCTTCTTTAGAGTTAGTAGGTGTACTATTTATTTTCAATTTCCTTTTTTAGCAAGGAAATAATTTCATCGACGGGCTTGGCGCCGAGATCGCCTTCCTTGCGTCTTCGGTACGAAACCGTACCCGCTTGGGCCTCTTTCTTGCCGACAATCAACATCGCGGGGACCTTCTGAGTTTCACACTCGCGGATCTTATAGCCGATCTTCTCGGAACGGGAGTCGAGTTCAGCTCTGATTCCCGCCTCCTTTAGACTATCAACCACGCTTTGCCCGTAATCGTTCAAATCATCCGATATCGGCAGCACTCTCGCCTGGATTGGCGCAAGCCAAAGCGGGAAATCGCCCGCGTAGTGTTCGAGAAGCACGCCGAAGAATCTCTCGAGCGAACCGAAAATAGCGCGATGAACCATATACGGCCGCTTCTGCTGGTTATCGGAATCAGTGTAGGTCAACTCGAATCGCTCAGGCAGGTTGAAATCGAATTGAATTGTCGAGCACTGCCAGGACCGCTTGAGAGCGTCCCTTATCTTGACATCGATCTTCGGACCATAGAACGCACCGGCGCCCTCGTCGACTTCATACTCGAGACCGACTCTATCAAGCGCGCGTGCGAGCGCCTTCTCAGCAGTCTCCCATCTTTCCGGCGCGCCGACAAACTCGGTCTCCGGCTTTGTCGACAGAAATATATCGAAATTCTCGAACCCGAATTCTCGAAGGAACGACAGCGTCAATTCCACAACACCAACTATCTCGTCCTCTACCTGCTCCGGGGTGCAGAAGATGTGGGCATCATCCTGAGTGAATGATCTCACGCGAAACAGCCCATGGAGCACACCCGAACGCTCGTAACGGTAGACAGTACCGAGTTCCGCCCAGCGAATGGGAAGCTCGCGATACGAGTGCAGGTCGTTCTTGTAAATCTCTATATGGAACGGGCAGTTCATCGGCTTGATCTGGTATTCGACTTCCTCGACGATCATCGGGCTGAACATATCCTCGCTGTAAAAATCCGTATGCCCCGAGGTCTTCCAAAGATCGAGGCGCGCTATGTGTGGAGTGAACACGAGCTCATAGCCCGAATCCACGTGGCGCTTCTTCCAATAGGTCTCGATGAGATCGCGCACTATCGCGCCTTTCGGATGCCAGAGCGCAAGCCCACAGCCCACATCTTCCTTGATCGAGAAGAGATTCAGCTCTTTGCCGAGCTTGCGGTGGTCTCGCTTCTTCGCCTCCTCCATTCGTTTGAGGAAGTCATCGAGCATCTCCTGCTTCGGATACGCCACGCCGTATATACGTTGCAGCATCTTGTTTTCCTCGGAGCCGCGCCAGTATGCCCCCGCTACCGAGATCAGCTTGAATGCCTTAACTTTTCCGGTGGAAGGAACGTGCGGGCCGCGACACAAGTCCACGAATGTATCGTGTGAATAAATAGTGAGCTGCTCATCTTCGAGTTCCGAAATCAACTCGAGCTTGTAGTTTTCGTCTTTGTCACTGAAGAGGCTTATCGCCTCCTCCTTCGAGCACTCCTTGCGACTGAACTCGTGATTAGCCTTTACGATCTGTTTCATCCGTTTCTCGATCCTCTCGAGATCATCGTCACTGAACGGCTCCGGCGAATCGAAGTCGTAGTAGAAACCCTCATCGATCGGCGGACCAATAGCGAGCTTGGTACCCGGAAAGAGATCCAGCACGGCCTGTGCCATGACATGCGCGGAGGAATGCCAGAACACATCCTTGCCTTCCGGATCGTCGAAAGTCAGTATCTGAAACTCGGCATCCTCGGCAATCGGTCTGTTCAGATCTCGAACCTGACCGTCGACCTTAACAGCGAGAGCCTTCTTTGCAAGGCTGTTGGAGATATCCTTAGCTATATCGAGACCGGTAATACCGGCAGTGTATTCTCTCCTCGAACCGTCCGGAAACGTAATCTGTATGTTCTTGACTTCAGTCTTCTCCATAACATGACTCCGTCAGGCATACATAATAAAACCCCTCGACGGGGCAACAATGGTGGGCGATACTGGAATCGAACCAGTGACCTCTTGCATGTCAAGCAAGCACTCTAACCAACTGAGCTAATCGCCCATATCGCAGAATGTTATATTATATGACATACGCAATCCTGTCAAGCGAAAATAGAGACCAAATTGAGAGCAATATGCATCCAGCAACGCCAAAATGACCTGATGATTGAATCATCGACCGGTTTTCGTCTCTTTCTGACTGTATCGGAAAAAAATGTGGGAGTTTAAGTTTGCAGATCGAACTTCAGGACAATCACCCGGATCCTACGCTCCTCTCGCCATCTTCATGAATGTCTCCGCCTTGGAATATTCGTCCATCAGTTTGTCGCGGAAACCGGGCAAATCGATCGAGTCGAGACCTATCTTGACCAGTATCTCGCGGTCAAGGATTTCTTCATTGCGATTTATCTGGCTCTCGTCATCGAAAGTCATGTGGCTCACGTAGTTTGCCGTATGAACCAAGCCAGCATGAACCCCCTCGGAGTTGGCGAGACGTGGTGTATGGTGGTTTTCGATTGCGTCCCTGAGAGCATTCGGGAGTTTCCATTTGTGGGCAAGCAGAGATCCGAGATGACCGTGTGTATAGCCGAGCGCTGTTTCCTCAGCTTTGTACCATGGCACCTGGCTCGATTCGGCAATCTCCTTCGCAGCTCTGAAGTCGTCCGGGAGGTATGAATACTGCACGAGCTTTCCGATATCATGGAGCAAGCCCGCGGAGAATGCAAGCTCTGCCTCTGTGATCCACTTCCCCGACATCTGACGAATCAGAAGGCGCGCACATGTGCCTGTGGCCAGCGAATGTCTCCAGAAATCATCCTGGAACCCCGGATCGGCGTCGTCGTCCTTAAACATATCGAAAACGGCTGTGGAAAGGACGAGCGACCTGACGGCCTCGATTCCCATTATCACAATGGCCTGTTTGATCGAGGTGATCTCGCGGTTCATTCCGTAGAACGCAGAGTTGGACAGCTTGAGAACCTTAACGCTCATTGCAGGATCCTCGGAGAGAATCGCCGCGATGTCATATGCCGACGTACTCGGGTCGTTAATGACCTTGTTGATCTGGTTGAATACGACCGGAGGTGTCGGGAGATTGGATATCCGCCCGACCGTCTGCTGCAGCTTGCCGATAGCTTCCTGTGTATCTACCATTTCCACCCGTTACCCTGTTTCACCCTTGAGTTGTTAGCGGTTGTTTAGTCCAAACTGCTCCATAATCCGCCTGGCGACCTGGTCAATAACCTTCTTGTCCGAGTACTCGCCGGACTGCATTTTCTCACGGGCCTCCTCGACCTTCTCCTTCCGAACACTGGATGATTCCTCCTTGTCGTCGCCCTGCCCAATTAGCGCCTGAACAAGTTTCTGATCGTCGTCATCCATCTGCTTTCTCTCCGGAGATGGTCTTCCATAGACCTGCTCGGACCGACTCGACTTAGCCGTCTTTGATGCACCGTCCGCCTTTTGCCTGGCATCGGGCGAGAGGTCGATCTTGTCCTGCTGACGTTGCTCGTTCGACTCCGCCTTTCGAGTTGCCTTCCTGTTGTGTTCTCCGCCTCTGTCGATCGGTGAGGCTCCGCTGACGTCTCCTACCTTCATTGCTATCGCTCCCTCCGTTTAGCCTCGGCCATCGAGGATTCTGGCCTTCTGATCTCGATTTTCGGCATACTGGGTGAGCTTCTGGTTGTTTTTGAGTGCCTCAAGTTCCTCCTTGATCCGCTGATATCGCTCGCTTGCAAACTCCTCGTTCTCCTTTATCATCGACAGATTCTTGCGAATCAGCGTTGATATCGAATTGACGAGTTTGCGAACTTCCGGTGATGTTGCTGCAAGGTTGAAGAGCTTCCGGTTGCGGTTCTTCAGCTCGGAGATCTTCTCCTCGCTTTCATGAATACGCTTTTCCATCTGCCGTATTTCGTCATAAACGGTCAATATCTTTCGGTCTCTGTCGTACTTCAGCAAATCTCTCTGCTTATCTATTAGCACATAGAGCGACTGATAGAACCCATACTCTTCCTTGAGAAGAGATATCAACACGTTTTCCAAGTCGATTACGTCACGGTATTCCATATTACACCTGTACTGAAACAGCTTTGTTGACTTCAGGATTTTGCGAATGCCCCCGAACGCTCTCCCGCTTCTGCTCAGAGTCAGCATTCTCTGTTTGTGAAGGCTCCGCACCCCTTCCGATGTTCTGCCAGCCATCCCTGAGATCACTCAGAATCGCCTTAATGTCCACGATCAGTTGCGGATTCTTGGTCGAGTTCAGAATATAGAGCTGGCTTATCACGAACGAGTAGAGTGAACCGAGCTTCTCGGCTATCTCTCCACCTTTATCAAAATCGAGAGTAGTGTAGAGGTGATACACTATCCTGTGAACTCTCTCGAGCTTGTCTGCAAATTCATTTGTCTCCTTTTTCTCCAGGTGTCCATTTGCCTGGTCGAGGAATCTCAGAGCGCCGTCATACAGAAGGACAATCAGTTCCTTCTGGCTCATGCCGGACACCTGATTCTTCCTGTAGTTCGCGAGAGCTTTGTTCATTGCACATCCCTACCTCTTGCTTGATCCTGAGAATTTCCAATTGTTGCCTAACTGAGCAAGCTGGGTTTCCAGATAACTCTGTGTCGACCCCATCTCGCCGAGGAGTTTCTCCATCTCCCAAAATTGTAAGTATAGCGATTCCATCCTCAAATTGAGACGTTCTTCCTCGTCCTCGATTCTCTCGTTTGTATAGCTAATCTGCTTCTGAAGCGCATTCGACTTTCGTGCAAGTAGTCCCTCTTCGGATCGTGTGATCGATTCGAGGAGCTCATCGAATTTACTTGCAAATCCCTTGACGACTTCAACCGAGCCTGTAGCGATTCCGGCGGCGACGTCGGAGCTGCTATACTCTATCCTGAGCTTGAGACCGGCGATAGTCTCGCTGTCGCTCTTTCCACTCAGGATCTGACCGGCTCCCTCCGCCTCTTCGCCGTTGATCGTACCGGCAACATCCAGACCCTCATGCGCCGTTGCCTGCGCCAGACCGAGCGTCACAGTCGCGCTGTTTTCAACTCCGGCCTGAATCTCGACTGCTGATCCGCTACCGTACTTGCCGGATGTTATCTTCAAATAGCCTTCAGAGCCGGTATCGACATAGCTGACGACGACGCCAAGATCAGCGAGGTTGTCGTCCGCATCTATCTTGTTCTGCAGCTCAGTGACAAGCTGTGACATGCTTGTATATGACCCCGCGCCAAGTACAATCTCATCCGATACTCTACCGTCGATCTTTAGCTTCAATGAGTTGTTTGTGGAGTCTATTACAAGCGGCGTTACTGCCGGATCGACTATTGAGGTCCCCTGCAGGTATCCGTGGGTTGCCGCCTGAGTAATGTTCACAGCGTAGCCGCTTTCCTTGGTCTCCTCCGTGTCGGTTCCAACCGACAACAAGCTGATCTTTGAGTCAGAGGTGTCACCCCAGCTCGTGAAGAGCTTTATCACGTCCGAGAGGTTCTCGTTTAGCGCCTCTGTGAGATTGGTCTGGTTGACGATCTTCAGTTTACCCGTACCATCGGTACGTATACCCATATCTGCGAGCGTACGCATGCCAGAGTCGATTCCATCCACCGTTGAAGACAGAATCATCTTGAGCCTGCTCTGAATCGTTATCATGGTTGAATCACCGAGCAGCGCTCCTGCCTTTTCGGTTTCCGAATCGTAGTCGAGGTACTCGTTGATACGTCCCATCGCCTGGTTGTACTGATTGATAAACTCCTCGATCTGGGCGCGCAGCCCTTCGGTATCGCGAGAAGCGCTTAGATTGACGGAAGGCGTCTCGGAGTCGGTTACTTTCTTTAGATTCAGAGTCACTCCGGGGATCAGGTCCGCGACCGTATTAGTAGAGGAAGTGACAGTAATCGGCGATCCACCTCCGGATGCCGATCCGAGAGAGACTTCCGCATCCTGAGCGGCTTGTATCGTCGGGCTGAATGTCTGAACCTTGAAAGTATCGCCACCGACCATCGTACCTGCTCCAAACGACAGGGTTAGACCATCCGCACCGTCACCCGATCCGAGCGTCACTTCGGCATCTGCCTCGGAGACTGTGATCGCACCCGAGTTCGTGCCGTCGGACCAGTTGACGATAATCTCATCCGTGCCGACCGTCTGGCTCCCGGAGCCCTGCACAGTAAACGTGTACGTCTTGTTCTCGCTCCCGGTATATGATGCGGTGGGGCCAAGCGATACGGTCGAGCTTGCGCTGGATGTCCATCGGACCGTCTCGGGCGCATCGAACGATGAAGTCTCAAAGTCAATGTCTTCGTCACCACCGCTCAGCGAATTCGTTATCAATATCTGATTGTCGAGCCCTGATTTGCTGGAGGTCAGAAGCATACGATAGGGATTGCTCTCGGTACCATCGTTGATGATCGAAGCAGTAACGCCCATATCAGCGTTGTTAATAGCCTGCTTGAGACCTTCAAGAGTATTATTCGTAGAGTCTATAGTCAGGGTGCGCGCCGATGACATGCCCATCTGCACCGTAAACGAGCCCGTGCCGATACTCGTCGAGTCTTTGTCAGCGAAACCCTGGCTCGCAATCTGATGATTCTGAGCGAGCTTGTTTATCGAGATTGAATATGATCCCGTGGCGACATCTCCCCCGGAAACTGCGGCGGAAACGTAATCCTCTGCCGAGTTGGCCACGGCGAACTTGTCGAATGTCGATGCCTTCGTTAGAGCCGAAACCTTCGCCTTGAGCCCCAGCAGCAATGCGGACACGGCATTGTAGGACGTAGTCTTGCTGGTCTTCTCCGCAACCTGCTCCCCCATGAGGTTGAGACGACCACTCTCGGCCTCGATCATAGCCTGGATGATACTTGTAGTATCAAGGCTCGAGCTTATTCCGTCAATTGACTGCATTCCGGGCATTACTTTACCCTCTTCTCACAGTTTGTCCGGATGAGGCTTTTCAGCCTCACCCGGTACTTTGAATTATCCTTCAGTATCGAAAAGCATGCCTGTCATGCTTTCCAGCCGCCTTTTCAGAGCAAGCACCTCATCCGGCGGTATCTGCCGAACGACCTTGCCCGATTCAGAATCAACCACTTGCACGATGACACTGTCAGATGCTTCATCGACAGAGAAGCTGAGCGCGATTCTGCGCTGCCGCATCTCATCGTTCACCTGCTTAAGCATTGAATCGAGAAACTCATCGCTCGATTCGGAAGCCGAAGAAGACACTTCTTTCAGCTTCTGAAATGCGGAAGCTATGGCTTCTCGTTCGGCTGAGCCGAAATTCACCTGATTTCCTATTCTCGGCGAATCAACAGCATCCGATACTGCCCTCAGCTCGGGTCTCTTTGAATGTGACGCCGAAGCCTGGTTTGTTTCATTGATCGGATACATCTAAAACCACCTCGCCTTGGATCAGGAGAGGCCGGTTATGACCTCTCCCGATTGGTTATCTGGTGAATCTCGCTTAACCGAACAGCGACAGAACAACCTGCGGTACCTGGTTACCCTGCGCGAGCATGGCGGTACCGGCCTGCAGGAGGATCTGCTCCTTAGTGAATATCGACATCTCTCTTGCCATATCGGTATCACGGAGATCAGATTCCGCAGCCGTCAGGTTCTGAGCCGCGATCCGGAGGTTCGTCAGGTTCGATTCGAGAGTGTTCTTCTGGAACGAACCGAGCGTACCTCTAAGGTTGGTCACCTCATCAATAGCCGCGTCGATCAAGGACTGTGCGTCCTGAGCGCCGGCAGCACTCGTAACATTGATCGCGGAGAGATCCGTGAACATGTTACCTGCGACGTTATTTGCGAGTGATGAAGATGACATGTTACTCAGCGAAATTCTCGCTGTCTGGCCGACATTACCGCCGATCTGGAACACGAGCGATCTGTCAGTGTCCTGAATCGTCTCCGATCCACCTTCCGACGAGAGCGCGTAGTTGACCTTCAGTGACTCGGACCTGTCGGAGTTGTAGACAATCGCCTCCTCGCCGGCTACCACCGAGGATGCGGGGCCGCCGTCGAGCCGGACATCGAACTCTGCAGCGCTCACGTCGAGCAGCATGCTGCCCAGGTTGACGCCGTTCAGCGCAGTGTTCACCGTGATATCAAGCGAACCTCTACCGGACACACCTGCCGCCTTGTTGTACAGGGTCACATCGGTAGTGTCGGAGTACTTGACTGACGTGATCGTGTTCGTGTAGTTATCGAATGATACGAGAGCATCCGTACCGGTCGCCGCGATCGTATCGATCGAGAAACCGAGCACATTGGCAGCTTCTTCCTTGTCTTCGGAGAGCTGCTGATGCTTAATCGTGTAGTCGGAACCCTCGTCACGCGTGTAGATACGCAGCTTGTTTCCAACCACTTCCGCATCGACGTTGGCGATTGAGCTGTTCGTACCTGAAGCCTCAACGGTACCGAAACCACCTGAACCCGAAGCGATCTTCAGAGCGCGGGCAACTTCATCACGAAGAGCGGCCATCGATACGAAGGTCTTCGCGCCACCGCCACTGGAGACTGTAGAGATATCCAGAGTCTCGGTCTTGAGACCGTAACGGGCGGTGTTGATCTGCAGCTTCATCTCGTCTTTACTGACACCACGTGTGGAACGAGCGGATCCCATATCGAACAGGTTACCGCCGGTACCAACCGTCGAGAACGACGACAGCTTCAAGCTGTACTGGGCACCCTCGTCAACAGAGCGGAAAACCAGTCTGCCGGTAGCACCGTCAGTACCGGAAGTCGTGGCGGCCTCGATCTTACCGGCGAGATACTCGTTGCCGGCGATAGAGGCGTTCCACTTCTGGACCTGATCACCGATGTCTTCGCCGGCGACCAGATCAACAGAGATGCTCTGGTTACCGGTAACAACACCATCCTCGCCCTGGTAGTTGAGCTGAACCTGATAGGTACCAGCGTTACCAGAGGTAACAGTACCGAACGTGCCGGTAGACATAACCGTAGCATACTGCCCGGCGGTGGCGAGAGTAAGGTTGTTGTTGAAGGCGTCGGTGATACGGATATCGCTCGACAGCTTCTCGGCGCCATCGGAAGCCTGAACAACATCCAGATTATGAATGCCGTCGGACAGCTCCGACGGGTTGCCGGTGCTGTTGAGCGAAATACCGTACGAGGTCGTGTTGAGCGATGAGGTTGCATCGCTCACCTTCGTGGCGCTGATGGAATGAGTGCCGGATGACAGCGTGGAGTTGACGATCGTCAACTTCGAGGAGTTCGCCGTTGTAATCGTGGCGAGGTTCTCCTTGGTGCCGTCGAGAAGCTTCTTGGTACCGAACTGCGTGTTCTTGGCAATACGGTCAATGGTTGCCAGCGCGTTTTCAATTTCCGCCTGGTCGGCTGCCAACTGGTTGACATCGTTGAAACCTTCGTTAGCAGCATGAATAGCCAGCTCTCTCATGGAGACCAGAAGACTGTTGATCTCGTTGAGAGCTCCCTCTGCGGTCTGGATCATGTTGACCGAACCTTCGGAGTTGGAGATCGCACGGTTGAGACCGGCAATCTGCGCTCTGAACTGCTCGGAAATCACAAGACCCGCCGGGTCGTCGGACGCGCGGTTAATTCTGTAACCGGACGACAACTTCTCCATCGACTTCGAAAGAGCCTTTGTCGTGCCGGACAGGTTACGATGCGCGTTCAAGGCAGCAATGTTGTGGTTAATGCGTAAGGACATTTAATCCTCCTTGAAACTCCTTGTCGACTATCCCTGTCGACCCTGATTGACTGTAATAACTGGTTTGTGCTCGCCAGTTCAGCCACATCCGATGTCTGCCAAGGTCCCGAGCCAATTTCTGACCTTCAAGCCGTCATTACTAAACGAGTCGCGGCTTGTCGACTCGAGTGCTTCATCACCTCCCGTCGTTTCTGATTCTTACCTTCTTTACTCTATTCAACGTCGATTACCATAACTTCAAGCTTCTCTTTATCTTAATCGGCTTCTGCTCCGAATTCTTTACGCTACCTGAGCTTATGATCTCCTCTCTTCATCACTATTTTCGACATCCCGGAAGACGTACTTAACGCGCTCCGACAGGTTTGTGACACACGCGAGCGGTACATACAGGACCCTGTCGGGGCAAGCGGCGTAACTGCAATAGATTCCATCTTTTGAACATTTTGCGCCCCTGTGACTTATGGGACCCCACCCCTTGCAAAATGCACGAGCATTCGAGCGCGACCTGTTCATCGTGCGCACACTCATTCCGCCCTGATAGCCCCGCGCGGTCCTTCACCGAATTCGGTTGACGCAAACCCTATCTTTTGTAAATTAGCGGCAAGTATTTTGAGGACTTGATGATTAGCCTCCCGCTGTGCGGGTCCAACTGGTCAGGAGTAGTGAGAATGGTGAAGATAAAGCCTTTCAAAGGTCTTAGGCCCTTACCGGAGAATGCTCAAAAGGTAGCGTCTCCCCCGTACGATGTTCTCAGCTCGGCTGAGGCCCGGGAAATGGCGGCCACTAACCCGCACTCGTTTCTGCATGTCGTGAAGCCGGAAATAGACCTTCCGGAAGACATCGATCCGTATTCCGAAGCCGTATACAACAAGGCCAGGGATAATCTCGAAAAGCTGATGCACGACCGCGTAATGAAGCAGGAGGAGAAGGACAGCTACTATCTGTATCAGATTCAGATGGGTGATCACATCCAGACAGGTCTTGTCGCAGTAGCCTCAGTGGATGATTATCTCGAAGGGAGGGTGAAAAAGCATGAGTTCACGCGCCCAGCCAAAGAGGACGACAGAACCACACACATCCTGACTTCCAAGGCCCAAACCGGTCCGGTCTTCTGCATCTTCCGTTCTGACCCTAACCTCAGTAAGATATTTCATGAGCTGACAAACGACGAACCGGAGTTCAATTTTACCGCCGATGACGGCGTCCGGCACACGCTCTGGGTCATCAAGAAAGCGGAGCATGCAAATTCGATTACGGATGCGCTCGCAAAGTTCGATGCTATCTACATTGCCGACGGTCACCATCGCTCGGCGGCCGGTACGCGCGCCGCTGAGAAGTATCGCGAAAAATATCCCGACTACAATGGCGAAGAGGAGTTCAACTACTTCCTCACCGTTATATTCCCCGACGACGAAATGAATATCCTGGCATATAATCGCGTGGTCAAAGACCTGAGCGGAATGTCGGAGAATGAGTTTCTAAACGGCCTGAAGAACAAGTTCGATGTCAGCGAGGCTGCGAACAGAGAGGAGGCCGAGCCTAAGGAAAACTACGAGTACGGGATGTTCCTCGACGGCAAGTGGTACAAGCTCAAAGCGCACGACAGCGTCATCGACCGCACCGACCCCGTTGACTCGCTCGACGTTCAGGTCCTGGCGCGCAATGTCTTGAAGCCTATGCTCAAAATCGAGGATCCGCGTACTGATCCGAGGATCGATTTCGTAGGCGGGATTCGCGGACTAAAGGAGCTCGAGCGGCTCGTCAACAGCGGTGAGTGGAAGCTCGCGTTTGCTCTCTATCCAACCTCGGTGGAGCAACTTCTTCGCGTGGCGGATGCCGGGAAGGTCATGCCGCCAAAGTCAACCTGGTTCGAACCAAAACTCAGAAGTGGAATGGTAGTTCATCTACTTGAAGAATAGATGCGTGAGAAGATAAGCCAGAAGGAGTTATTCGGATGAAGATCCTGATATCTGATGCATTTGACCCCTCCCTGCCGGAGAAACTCGCGAAATACGGCGAAGTGACCGACGACAAGGATCAACTCAAGGATGCCGACGTCGTTCTCGTTCGCAGCAAGACCAAGTGCACGAAGGAGTACATAGACAGTGCACCCAACCTGAAGCTCATCATCAGGGGCGGTGTGGGACTCGACAATATTGACAGAGACTATGCCAAAGAGAAGAACATTATCGTTCACAACACCGCCGAGGCTTCCGCAATCGCCGTCGCGGAACTCGCAATGGCGCTGATGCTCACGATGCCATGCAACGTTATTCCCGGCCATAATTCGATGAAGGAAGGCAAGTGGATGAAAAAGGAGCTCAAGCGTACGGAGCTCTTCGGAAAAACGCTCGGCCTGATGGGCGTCGGGAATATCGGGACGGAAGTTGCCAGGCGTGCCAAAGCCTTCGGAATGCACGTTATAGCCTACGATCCCTTCATCAAGGCGCATGACTACGCTGACATAGTTGCGAATCTCGATGATTTCATCGGCCGCTGCGATTACATATCGCTGCACATGCCACTCACCGATGATACGAAAGGTATGATCAATAAGGGCCTCATTGCGAAGATGAAGGATGGAGTCTATATCGTGAACACGGGACGCGGCAAGTGCGTCAATGAGGATGATGTCGCCGAGGCGCTCAAATCCGGCAGGATAAAGGGATTTGCGACAGACGTATGGTACAGCGATCCGCCGGAGAGCACTCCTCTGCTGGATGCCCCAAATTTCGTCGCAACACCTCATATAGGCGCGTCCACCAGGGAGAATCTGCTCAGGATCGGCGAGGTTATAGACCGCCTTATCGGGGAATTCGTCAGCAAATAGTGTGAGCCGAAAGGAGAACGAAAATGGCTAACCGCATATACAATTTCAATCCGGGCCCGGCGACACTACCGCTGCCGGTTATCGAGAAAATCCAGGGCGAGCTGCTGGACTATCAGGGTACGGGCATGTCTATACTCGAGACCAGCCACCGTTCACCGGAATTCAAGCAGGTCCACGAAGATACAAAGAGCCTGCTCAGAGAGATCGCGGGCATTTCTGATGACTACCACATTCTATTCACTGCAGCAGGCGCGAGCATGCAGTTCGCGATGATACCGCTCAATTTCCTGCCGAGCGGAAAATCAGCGGATTATGTCAATACCGGCACCTGGTCCAAAAAGGCGATCAAGGAGGCCCAGATAGTCGGAAATGTAAACGTGGCTGCATCCAGCGAAGACAAGGACTTCACTCACATCCCGAAGAACCTGAATTTGGATCCGAATGCCGCCTATGTTCACATTACGACAAACAACACGATTAAGGGTACGCAGTGGATGAGCATTCCCGATACAGGCAGCGTACCTCTGATCGCTGACATGTCTTCCGACATTTTCTGCCGCAAGCTGGACTTCGGCAAGTTTTCGATGATCTACGCTGGAGCGCAGAAGAATCTCGGTCCGGCTGGTGTCACTGTCGTGCTCCTGCACAAGGACCTCGCTGAAAAAGCCAACGAGGGGCTGAATACGATGCTCTCCTACGGCACGTATATCGAGAAGGACTCGATGTTTAATACACCGCCTTGCTTTGCTATCTACACCGTGAAGCTCGTTCTCGAATGGGTGAAGGAGCAGGGTGGCCTCGAGGGTGTCGAGAAAATCAACGACAAGAAACAGAAGCTGCTCTATGACACGATCGATTCATCCGGCGGCTTCTATCGCGGCACCGTGGAGAAGGAAGACCGCTCATGGATGAATGCGACATTAAGAATGTCGGATGAAGATCTCGAAAAGACATTCATCGCAGAGGCGAAGAAAGAAGGCCTGCATGGTCTAAAAGGTCATCGTTCCGTCGGCGGTATTCGTGTGTCGATGTACAATGCCCTGCCTCTCGAGGGAATCGAGAAACTTGTCGACTTCATGCATGATTTCCAGAAGAAAAACGGATAGACTAAATCAAGCTTCTGAGTAACCAAGCTCCGTCTCAATGCGAGACGGGGCTTTTCTTTTGCGTCAAAAATATCTTCGCATTGCTGTTTTGAAAGCGAGAGGACTCAAATGGTCTCAGGATGAACCCGCAGCCCCTGCAGGCTTGGCTGCAGGCTTGGCCGCACGCTCGACTGCTGCAGAGTCAAGCCTCGACATAGCAAAAAGTCGGAGGACGGAAACTGCACCATCGACGCTCAGCATCGAGGTATTCAGAACGAGATCGGGAGCTTCCGGCGGTTCGTACGGATCGCTGATTCCGGTGAAATTATCGATCTCGCCGTCGAGTGCCTTTCTATAAAGACCTTTCACATCACGTTCGATCAGCGTATCAAGGTCCGAGTCGAGGAAGATTAAAGAGAAGCGGTCTTCTCCAACAATACCGGAACGGACTTCCTCTCGGTCCTCCTCATAAGGCGAGATCAGTGCGCAGATTACAATCGAGCCGAAATCGGCCATCTCTCGCGCCATCGCGCCGACCCTTCTGACCTGACGCGCTCTACCTTCGCGCGAGAAATCCGTATGCCCCGTCTTGTCCCGCACGGCATCGCCGTCCAGAACACGGACATTGTACCCCGCACTCGACAGGATATCTCCGAGGCAGTTGGTTAATGTGGTCTTGCCGGCTCCCGAGAGCCCGGTAAACCAGAATACATAGCCCTTCTTACAATCTTCCATCTGGATTTCGCCCTATGCTCAATGCCCCTTCTCAGGCGGCTTAAGCGTATTCGAAAGTCTCCTCTGGTCGAACCGTGACTCTCTCGAATTCGTGCTCAATTGGCAGACCTTCGTTGTTCAAGTACTTGCGGTTGCCGTCCCGCAGGCTTACTTCCGAAGGATCGATTGTAACATCCAGGCCGACCGATTCCATCGCGAGCTTGAAGTACGTGAATCCGAGAAGCATCAGCGCCTCATAGCTGAAGATGAAATGCTCGATTTTCTCGCGCTCGAGATGGGTAAATATGACGTCGTAAGCCTTCTTGATGCGCTCCGAAGCTATCTTGATATTCTTGTTTCTGTCTACTCGGCAGAGCGACAGCGTTAGCACGTTGACATCGCGGGTGGTCACGATCACCAGAAGCTCGCGCCCGGTTTTCTCAGCGAGTCGTTTCAAGTTCGCTATGTTGTACCATACAGGGCGGGCGCCATGCGGATATGAGCGGCGCATCAAGACATGCTTCTCCGTGTCAGTGATTTGAAGAAACTGATTCACTGCGTCATCGATCTTGTCGTTCTGAAGGTTGCTCCAGACGGTGTCAAAGTCCTGCTCATGCTTCTCTGCGTTGTGCCCGTCAACGCTGTCAAGCGAACCGATTATCGACGAGATGAATCGGGTACCGGTGCCCTCTGAACCTGCAACGTAGATTATTCGTTTCATTCCGACCTTCCTATGTCAATGTAAGTTGATTTCATTCCTCAATGGATCCGGCGCCAAGTAGTTTCCGCCCCTCGAATACGTACCCTACAAGACGTGTGACATCATCGATATCCACAAAACCGTCACCGGTAGGATCTGCCGCCGAGAATCGCTCTGGCGGGAGCCCCTCATGAAAGATGTAGTCTATCAGGAATATTACATCGTCCACGTCTACGGAACGAGAGGCGTCGGCATCTCCCCAGATGTACTCCGGTGCCTCCAGCAGGAATCTCCGCGTCAACTCGGACAACAGATCGCTTTGGGTCGGTCGAGATATGTAAAAGACTCGACCCTTGCCGTATGCGCTCCGGGAAACGGCGATATCATCTGTCGCATCGCCGGGACAATGCCACTTCACAATCACATCACATCCCGGGAGCGGCTCGGCAAGCGCGCCAAATGAGTAGTGGCACGGTACACTGTCGATTCGCTCATCGACCTGATATCCATACTGCGCAGCGGCATCTGTAGCCATCATAATACCCGCGGCGTTCGTATAGTCTTCGCATGCGAACCAGTGATAGATCGGGTCGATTGTATCTGTCGAAGCGATGAAATATGGGATTCCGCCTCCGCATATCAAAGATCCGCCGGCGTGAATGTACTCATCGAGGACCTCAGTTCGGCATGATACTGCAGCGCCTCGCGACATCAGCATGACACAAGAGTACCGGTCCTTATCGAGATCAAGCGGTATATAGTCGAGGTACTCGTAGTCAAACGAAGTCCTACTCAGAATCTGGCTTAGCTCCTGCCCCTCGGGCATGATTCCCGACATCGAGTCGGTCACTATTGCGATTCGATTCTGAGAGAATGCCTCTGCCGAGATTAGCAGCATGGCAATCATCGAAATCTGTGCCAACACTCTTGACACATCTAACTCCCGCCTGTAACAGATGCCTCGAGCGACGCCAGATTCTCACGCGCCGGAGCGTAGTCCGGCTCTAACTGCAAAGCCCTTTCGTAGCCCACTTTCGCTGATTCATAGTGCCCGAGCCGGTAGTAGACATCGGCAACCTTCGTGAGGATTATGTGCGATTCCGGCATTAGCGACAGGCATAGTTCGTACAGCTTGAGAGCGGCATCGAGCCGGCCTTTTTCGAACATTATGTCCCCGAGCAGATGAGCCACCTGAAAATCGTCGGGGGACAGCTCGAGATATGACGACAGCAGATCTGCAGCCTCATTCAGCTTCCCGGACTGCGCGAGTGTCAAGCCAAGATTGCGCGATACGAGCGCCGAATTCGGGCTGTGCGAGAGAGCGTTTCTATAAGCTCTCTCAGCATCTTCGTATCTGCCGAGTTTGTAGTACGAGTTTCCGAGGTTGTTGAACACGTCGCCATCAGCTTCACCCTTCACCATCAGCCCTTCATAGTGGGCTGCGGCATTCTGAAAGTCATGCGCGGCGAAGTTAATATCACCGATCAGCCGGGCCGCGATTTCGAAATCCGGATGTTCACGCTGAAGATCGTCGGCAATCCGTTTGGCATCATCAATCCGCTCAATCTGGAAATAGAGGGTTGCCAGCGCCTTCATTATGTCGCGATTTCGCGGCTGGGCTTTGTCGGCTTCCAAAAGATGTTGCTCCGATCGGGAGGCCTTTCCGATCAGGCGGTATGATTCTCCGAGAATGTAATGCGCCGGCCATGCATCCGGATGATTCTTCAATTCAACTTCTGCTTCTTTCGCGGCAGACTCGTATTCGTTCTTATTGAACAGTATCTGCGCGATTCGCAGATGAGTCTCGAGAAATCCCTCGCCACATTCCGCCGCCCTGCGATAGTATTTTAGCGCTTCATCGACGTTCTTGAGATTCTCGCACGTCATCGCGAGATTGTAGTAGGCGTTCTGTTCCGATTTGAACGACAGAAGGATGATCGCTTCCGTCTCCTCGTTGTCCTTGAATGTCTCTCGAGCCTCGAGGTACCTCTCATACCACTTCTTAGCCTCTGTCCATTTCTGCTGAACCGATGAGATATGACCAAGCGTAATCAAGGGATCGAGATAATCGGGCCGATACTCGAGTGCTCTCTCGCAGGCTCGCCTTGCGTCATCAAGCCGGTTCTGGAAGTAGTATCCACTAGCGAGCTGATGGAGCGCCATCAAGTGAATGTGCCGCGTGTCCTTGTCATTCGGATCCGAATTGTCGACCGCCCTCTGAGCGTGGAACTGTATCTTCTTCGCCTGTTCCGGACTCGGATTCGGCGTCTCGCCTCGGTATATCTGCGCGAGATTCATGTTGGCAAACGCATTGTTCGGATCCTCCTCGAGCTGCTGCAGCAGCAGCTCTCGAGAACGCTCGATCTTGCGCTTCATCTGCTCCGGCGAGAGGCCGTAGCCATAGTGCATGACTCGCACCGGACCGCGAAGGACTGTGTACCGATCAACGTCAAACTTCAACTGATTGTGCACGATGCCGGAGTAGTATGCTCCGATCGATCTCCGGAAAAATCGCGTTGACGGAAGAAACGACTGATAGGAGCCATCCTCGGAGATATTGATCACCGAGCACGATACGAGATCATGTTCCTTCTGGTCGAGAAGTTGACGCAGTATCGGCAGGTCCTCCTGCACGATCTCCTCATCAGCATCGAGAATGCCAATCCACTCTTTGGTGGCGTAAGACAGCGACTGGTTTCTCGCTTTCGAGAAGTCCTTCTCCCACGCATGGAAATGGACTTTTGCACCGTATGACTCGGCGATCTCGACTGTCCTGTCAGTAGAGCCCGTATCGACGACGATTATCTCATCGGCGAATGACTTGATGCTCTCCAGAGCTGTCGCCAGCCTCTCCTCTTCGTTCTTCACGATCATACAGAACGATACAGATGCCTTGTCGGTTTGCATCGAGTCTCTCAGCATCTCGAGCTCTTTCACATTCGGGCAGTGCTTGATACCACGTTCGAGCACTGTGATGGCATCTGCCTGCTGTGAGTTCGAGTTCAGCATGCGAGCGAGATTGATGTATGCAACCGGGTAGCGCGGCTCGGAATCGATCGAGCGTTCGAAGTACGCCACCGCCTCCTGAAGCCGCCCTTCCTCGCGAAGTGCCGCACCCATATTGTTCAACACTTCGTACACCTTGTCGAATGTCCCTGTATATGCTGCATCGCTCCTATCGCTCTTGTCGAGCTGCGATCGAAGCTCGAGGTACTTCTGCCCGTAAATATTCACGAGCGTGTAGTCCTCGAGACGGCTGTAGATATAGACGAGGAGATAGTATGCGTCGAGTTGCTCCTCATCCGCCGCAAGAGCCTTGAGCGCGCATTCCTTTGAAAGATCGTAATCGCCATTCTGAGCGGCCGCAAACCCCGCAACCCGGGACGCAAAGAGAAACGCGCGTTTGTCCTTCCCGGCCACCTCATCAGAGATTAGAGGCAGAATTGTCGAGAGCGCTGCCTCGTATTCGGCATCGTTGAGATGTCGCTGTGCAATATCTATCGTCTTCGCATACAGTGGATCGAACTTGATTCCTGCTCCGGCAGAAACCGGATTAACCTCTGCACCGCGTTTTTTCGGCGTTCGCTTCGCTCTGCTCTTCTTCTGTTGCTTGCCCTTCTTAGCTCTTGCCATATCAATATCGCCTTCTTATCTGACTCCAGCGGGGCTCTGCGGCACCCGATAGGGGTTCATATATGCGGGTCTGTTGGCTCCGATTCCATAGATCTGCTTCATCCATTCGATCGTTCTCGGCACTCCGACCTCCAGCGGTACTGACGGGTCGTGGCCGAAGTCCATCTTGGCTTTCGAGATATCAGGTTTCTTGTTCATGACATTGTGCTTGTCTTCAGGGAGGTATGTCACCAGATTCTCGGAGGCTCCGGTATACTTGAGAACAAGGTCGGACAGGTCTTTGACACTCCGGAATTCACTTCCACCGATGTTGTAGACATTACCTGACTTGAAGTTCTCGCAGACCTCCGCGAGTGTCGGCACGAAGTCATCGATGTACATGAACACTCTGTGGTATCCCAGGAAGACATTCCAGGGGATATTGTGGAGCGCTCTGTAGCAGAACAGACAGACCACCGAGCGATAGTGGTGATAGTGCTCACCGGGACCGTAGGCATTAAAGAACCTGAGACGGACTACGGGCACCTCGTATCGACGTTCGAAGTTCATGATCTGAATCTCATTCACCCACTTTGTTGTAGCGTAGTCATTGTGCTGGATGATCGACGAATGCAGGGGAATGTCCTCGCGAAGGACATCCTCATGCTTGTCACCATAGATCTCCGATGAAGACGCAAATATGAGTTTGAAACCCTTTTTCTTCTGCCACTCGAGAATGTTGCGGGTTCCGATTACGTTGCTCTGCCAGAGCGTGTCGTAAAACTCTTCTCCGTTGATCCTGCCGAATTCCGCTGCGAGATGATAGACATAATCGTAGTTCTGCTCGAACACGCGTTCGAGCTGGCGGTAGTTTGCAACATCCGCGCGGAAGTAGTTCTCATCGGCCTGATGCTGCAGATCGCATGCCCAGACCTCATGCCCCCGCGCCTGGAGTTCGGCAACCAGGGGCTGCCCCAGCGTTCCCTTGCTTCCAGTGACCAGAATCTTAGCCATTATCTGCTCCTTAATTATTCAATGATTTCGTTGTTATAATCCTTGTTCAGCTCGCCCGATCACAGAGTTGTTACGACGGAGCCCACTCCACTCAAATTAAACTCCCCAGCCAATCTGCCCAGTATCCGCTGTTTCACATCTCCAAGGTTAGGCAGAGGCTTGCGCTCCGGCATATACTCCTCGCCAAACCACTTGTAGTCGACTTCTTCCAGTTCTGCGCCATCAAGTACCGACAGGTAGTTTCCTGTCGGATGAAGCCGAAGATAGTTCGAGATCTTGCCGTAGAGCTTCTCCTCCGATGCGGAGCTGTAGTGCAACAGCTTTATGTTTACTTTGGTTGGATTGTCCATCTGCGGCGGCCAGAGTCTCTTGTGCAGCCCCGCAACCTCCTCGATTCGCATGTCACCCGCATTCCGCCAGATTCTCGGAGGGCTTGTCTTTCCGAGGCCTTTGTCGACCCTGTACCAGTTCTCCGCTATCCAGAGTTGTATCCATTCAAAGCAGAGAGAATTGATTCGCCTCGACTCCGCCCAGCGGAGCATATTGCGGAAGAACCCGTTCTCAAAAACACGTTTTTCGAACAGCTCGTCTGCATCGAACGAGATGATCCAGTCCGGATCCAGTGTCATCACCCTTTCGAGCAGTCGTGCCTTGTTTGTCGTCTCGGCGTTCTTTTCCCAGTTGTTTTCGCGGTTGACTATTATCTGGTCAGTGTACTCACGTACGATCTCAATCGAGTTGTCCGTCGAGGCGTCATCGAGAACGACCATTTCATCACAGAGCTTCGAGTAGTGATCCAGCGCTGTCCTCAGATGGCCGAGTTGTCGCTCGTTGAATATCTGAGCCATTCCGACGATTTTCATATCAAGTCCCTACTTTCTCCACCTGATGATAGATCTTCACCTTCGGGTCGGTGATCTTTACGCCGCCGCTGACCGCATCCGCGAGGAACTGATCGATTTCATCGATCAGGTCATTGCGCTGCTGGTTTACGAGCGATACCTTGTCGGCAGCATCGAGACGCTCGCTGTCCGGAAGTGACATGTCTCTCCGGATGTCTTCGAGATGCCACAGGCGCAAGTTCTTTATCGTCAGCTTGTCAACCAGACTTCCCAGTGTTTCCGCCATCTTGGTCTCCTTTATCTCAGAATCTTAGAATTCCATTCTTCCCGTGGGAAGCTCAATGCGCGAGCTCGACAGCTTCGCGAGGAGCTTACCGCTCTTGCTCTTCTCCGCCCTGTCATCGAGCAGAACAGAACCGGTATTCTCGCCCATCCAGAGCCCATTGCGAAGCTTCGGTTCGAAATCATATATGCAAATGCCATAATCCTGTTTGAGCCTGCACTGACTGCAGATCGATTCTCCCTGAGGGACAAACCACTCCTTGCCGGGAGCCTTCGGATTGTCTAACCGCCGCATCGTCTCCTCAGCGACCTGCTCAGTTGTTACATCGTGTGAACTGCGCATCCTCCGGCGCATTATGCTCTTCGACCAGTAGTGGCTAAACTCCCATTCGTATAGTTTTCCACCCCTTCCCGGCTTGATGAAACTTATGACCTCGCCGGTAGTCTTTTCCGAGCAGAGATAGGTGAGTCTTAGCTGCGGGAGCACGCACTTGTTCGGGATTCCGCCCCAAACGGGCGCCTCGTCATCCTCACACGTATGAATCACGATCTGCGGCGTCTCAACCAAAGGTGCGATCATCGCCGAAACAGCGGTCGATGTGGAAATCAACAGATCCATCTTTTGGAAGAGAAGGACCTCGTCATACGCCACGAGTCTTCCCAAATCCGTAACATTCGGGATGTCCACGAGACTGCTCGACTCTTCCTGAGCGCTGTAAAAGGTGTAAAAGTCTATGTCGCTCCGCTGGCTGTTTAGGACATTTATGAGCTTACGGTACTTTTCCGCATCCCAACCGGAGATTTCCCACGGAAGCGACATGTTGGGTCGATAGGTCGGGATGAAAAGCATGACCTTCTTCTTCCCATTCGACTTTGCCAACATTCTGTCGACTCGATCGATGTCTTCCTGAGGGTAGTTGAACTTGAGACGTATACCCTTGTCGAGTACTCTGTCCCAGCCATCTGGACCATCGAAACCGTCGATGAACTTTCGCGGCTGCCACTTCTCATCTACATCGAATGCCCCACGCAACACCACATCGTATTTATAGTCGTTGAGCGGCACCGATGGATTATCGACTGTCTTCTCAGTGACTTCGTCCACAGTCTCGGCTATCTCAAACAGAGGTTTCTCAATCTTGCCGGCGGCATATGCTACATGCGCACCAGGGTATCTGGCCTTGAAAATAGCGGTCAGCGGATATGACAGAAGTGAATCTCCGAATACACGTGCGATTGACTCAACGAGAATTTTCGGACCGGCAGTCTCCTTACGCATACTGTTCGACGGAACCCTGCGCGCGCTTTCCCGGATATCATCTTCAGACTTCTGAGCTTCGATCAGAATCCGCAGCGGGTCACGCCCCGGAAGCGGCCTCGGCTGGTCGAAACCACTATCCTCAAGCGCTCGCTTCAGTGAGCCGATATCATAGAGCTGTTTCACGAAATCATATTCGTGATCCTGAGCACCATACATCAGCCTGACAAGATCGCGGAGACGTCTCGAATCACGCCCATCTCTCAGCGCAGCCGACAGCTCCCGAATCATCCTCGGTAGATCAAGCGTCTCAATGCGGATACTCCCACCCGGCTTAAGCACACGGTGCCATTCCCGGAGGAATTCTACCAGTTCGTTCACGCCCAGATACTCGACGAGTCTCGATGCGTTCAGTTCGTCCACCGAGCAATCGTCGAATGGCATGCGGCGTGCGTCGGCAACATACGTGGCGCCGGGCAGTTCTCTAATGTCGAGGCCTTCGAAACCTTCTCTTATTTCTTCTCCACAACCGAGATCAATCTTCAACATAGGATTATACCTTTTCGAGGAAGTCTGACAGGTGACGGATCAGGTCTTTTTCATGCCACCACTTTCTAAACCAGTCGTATGTCTTCTTCTGCAAATGCTCCAGGTCTTTCGGATTCGAAACGAGATCTCGAATGAAGTGATAGACCTCACTCTCCGTCGACGGCGTATACCACGGCAACTCGTTAGTACCGATCGAATTCGCGATGACCTTCTTACCGAAATCATCCATGTGAACAATGTTGACCATTCCGAGCGCCGAGTTCTCGACCGAGGACAGACAATAGTAGCCATCGCCGATCTGGAGCTGGTCGAACGCAATGTTACCCTGCCGTTTCAGGTTGATCGCCTCGTCGAACCCCATATTCTCGCAGAGACGGAAACTCACATTCGGGTAGACTGCGCTGATTTTGTTGTCTACAGATTCATAGATATCGGTGTTCTTGATCGGGCGATCAGTCGGCGAATGGATGACTGTAATCTGATCGCCAACCTCGATCTCGCGATGATACCTCGGATTCTCCAGATCTATCAGAATCGGGGTGTACGTCGATCCTGGCATGTTTCGATGAATATCCGGCTGGCAGGTTATTATCGGCCATCCCTTTTCACGATACAGATCGAGATAGAACTGGTAGTTCCTGCGGATGGATGTCGACCCATAGAAGAACACCGCACATCGCTTGTCCTTCGTATAGACGCGCCAGTCGATCGGTCCAAACGGGACATCATCGGTGTCACGATACTGCGAGTCGAACTGAGATACACCGGGCGCGACCGCAGCCGAGAATAGAAGCACATCCGCTTCCTCGGCTACTCGCTGCACCTCGGAGAAGTCTGTCATAGCCTCTTCGCCGCCCCACGCTGTCTTTTTCAGAACGATATCGGAATCGAACCCGCGTGATTCGGTGTGCGTGACAATCCTCATCTTGTGAGGCGTATAGCGCTCCACAGCCTTTTTGAACATCGCTGAGATGCCGCCCGGATCGATTACGCCGATCCACGCGATATTCAGGCTCTTCTTCGTATTCGACTTGCCCACGAACGGCTTCCTTGGCGTTACGAGCTTCTTGTTCTGCTCATACGCATCGAACCAGTTCTTCATATATCCGCGATAGATATCCCAATGCTTCTCTGTATCGATGCTGTTCGCAACGTTATCGTCGTGCACACGATAGTAAAGGAGCGGCTCATCCATGTATGCGATGTCGTAGAAGTACGCTATCTTGTGCCACATCGCGCCGTCGGCAGTGTAGCCACGTCTTCCACCGAGCCCCTCGTCAAACCAACCGGTCCTTTCGAGGCACGACTTGCGGAACATCGCCGAGCAGCCGTTAATCGGGTTGCGATTCCAGAGATCTTCGAGCGGGTTCTCCAACGGCTTCACATTGGCTCTGCCTGTGACATTCGATCTCTCATCGATATAATCGAAATCCGAGTAGACCATCGCGATCTCAGGATGCTCGTGCAGATACCGTATCTGTTTCTCGACTTTCTCGGGTTTATAGACATCGTCCGAGGAGAGCCAGCTAATCAGATCGCCTTCGGCAGCACGGATGCAACTGTTCAAAGCAGCCGAGACACCGCGATTGCGGTGATGGCTCAGAATCTTCACTCTGTCCTTATACTTCTCGAGCACAAACTGCGTGCTGTCGGTCGAGCAATCGTCGCAAACGATCACTTCGCAATTCTTGTAGGTCTGTTTGAGCGCTGATTCGATCGCTTCCTCGAGATACTCCGCGCGGTTGAATGTCGGAATTACAATCGACACCCTGCCAAGATCGACATCGCTCTTCCTGACCGCTTCCGGGACAAGCCTGTTGCGCTTCTGGTCCGTCGATCTGCCGGACGGACTCGCTCCAAGCGAGTCGATGACCCTTGTGAATCCGCGCACCGTATTCTCGAGCGAGAATTGGCCGGCTATATATTCACGGTTTTCGTGCGCGAGTTCCTTTCGATCGGCCCCCATCAGCTCCCTCACCAGACGAACGCAATCATCCGGTGTGTAGAACAGGTACTTTTCCGGATAGATGTTCTCTGCACCGGGCCAGTGATGAACCAGCGGGAGGACTCCGGACGCCATCCCCTCGGCGATCGAATAGTGGAACGACTCGAACAACGAGGTCGAGATTACAAAATCCTTGTCCTTTAAGTAGGCCGGCACATCGTTGACCCAGTTTTCGAGACTAATCGGAAGATTCAGCTTCGTGAGCATGTGGTCAAAGTATATCTTGATCCGCGGATCCTGATGAGCCCCGGCTATGTGGAACCTGAACTCCGGATCCCAGTCGTGAATCGCCTTGAAGCAGTACAAGAGCAGCGCCGGATTTTTCTTGTAGTTGATGTATCCGAGCGAACAGATGTTCTTGCCGTACTTCTTGTCTTGTGGAACCACGAACTTATTTATGTCCACGCCGTTGCGGATAATCTCCGGCTTGATCGGAAGATTGTGGAATGTTCGCAGAACATGCTCGACATTCTCATTGACGAGGATGAGCTTATCCACCTTGCTCCAATCGACCATGTCCGGCATTTCGGTGAATGCCTCATAGGAATGCAGCCGACAAATGATCTTGCATGTCTTCGGAAGCTTGGTCGCCTCGATCAGAAGCTGGTCACACCATTCGAACCATGCCACATCCGCCCACCGAAGAAGCTCGGTGAACTGCTCGACGTTCTGGCCCGCAAAGCGGCGTATTTCATTGTTTCTGGACAGTTGATGAAGAATCCCTTCGGCAAATGAGTTTTGAGTCGAGAAGAACGCAATCTTGTAACCTCTTTTGGCGGTTTCGGCCGTGCGTGCAACCGTAATTGGACGGCCAGGCTCCGTGCTCTCGACCAAACTGGCAGCCTGTGTGATCTTCTGCCTGATCTCCTTCATCTTAGGATCATCCGGAACCAGCTTAAGGAAGCTATCAACGGCTTCAGTCGCTTCGTCGAAACGTTTCCGGCTGAGGCAGAATTCGACCAGATTCTCGTATGCTTTCTCGTAGAATGGATTCAATTTGATAGCCTTGTTAAAGCACTCGATCGCCTCACCCGTCTTTTCAGCGTGGGCAAGAACGACCGCTAGATCATTGAACCCTTCTGCATTCTGCGGATCGAGCTCAGTGACCTTCGTAAAGGAAACGATCGCTCGCTCGGTGTCCTCCTCAGCGGCATACAGAAGACCCAGATTGTGATGGATGTCTCTGTCGTCAGGGGATATCTCGAGAGCTTTCTCGAGATGGTCTATTGCGGCGGAGTAGTTCTCCAGTCGAGTCGCAAGTCCGCCGGCAGTGGTCTGAATTTCGATTGACTGCTGGAATTTCTGTGAGAGCTCGTCAACAAGTTCATAAGCCTTTGCCAGCTCTCCGGCCCTAATGTAGATATCTGCGAGTTCCAGACGGCTCTGGTGGTCATCCGGAGATGATACTACCTTTGCCTCCAGCTCCCGGGTCTTCTGCACATCCATGTACAACCTTCTTCCTATTTTTCACAAATTCCAATTCGTGTTTCATATCTGCCCTGTTATCCTCGGGCATTTCAGGCTGATCCGACAGCCATCCTGAGCAATTCCAGCTCAAGCTACCGGCCATGAGGCCGTTCTCCAATTCTCTGCGTCCTGCGATCCCGGCGGCGGTGGCCCCCTTTAGCCCTAACACAGCCTCAAAATGTGAGGCGGTTGGATCAGATGACGATCCTGCCGCGCCGAGAATTTCTTTCTGCGTATCCATCAGATCTTAACTGCGAGAGAGTCTTTTTTCTTCTTCTTGTCTCTCTTCTTCTCCAGTTCATCCATGATGAAGTGCTGGATAGTATAAGGACTGTTTACCAGCACTGTTTGCTTCGCTATGCTCTTATCCACATTGATAAGCAACGGTCCCTGGAGATTCGCGGACATCTGCGATATGTCCTTCGGGATCGTTACGATAACATAGGTTTCCACATTCGTCGTCTCGTCGACCTCGATATCCTCCAGCTCTCTCAGGCTCATCTCTATCTTGTAGCCGGGGAAGAAGAACGCCGGATTTGAGATCACGAACGCCAGATTGGGGTCCTCAATTGACTGGAGCCACCTGAAGGGCTCGGAATCCTCTCTGTGCAGAATCACATACTCGTGGAACTGCTCGAAACCTAGAATCCCTTTCGGGAAATCGACTATTTTGTCTTCCGGAATATCCAGTTCGCCGAATCTTAATGTCACGATCTTCATTATCAAATCCTATCTGAGGAAGTCGAGTAGTGACGGCTGAATTATCTTCGCAGCAGCCTGCAAAGCCGCCGTGTATACGGTCTCCTGCTGTGCAAGATCCGTCACCAGTTTTGTCAAATCAGCATCTTCCGTATCCGACAACAGTTTTGTGTAATTCAATCTCATATCGACTATCTTGGTCTCCGTAGCCCCGAGTCGAACAAGCTTCGCACCTGTGGACGCCCTGACTGTCAGAATCTCGTCAAGTCCACCCTTAAGAGGATCGATTGCAAGTCGGACTCCTTCACGGTCCCCATCTTCCATAGTCTTCTGAAGCGCTATCAGCGTGCCCGCTACGTCCGGCGAGCCCTCAATACCGAGTTTGCGGGCAGGTTTTGATTCGCTCGTGTCCCTTACAATCAGGCTTCTCGTCTGATCGTCGTTCACGATCTGAATCCCCGTTCCGGCGGCATTGATCGACGCCGTGATGTCGAGGCCGGAACTGTTTATGGCATCCAGCACATCCTGAACGGTGGTTATCCCGCTCGCACCGAGATCTATTAGTCGGCTCTGTTCGCCATGCAGAATTTGAATAGCATCGAGGTCAACTCCGTTGCCGTTAACGAGTATCGAGATCGGAGTGTCGACAGTCAGCATCGGGTTGATATCGGTCCCGACGAGATACCGGTTCATCAATCCCAGTATTCCGAGATCCTCTGCCGTCGTCTCACCCGGAGCAGACTCCTCGACCTGGAATTCGGGAATCGGATCGAGATCCTCTCCGATCATATCCGGCCCAATGAAACCCTCGATACCGAGATCGTGAGCCGTAGTACCGTCGAGATTGAACTCCGAGACGTACAATCCGATCGGAGTACCATTCATATCCTGGATCCTCAGCCCCGTTCCGGCAGGGTTGATCGACGCAACGAGGTTGTTCACCAGCGGATCGGGATTCGCAGCGAAAGTCGCATTCAGATTATCCACTACATCCTGAATCGTACTCGCGGACGTCAAATCGGCCTCGAACGAGACAGAGCTGTCATCGTTATGGAACAGGATCTTACCCGGGTCCATATCCACGCCGGCGCCCTGCATCACATTCTTGAGCGGCGTGTTGCCGTTTATTTCGTTTCTATCCGTCGCAACCAGTCGAAGGTTGTTTCCTTCTGGTCCTATCTCCGCTGTCAGATTCGTAATTGGAGGTACATTGGCTGCGAGCTGTGTATTGATCTCCGTAATTGCATCCTGCACGGTGGCGTTGACCGCGAGCCCGGACAGGTCTATGGCTGCTGTAATACCAAGATTCTTATCTACTACATTGAAGATTCCGGGTGCCTGATCGATACCAGTGCCGCCATTGAGGCTTGATATGAGTGTAGCACCTTCCACGCCGGCATTGACATCCGCAGATTCTCCGAGCGTGGAGTATGACTTGGTGAGAATATCCGACCCCGGAATGTTGATCGTCATTCTCGCTCTCTCTTCGATCTCGATCTGAATCTGACCACTGTCCCCTTCGTAGACCACGCCGGTACCGTATGCGGTGAACGGAGTCACATTCGTTCGAAAACCGCCGAAGACATACTGGCCCTGCACCTGTGCGTTAACAGAACGCACGAGCTGATCGATCATCGCCTTTACTTCTTCAGCGCCACCCGCCAGTGAAAGATCCGCCTGGTTGTCGCTACCGAGCTGAACAGCCAGCGCGCTTGCGTCGGTGAGAGTCGAGTTGATATCGTCCAGCACAACATCCATCTGCGAAAGCCATGATGTCGAGTGCGAGATATTCTTCTCGAATTGGTCGATCTTCCGCAACGTGCTCCGGAAAGAGAGATCCCGAATCGTGCCCGTGGGATCATCGGAGGGCTTGTTGATCTTCCGACCAGTCGACATCTGATTCTGCAGAGTCATAAATCGCTCGATCCCGCGCCTCAGGTTGGTGATCACGGTATCTGAGATCATTTTGTTGGTAACACGCATCGTGCTAACCCTCTTCGTAGTAGACAAACTCGGAGTCGAGACCGTTGCTCATCAGCTTCTCGGCGGCCTCTTTGTCGATACTCGACTTTCCACTCTGTTCTCTCGAACCCGAGAGCTGCTTTTCGCTCTGGTTCAGATCTTTTTCTTTTCCATTGCTCATTCCGGCGGCCTCTTGTTTCGCCTTTGATTCTTGCTGTCGGACTTATAGTTGATCTTTGCCTTTTTGTCCGACTGTTTCATCTCACCCTTAAATTTGTTCTTAAGAAGCCTCACCACGTTTCCAAGGTCTTCCTTGACAGCCTCGGATGCCTTGCGATTCTCATTCTGGATCTTGACATAGATCTCTTCTCGATGCACGACTACTTTCAGCGGCGCCTCGATGCCGATCCTGACCTGCCTGCCATAGATCCCGAGAACCGTGACCTTGATGTTGTCACCGATTGTGATGCTTTCTCCTAACTTCCTTGTCAGAATCAGCACAGCGTATCCTTCCTTGGGCTATCTACCGGCCACTCCAGTGTTGTTGATCAACGTTTCCAGCGATTGATCGATGAAGTTGATGATCCTCGCCGCAGCGTTGTAGGCGTGCTGGTATTTCACCAGGTTCGCCATCTCCTCGTCCAGAGAGACTCCATGTACCGACTGCCTCGCATTATCGAGCTGCTGAACCAGCAACTCGTAATTCTGCTTCTGATTTTGGGCCTCCATGACCTGAGTACCGATAGATCCTATAATCTGTCGATAGAATTCATCTATAGTAGTTGTATTGTCGACCATCACCTTGTCCACCTTGAGAAGGTCAGCTATGGCAAGAGCGTTTGAGCCGTCACCAACCTCGCCGCTCGTGGACGCTGCTATCAGACCATGATCGTTCACGATTTCGATGTTCAGATTAATTGTGTCGGCGGTAATGCCTAAGGGATCGAAGTAATTATAACCGGACTGCGGATTGCCGAGGGAATCCGGCATCCCGTAACCTGCGAGATGAGCCTCGTTTACTCTCTGCACTATCGTACGAGCGAGGCTATTGACCTTGTCAAGATAGCTGGGCAACACTTCATCACGCATATTGAAGAGCGACTTCATCTCACCGTTGAAAAACTCCAGTTCGAGCTCCGTGTTCTTCCACTTCACATTGGCCGCTGCAATGTTGTCGTCGGCCACCTTATCAACATCCAGCTCCCAGAATGAGCCGGAATCGACAAAACCCATCGAGCCGATGTATACGGTTATATTGCCGCGTTCATTCTCTCGGACGGTTACGTCCACATAGCTCGAGAGCTGATCAATCAGTAGATCACGGCGATCACGCAGGTCGTTCGCGCTCTCTCCTGCGAGCTCGAGCTGGTTGATTCTCGAATTGATACTCGCAATCTCGCTTCCGAGGTTGTTTATCTCCGCTACCTTGATCTGAATATCTTCGTTTACAGATTTTCGCTGCTCGAATAGCTGCCGGTGTAGCTGATGAAACGCGTTCGTCAGCAGATTAGTCTGCTGAACGAGCATGTTTCTATTTTCGGGCTTCTCAGGCTGTTTGGCGAGTTCCTGCCACGATGCCCAGAAGTCATTTATCACGGCTCCGAGGCTTGTGTCCTGTGGCTCGTTGAAGAATGACTCGACCTGCTCAAGGTTCGAGGATCGGGAAGACCAGTGTCCGAGGCCCTGATTCTCCTGCCTCCAACGGTTGCTGATGAATGCATCGCGCATTCTCTCAACCGATGCAATATCAACACCCATTCCCATAATCCCATACGTGAAACGCACGGGTTCAGCATTGGTGAGATTCACGCGCTGACGAGTGAATCCGGGAGTGTTGACATTGGAGACATTATGACTCGCCGTATTCATCGAGGCCTGATGCGACATCAGAGCCTTCTTGCCGATCTCCAGTCCTTGAAACAGTGACATCCGTGAAAACTTCCTTGTTTGCGAGTCTTTTGGTCGAGCGTCACACTGTCCGATTGACTACTATGCTCGACGGCTTCCCATTCTTCGGTTTCTTGTCGACGTAAACCGATTTGTCGTCTGCGAGCGATGCGAACAGCTTGACTGCATCCCCGATGTATTCCATCGACTTCTGAATCAGGAATTCGTTCTTTGATTTCACCCGGTTGATTTTGGCATGGAGGTCCAGAAGCCGTTTCTGCATTGCCTCCAGCCTCTCGGCCTGCGGCCTCGATAGATCGCGCGTGATGCGCGAAAGCGTTAGATCATTTGGATCGGCGTCAAGATGATTAGAGAGCTCGTTCACTACCCTCATCCGGATCTTCTCGAGATCCCGACTGCGAACAATCGCCTCTTCCTGCTGCTTTATCACATTGTTGAGACCATTGAGATCGTTCTCAACCAGGTGGTTCTGCTGCTCGGTTAGAAGCTGCAGAAACAGCTCGTACTGTTTCACTTCCTCTGAGACAGTCTCGGTCAACTTGTTGATCAATGATTCCACGCTATCTCCAGTGGGTGTTTCGATCTTCCGCTAAAGTTGTCGGTTTTTGCGCCCTGTTCCTTAACGAGATTTCCATTTCTGTACTTTCGTGTATCATTCCGAAATGGCGATTAAAGCCTCTATCGCTCGGCGCTTTAGTCCAACCGATCATCGGCTTGCGGCGTCTCATCCGCCTTTCCGATACCGATTCTGATCATATCCCTGTTCATCCGACGAACACCGCTCAGGTCCCTCAGCAACTGCAGATCGGAACCGGCTTCATCCGAGTTCTCGTCGCGATCTATCGGTTTGAAATCTGCTCCAGATTCCGATTCAGCCGCTTTCGAAGCTTCGAACGACTCGAAGTGCTCCATCAGGAGCTTCGATATCCCAAAAGCATCGCTGTCAGCGATCTTGTCGGCGACTGCTTGATCGGCGACGGACATCATCACGTCTTGACCGAAACCGAAATCACTCTTGTCACTAACGCTCTTGATTGACTGACGCATGGTTTTGAGAAGCTGATATACGAAAAGCGCCTCGAAGTCCCGAGTCGCTTTCTGAAGCTTGCGCCTTTCGTATTTCGGATCAACCTTGCCGACTTCTTTGAAGCCTTCTTCAGATTGCTTGTTCTCCGCTATACTCTTAAGCGCCATGAAATCCATGCTTATTCTCCGCTACCGCAATCACTACAGTATGATCAGTTCGGCCCGTAAGGCGCCCGCCTGTTTCAGTGCCTGGAAGATCGCTATGATATCACGTGGCGTTGCGCCGATACCATTCAGCGCCGCTGCGACCTCGGATATATTAGTCCGCTCTTCCATAGCCACCACCCGAGCCGCCTCATCCTCTACCTCTATAAAGCTCTCCTGAGACTTCACTGTCTCACCCTTCGAGAACGGGGCCGGCTGAGATATTATCGGTATCGACTTGACCGCTATCGTGATAGTACCATGTGCGAGAGCGACTGGTGCGATCGATACGTGTTCGCCGGCTACTATGGTTCCGGTCTTTTCGTTGATAACGACCCGCGCAGGTGTATCCGGCTCGACTCTGAGATTTTCTACGGTTGAAACGAACTGCACCCATCCCGATTTCATCTGAAGCGAATCGGGTACGACGAGTTCAATCGTGCTCTGATCGAGTGGATACGCGCTTCCGGGAAACACCTCGTTAATGCAGTCTTTCAGACGGTCCGCAGTCGTGAAATCCGGATTGTAGAGGCTTAGCTGAAGCACCTTGAGGTCGAAATCCTCCATCGAGTATCCGATATTCACATCCAGTCCCCCCGGAATCCTTCCCACAAGCGTATAGTTGTTGACGATCTTGTTGTTGTCATCCACCTGCACATTGAAACCACCGATCGAGATCGGCCCCGACGCATAGCCGAATATCCGGCCGTCGACCGACTTCATAGGCGTCAGAAGCAGGCTTCCACCTTTTAGGGAAGTAGCATCGCCAAGGGAGGAGACTGTTACATCGATGCTACTTCCCTTTTTTGTGCCAGGAGGAAGAGCAGCCGTCACTACTACTGCAGCAACGTTCTTTACCTTAACCTTCTCGACCGGTACTGTCACCCCCATACGCTGGAGCATATTGACCAGAGACTGCACGGTGAACACGGTTCCCTTGCCATCCCCCGATCCCTCCAGCCCAACAACGAGACCGTAACCGATCAGAGACACTTCGTTTTGACTGTTGATTTTAGCTATGTCCTTTAGCCGAACCGAAGCGAACGACTTCGCCGCAAACCACAGTGTCGGCACGATAATCAGTATCAGAAATAGAATCGTTCTCTTCTTCATGACATATCCTCAGAAGAGCCAGTTTAGAAATCTGATTATTATTCCCGGTCGAGCACCGGTCGAAACCGGGCCCTTGCCGCGGTATGATATCTGCGCATCGGCGATGTTGTATGACTCCACGGTGTTGTCTGAATTGATGTCCTGCGATCGCACGATGCCGGAGAGGGTCAGCGTTTCATCATCATTGTTAATTGTAATCACACGGTGCCCCTCGATCACGAGGTCACCGTTGTGACGGACAGCGATCACTCTCACTGTCATATTCGCCTTCAGTTGGCCCTGCCTGCTGCTGTTTCCGCTTCCCTTGTATTCATTCGTGTTCTCGCCGGACGCGCCGAAGAGCGGGATGAAATCGAGCGTTCCGACTCCCGGGCCGCCCCTGGTATCAAACTTCCCTTCCTTCTTGACATCCGTCTGCATGCGGTTTGACGCCTGCGCGTCCTCGTAGATTTTCACCGTAAGAATGTCGCCCACGTCATGAGCTTTTATATCCGTGAACAGGCTGCCCGAACCATCGACTAGAGATCTCGCTCCGCACGGTACTGCAAGCAGGATCGACATGATCAGAATTGACAATATTATTGCAGGTCGCATATAATCACCTCACCTGTTCACTATTACGACGCCCTCGGATTCGACTTCCGCCTGAAGACGCTTTCTCGTTTCCTTGTTCATGACATTGATCCGATCTCCAACACAGCCGTCCTCTTTCGCGACTCCAAGTGTCGAAATATCGAGTGAGCCGATTGCACAGCGTATCACGACCTCGTCGCCGCGAGCGATAACAGGAATTCGCTCGACCATGCGATACTCGAGGGCCTCACCCGCCCGAATGGTCTTGTCCGCACGCATGGAATCGAGTTTCACACTCGGTCGGACTATCTTGTCGAGATCGTAGGTGACGTCACAACGCTCGACGCGAAAATCACCCGGGTCGATATCCTCGCCGCGGTCTATCTTCCGATTTGCGACGTACGCCTCCTCGTAGATCCGAACTCGTGCAGACGATGAAAGCGTCTTGATCGTTACGCCGTTGCGGACGATGTCATATTTCAGCGAGTAGCTTCCGCGCGGCGGGGAAGTCATATTCGAGTAGACACGGAGCGAATCCGTTGGCCGGAGTTCATCAAAAGATCGATTCTTCCGGACACTGACAACGACCGATTCGGGATCCAAATCGAAGCGAGTGACGATGTAGTCACGGGTCGCGTTGAGGACTCTCTCGTTTGCGAGTATCTCACTTCCTGTGAGACAGATCAGAATCAACAATCCAATGTTGAAGTATTTCATATTACCTATCTCTTTAAGTTATTGGCGATTCCCGACATATCATCCGATGTCTGGATCGCCTTCGAGTTCATCTCGTATCCTCTCTGAGCGACAATCATGTTGACCATCTCGGTGACAACATCCACGTTGGACATCTCGAGATAGCCCTGAGCGATAGTTCCAAGCCCTTCTTCACCGGCGACTCCAATGATGGGCTCACCCGAGGCGGCGGTCTGAGCATACAGGTTGTGTCCCATCGCCTCCAGACCGGCCGGATTGATGAACTTCGCCAGTTCGATCTGTCCCAGCTCCTGCGGATCGGTCTGACCGACTATCTTCGCATGAACCGTACCATCGAAACCGATGTGAATCGACTCCGCATCTTCCGGTACCGTAATCTCCGGGAACATGAAATAGCCGTCGGATGTGGTGATCTGACCTTCAGCGGACAGCTTGAACGAGCCATCGCGAGAGTAGCCTATCGTCCCGTCCGGAAGTGTGATCTGGAAGAACCCGTTACCCTCGATCGAAAGGTCGAGTGCGTTGCCTGTCTGCTGAAGCTCCCCCATCTGGAACTGACGTGTCGTGGCGACCGGTCGCGTCCCGTATCCGACCTCCAGAGATGTCGGAACACGGGTCCCCGGTGAAGCCGAAGTTCCCGCCGGTCGCAGATTCCGATAGAGAACATCCTGAAACTCGAGATTGCTCTTCTTGAATCCCGTCGTATTGACATTCGCGAGGTTGTTCGCGATGTTATCAACATTCATTTGCTGTGCGGCCATTCCGGAGGCCGCGGTTCTCATTGCCCTTAACATATTTGCACCACCTTAATTAGCTTTTTGAACCTACCTCATTGACCGTTTTGCCGAGTGTCTCGTCCTCGATCTGTATCGCCTTCTGGCTCGATTCATATTCTCTAAATGACTGGATCATGTCGACCATCTCACGGATGACATCCACATTTGCAGTCTCGATGTACCCCTGACGAACCCACAGCCGCTCGGGATCGATCGGTTGCTCGTCCTCCGGGGCTCTGAACACGCTCCCGTCCAGGCGTTCCAGCCGCTGCATGTTTTCGAACGTAACGAGCTGAAGTCTACCTCTCTCCTCGCCGTTGACCATCACGAAGCCGTCAATGCCGACTATAATCTCGCTACCGGGCTCTATCTGAATCGGTCCGGCATCAGTCTGCAGCGCATAGCCGTCGGGAGTCGTAACCAGCCCTTCGGGGGAAACGCTGAAGTTGCCGGCCCTCGTATAGAGATTCCGGCCATCTTCCGATTGCACGACCATAAATCCCCGTCCGTCAAGCGCGAGATTCATCGGATCGCCCGTGCGCTCGAGCACTGACTGCGAGTAATCGGTGTAGATATCGTCGTACATTGGAATCTCCCATGTCTCCTGCTTCGGCATGAAACGATCCCTCGCCTGACTAAGCTCCTGGAGGAACATTCCCTCACGCTTGAAGCCGGGCGTGGATGCGTTGGCAAGATTGTTCGAAATGACTTCCTGTTTCTTGATCTGTGGCAGCATTCCGGATGCTGCTTTGTAAATTCCTTTAATCATGCTATCTCTCCGCCCGATGATTCAGCGAAAGGCATGCCGGGGACAGATGACCGGGCGTAAGAGTCTCAATCGAGATTTGCAAGTTGCGGGGAATCAACGGGATGTAGACATCGATGCAATTCTGCGGCTCGGCAGGGACGGCTGCTCAACACCTCATGCAAACCAGGTTATTGGAAAGAATTTCCGCAGTACCGGGAGAGGATTTCCTTTGTCACGCAATCAGAGAGTCAATCGACGAGCCACGGAGCGACCTTGCGAAGCGCTTCAGCGTGCTCTTTAGCCCCATCGAGATCGCCGTAATCCTTGAGCGATCTATAAAGCGTGTAGCGAGTCTCAACCTGCAGCGGGTTCAGCTCGAGAGCGCGTCGGAAATAGTAGAGCGCTGAATCTGCCTCGTTCGTCTGGAGGAAGCTGAGGCCGGTGAAAAACTCAAGGACTGGAAAGTCGTGTCCACACATCTTTGCAGCCTTCTGAAAGTGCTCGATAGCTTGTGACATATCTCCACCGGAAGCCGAGGCATATATATTCAAACCATCATGAACGTGATCGGCAAACGACAGGTCGCTCAAGACCTCATTCGAATCCGCGAAATCGCCGGTTTTCTTCCAAACAAGCTTCATTTCGGTTCCGCCCATGAGAAAACCGAGCGTCGAGTAGTTCCTGCGGAAATGAGAATTGAGCACCAGAGCCCGCTCCGCGGGTGCCGAGGGCTTCTGTCCGGTAGAAAAGAGTATATAGTCGGGACGCTGATCGAGAAGGTACTTCGTATTGAAGTTGCGTTCCTTCCACGTTGTCTTCATGCCCTCAATTTTCTCGGGGTTCTTCGCTATCTCAGGATCGGTGAGCCCGAGCATATCGATGATCTTCTTCCCTTTCAGTACATATGATACCTTACCGATCGTTGTCGTGGCGAGCGAGAAGCGCGATCGGTCTACACGCTTCAGATTCTCCGCCATGAATGTCATCTTGTTCAGGAAACTTCGCTCGACAAGCCTGGTCTGTAGAATGTAATCCTTCGGGATGATCAGACTCCAGGCAAGGTATCCGACTACAACCAAACTCGCCACAAGCTGCACGACCCTGCTGCCACTTCGCTCGATAACCAGGCGATACAACGCATAGGTCATGATGCCGAAGAGCATCGGCAGGACGGGCAGGAAGAACCTATGCACTTTCAGGACATCCCCGCCTACCAGTATGATGTAAACTGTATAGATTATGGATGCGAGCCACAGGAACTTGACTTTGTTCGGCATTGACTTCAAGAACGCGAAAGGAAGCAAATAGAAGATACCGAACAAGCCGTAGTGATATGCGAACCGGGTGAAGTACTCGATTCCGCTGTTTAGATACTCGATCGACATGCCGGTCTTGGCATAAAATGGATTGGGCAGCAAATCGCCAAAGTAGTAGATCTTGAATATGGCGTACGGGATCAACAGCCCAGCATACATTCCCGCATAGACCGCGAGTGATCGAATTGCATCCCTCTTAACGAGTATTCGATAGATGAGAATTATCCCGAACAACAACCCACCCTCGGGCCTTGTGAGGGTTGCGATCACAAGCAATGCCGGCTGGACCGAAGGCCGCTTGAACTCAGCATAGATCGAAAGCGTGACCAGGAAGACGAAAAGTCCGGTTTCGAGACCGCCTATCACCCAGTAAGCAAGGGCGCCGTTCGCAGCGAGAAACGCAGGTGCGGCGAATGGAATCAGCCACCTCCTGCTGTCGCCAAAATCTCGGCAGATTTGATATGCGAATACGAGTGTCAGCGCTCCGCTCGCCACTCCCAGCAATTTCGACGTGGCAATGATGGAAAAACCCATCATGGAAGCGAGCGATAGAAGCAGTATCCAGAGGAAGTTCGTATAGCCCTCGACTCGCTCGCCGTAATTGAATACCAGTCCGTGGCCGCTCTGGAAATTCTCCACATAGCGATAGGATATGTAGGCGTCATCCTGAGTGAAGCTGAGCGAGACGGAGTGGAACACAAATGCGGCGACGATCACAAGCAGCAGTATTAGTTCCTGTATCTTGAATTCCCGTTCGGCCATTGCGCCTCAAAGATACTCATTCGAACAGGGTGCGCAACTATGAAAAAAAGGCGCGGCTCAAGCCACGCCTTGAAAACTCATTTCTTGTGCGCTGAATCTACCTCGCCGACGCACTCTGTGTGGCCATGCTGGCGACAGTATCAATCTCATTCAGGAAGTCCGCCGCCTGCTCGGGCGGAGTCGGGTTGATATAAAAACCGGTACCCCATTCGAAACCCGCAATCTTCGTAAGCTTGGGAAATATCTCCACGTGCCAGTGGTATTCCTTCTCACTTCCCTCGATCATCGGTCCGGAGTGGACCATGTAGTTGAACGGCGGATCATTCAACGCGAGTTTCAGCTTCAGCAGAACCTCCTTGAGAAGCGACGCAAACCCGGCGTAGGTGGCATCACTCGATTTGTCAAAGTGGGTGACGTGCTTCTTGGGGATAATCCACGTCTCGAACGGGAATCTCGCCGCAAACGGCTGAATCGCAACCATCTCCTCGTTCTGACCGACGACGCGCACTCCCTGCTGCAACTCCTGCCGGACAATGTCGCAAAAGATACAGCGTTCCTTGAAATCGTAGTATATCCGCGAGCCTTTCATCTCCTCGAGAACACGCTTGGGAATGATTGGCGTTGCAATTAGCTGGCTGTGAGCATGTTCGAGCGACGCACCCGCCGCTTCACCCTGGTTTTTGAACAACATGACGTAACGAAAGCGGATGTCATTCCGCAGATCCGCCATGCGCATCCGGTAGGCATCGATCACCATTTCGATCTCCGGCACGGACAAGTCGACGAGATCGAGGTGATGATGAGGCGTCTCGATGATGACCTCGTGAGCGCCGATGCCGTTCATCTTGTCGAACATACCCTCGCCTTCGCGATTCAGATCACCCTCGATCTTGAGTGCAGGATACTTGTTGGCGATCACTCTCAGCGTCCAGCCCGGCTTGTTCGCTGCGGACCTGTCGGGTCGAACTCCGAATATCTCCGGAGGGGTAAGATGTTCGTTTCCCGGGCAGAACGGACACATTTTGGGGTCACGGGTCTTCGGCGGGCTAGCAAAGTCCGAAGGACGCTTTCCTCTTTCGGTCGAAATAATAACCCATCTTCCGAGGATGGGATCTTTTCTTAGTTCAGGCATCTATCTCTCCCATTGCCCTGTTGTCAAACCGGTGATGTCGGCATATCCATACTCTATCTATCGTCATTCGCACTCAATAGGTCAACCAACAAAAATTGAATCATCCGAATCGGGCACGTCTCTCATCTGCAGAGTTGTCGAATATCATCTTAAACAGCTTCTCATCCAGATTACCGAATTCAACTTCTCGTCGTTCCATGACCGTCTTCGCAGTATCGACAGCTTTTTCCAGTTTATACTCCGTGAAGCTCCCGGAGCTGCCCCAGCTAAACGGCGGAACATACTTGTCTGCAACCAGTCCTGCGCCAAATACATTGCTCGCAAATCCTATCACGATTCCAGTATTGAGCATAGTTCCGATGCCCGTCTTGACATGGTCGCCGACAAACGATCCCGCTTTGACAAGTCCCGTATCTTCCTGACCGTCGCCGAGATCAACCCGAATCGTCCCGTAATTGTTCTTGAGGTCCGAATTCGTTGTCATCGCTCCGAGATTCACCCACTCACCGAGATATGCGTGTCCGAGGAACCCGTCGTGAAACTTGTTCGAGTGACCGAGTATGACTGACTCCTCAAGTTCCCCGCCGACTTTGCAGACGGGTCCGACCGAGCAGCCTTCCCGGATTTTCCCGCCGACTATCCTGCTCTTCTTTCCGATGTAGCACGGCCCCTGGACAAAACTGTGGGGTTCGATATGCGCTTCGGCATCAATGAACACGGGGCCCTCACGGGCGTCGATAACCACTCCCGCGTCCACACGCGACTTCTTGCCCAGCAGGATTCGATCATCCCGGTAAAGCGCGATGCGTTCATCAACAATAGCGACTTCATCTACCAGCCGTCTGTCGGCATTGGTCACTAGCCGTTCGAAATCACCCTCGATCTGCGACGGGTTGAGTGCTATGAAATCCCATATCTTGCGGACCTCGCAAATCTCTATGTCTTCCCGTGGCAGCTTCTTCAGAATTTCCTTGAAATGCCCGTAACCCCAATATTGCATCGCCTGGAGATTAGTTGACTCGGAACTCTCCGGCGTAAGCACCGCTGCTGCAAGGTTGCCATCTTGAAGGTATAGCATCGATTTCTCTGCGGCCTTTAGACGGGATACGATATCGAAATCAGGCAGATAGCGGCCATTTATGAACACGCTCGCTGTATCGCTGATTCCTTTGAAGCTGTTGCAGGGGATATTGGTCTTGAGAGCCGTGATTGCCGCAAGATCGCCGCGAATGCAGAAACGCCCTGCGTAACCGTCGAAATAGGAGAACCATTTCTGATAAATAAGATCTATGCCGAGGCGAAGCTGATAGACGGCACGATTGACAGTGAGTGGATGGAAGTTCTCGTAGTTGTCATCCTCGAATACGTAGATATACGGACCAGCCATCTTAAAAGCCCTTCGAGTTATCGCCGTGGTAGAGTCAGATTATCCTGAAATAGTCGATGAGCGCGCAGCGTCTCGGTCGTGTGAAGGTCGATGCCTTCGTTATGCCCTCGCCGGTAGTGCCGGCAATCGTCATTGTGGTATGCCCCTCGCCACCGAATCCGAGCCCCGCGTAGTTCGGGCCATTCTTGACGAAGATGTTTCCACCGCAAATCTGTGCCATTTTGGACAGGTTGGCTACGCTCGTTGAGTGCATGACGAATGTGTGGTGGAACTGATGCTCAACAATAACGGCCTTCTCCATCGCCTCATCCACGTTCTTGCATCGCACGACTGGTAATATAGGCATCATCTGTTCGGCCATGACCATTGGATGGTCCCACTCGGCATCGAAGAATAGCAGCTTTACGCCGGGTGGAGGCTTGATATCAAGACGTTCGAGGATCTCGGAGGCGTTCTTGCCGATGAACTCACGCTGCACCTGCACGTGCCTCAGGCCGCGTCCCTTCTTGTCCTCCTTCACGACAAGCTTCACCATCCGATCGATTTCGGTACCGGTCAGTTCATAACCGCCGTTCATCGCCATCTCACGCTTGAGTGGATTGATTACCGGATCAACTGCGAAGACTTCCTTTTCGTCGGTGCACATGATGTTATTATCGAACGACGCGCCATCGATTATATGCTTCGCCGCACGCGGAATAATCGCTGTTTCGTCTACCACAACAGGCGGATTCCCCGGGCCAGCGCATATCGCCCGCTTACCGGAGGTCATCCCGAGTTTCACAACCTCTCCACCACCGGTAATCACGAGCAAGTCGATGCCTGGATGCTCCATCAATGCGCGGGCTTTCGCCTGAGTCGGCTCATCGATTACATTAATGAGATGCTCCGGCCCACCGGTCTCGATTATTGCATCGGAGAGCAACTTCGCGGTCTTAATGCAAACATTCTTTGCAGCAGGATGAACAGCGAAGACACATGAGTTACCGGCTGATATCATCGAAATTGAATTATTGACAACTGTCGAAACCGGATTAGTCGACGGAGTTATCACGCCGATTACTCCAAAGGGTGCTGGCTCGATGAGAGTGAGTCCATTGTCACCTGAGAACGACTCGGGGCGAAGATCCTCCGGTCCCGGTGTCTTCCGGGCCTGTAGCTCGATCTTGAGCATCTTGTCCGGCATCCGTCCCAGCCCGGTCTCGCTCACAGCCTCCCTGCCAAGCTCCTCGGCAAACTGCAGAATGACTCTGCGCATCGCGGCGATAAGATATCCGCGCCTCTCAAGTCCAAGGTCCAACAGCTTTCTCTGCGAAATCCGTGCGGCCTCGGTCGCCTGGTCCAGAGACTCGTATGCAACCGATCCGAAAGAGCGCTGTTTCGTGTCAGAAGGTGAGACGAAACACGTCGGACCGTCCGGCGCAACCCGCTCTCTGGGCTCAGGAGACACCGCTTGCGTAACGGTGGAACCGTACCCCAGTTCCTTCAGGACTTCTTCGACTATTCTGTTTACCTGATTATCGTCCGTCATAAAGGGACCGACCTCCCTGCTAAAGTAAGACTTAATCTATGAAAGATGAACGTGCACGGCAAGCAAAATGTCTGCAGCAGCAGCATGGATCGAGGTGGGCCGGGAACGGATTCTCCCGGCACGACTGACAGGGTATGTGGAAGCTGAGTTTAGTCGTCGAACAGACTGTCCCAGGCCTCTTTCTTGCCCTCCTTCGTCTTGGGGGGAGCCTTTTTAATCAGGTGGATGAACCTCGGACGGTAGTACTCGCAGAAATTCGCCTTCTCCTTGTAGCGAACCCACTCAGCCACAGCCGACTCTTTGCACTGATGGAAAGCTGCCTTGTCGTAATGGAGGCAGTTGAAGCAAGCCTTGATTGGAGAACTGCACTTGGGGCACTCGTCCTTGCGAGTCGGCTTCTCATCGACCTCGATCTCTTCCTTGCAGTTCCAGCAAGTGATTAGATTAGTCATTGCTCTATCAATCCAGATTAAGTTGTAAATGAAATGTGAAAGCCCTTTTTGAATCCAAAGTCGGACGGAACGGACAGCCTCATTCACCGACAGCCTCTATCAGATATACTGACGGCGCCCGTGGATGTTCCGGACGGCCGTCAGCTAAAACTGAGTCAAACTAAATCGATGCGAGGTGTGCCTTACTCACCTTCCGGCAATCCGCTCGGAAAGATGTCATGCACGTTTGCATGAGGACGCGGAATGACATGCACGCTGATCAATTCGCCGATCTTCTGAGCAGCGGCGGCACCGGCATCAGTGGCGGCCTTGCAAGCCGCAACGTCACCGCGAATCAACGCTGTAACATATCCGCCCCCAACCTTCTCATAAGCAACCAACTGAACCTTGGCTGCCTTAACCATGGCATCGGAAGCTTCGATGAGGGCCACCAGACCCTTCGTTTCGATCATTCCTAAAGCTTCCATGCACTCCTCCTTCTACCCTAGTGGTGCTTTTCCGATGTATATACTGGCTGCGAAATTCAATGTCAAACAAAATCTTAAGCGCTTCTAACCGCCGCAATTTTCCCCGAGGCATAGAGGAAAGGTGTGTCTATGAGCGCCACTATTATCTTCAAAACGTAGGTTGTAACAACTATCTGAATCAGCACACTCATCTCGAAAACGCCCAGGAACGCTATCGCCGTGAAGACCACCGAATCGACCAACTGACTAACCCATGTCGACAGATTATTGCGCAGCCAAAGATACTTTCCGGCAGTCCTCTCTTTCCAGAACAGAAACGACCAAATGTCGTGATGCTGGCTTATAATGTAGGCAACGAGGCTTGCCACCACGACGCGCGGCATGACCCCGAACAACTCACGCAGATGACCGATCATGAAATCGGACTCATCGGGCGTAAAGTGAATGGCAAATTGCATCGCAATCGTGGCCCACACGAGGGAATAGAAGCCGATCCAGACTCCACGTCTGGCCTCTCTTCGACCATAATGCTCCGATAGAATGTCGGTTGCGAGGAATATTGAGGAGTAAACAATGTTCCCGAGAGTTGCAACCATCCCGAAAAGTTCTACAGTTACCACAACCTGAATATTGCAAATTATCCCCGAGCAGGCGATTACGGCATACAGACCGTTCTTGCCCCAGAGCCTGAAAGCGAGCAGGACCGCGGACAGATCGAATAGAATAAATATCAGCCAGAGCAGTTCGTTGGGCATATCTCCTCCGTGATGCTTGAATCAAATCCGAGACGCCCGGCATGTCAACTCGTTTCTCTTCGTGCTTCGAGCGGACAAAAAGCATTTGCACGTCCAAGCTCGATTTTTATATTTAGGGTTCTAATCGAAAGGACTGAGATGAAAATACTCGTAGTCGGTTCAGGCGGCAGAGAACACGCGATCTGCTCGAAACTATCACAATCCAGGCTCGTGCAGAAAATCTACTGTGCGCCCGGAAACGCGGGGATCGCGGAAATCGGTCAGTGTGTCGATATCGGCGCCAACGATATCTCGGCGCTCGTCGATCTGGTCAAGAAGGAAAACATCGACTTGACTGTAGTTGGGCCGGAGGAACCTCTGACCCTCGGTATCGTCGATGAATTCGAGGAACAGGGGCTGCGGATTTTCGGACCACGCAAGGAGGCCTCGATGATTGAGGGCTCCAAGGCGTTCGCCAAGGAATTCATGAAGCGGTACCATATACCGACTGCGCCGTTTAAGATATTTGAAGATCGTGAGGAAGCGATCGCGTTCAGCAGCGAGACACGTTATCCGCTCGTGATCAAGGCCGATGGACTCGCCGCCGGAAAGGGTGCAATCATCGTCGATAATGTCGAGCAGGCGAACAACACGATCAACAAGATGATGGTGGACAAGGTCTTCGGCGAGGCCGGCAGCAGAGTCGTCATCGAAGACAAGCTCGTCGGCGAAGAGATCACTGTGATGGCGTTCACAGATGGCGAGCATATCCTCCCGATGCTCCCCGCGCAGGATCACAAACCAGCGTTCGACGACGACAAAGGCCCGAATACCGGCGGAATGGGCGCCTACTGCCCAGTGCCCTTCGTACCGGACAGCATGATGGTCGATATCTACGACCTGATTCTCGAACCAGTGGTACGTGGGCTCAAAGAGGACGGCCGCACGTTCAAAGGTATCATATACGCGGGACTGATGGTAAATGAACGAGGCCCGAAAGTGATCGAATTTAACTGCCGTTTCGGCGATCCCGAGACGCAGGTAGTCCTGCCGTTGCTCCGAAACGATCTCGCCGAGATATTCATATCTATAGTGGACAATAATCTCAATTTAGAAGATCTCGTCTGGCGTGATCTCTATTCGGTCTGTGTGATTCTGGCATCGGAAGGATATCCGAAAAGCTATGAGAAGGGTAAAGAGATCAAGGGGCTTCCGAAGAAAGCCGACGATCGCAGACGCTTCGTTTTCCACGCCGGGACATCCCTGACAGACAACCGGATCGTGACATCGGGCGGTCGCGTACTGGGCGTGACAAGCCTCGACGTCAACCTCCACGATGCGATAGCTGGGGCCTACGAACTCGTTGAACAGATTGGCTTTGAGGGCGCATTCCACAGGTCTGATATCGGACAGAAGGCCGTGCGCCGTAGAGGCAAGATAACCAAGTAGAGGAACCTCCTATGAAGAGCAGTGTATTAATTATGGCGGGTTCGAAGTCGGATGCCGACGCTGTAACCCGCTGCGAAGAGTACCTGAACAAACTCGGCATTTCATTCGAAACCGAGTACAGTTCCGCCCACCGAGACCCGGACAGGACATCGCAATTAGCTAAGGAGGCCGAATCGAAGGGCTTTTCCGCAGTAATATGCCTCGCCGGGATGGCGGCCGCATTACCAGGAGTTGTAGCCGGACACACATCGCTTCCAGTGATTGGAGTACCGCTCGACGGATCCCCGTTGAACGGATTCGACTCTCTCCTGTCTATAGTGCAAATGCCCCCGGGTGTGCCGGTTGCCACTGTTGCGGTCGGAAAAGCCGGTGCGGCCAACGCTGCGGTCCTTGCCGCCAGGATACTGGCCCTCAAGGACGATGAGATTAAAAAGAACCTTGAGAATTACATCAAAAGTCTAAGGAGTAAATGAAGGTAGGTAGACTTATGAACTGCAGAAAGACCATATCACTGCTCTCGTGTGCCGTTATCGCTCTGCTTCTCGCTTTCGCCATATCGCCGAATGCTCTTGCACAGGACAACACCGCCAAGGAGAAGTTCAATGAGGGCATCGAAGCCGAGAAGGCGGGCAAGAACGATGCGGCGATTGCAGCGTACAAGGCCGCTACTGAGGCGGACCCAACGTACCCGGATCCGTATCTGAACCTCGGAGTGCTGCAATTTAGCCAGAAAAGCTATAAGGATGCAGTTGCCACGTTCAAGGATTACACAGAGCTGGCACCGAAAGACATGGCAGGATACAAGAATCTCGGGTTTGCCTGCGTGAAAGCGAAAGATGTGAAGAGCGGCGCCGCGGCATTCGAGGCTGGGCTCGAGATCGAGCCGAAGAACACCGAATTGCTCAAGGGCTACGCCGAATTGTACCACGAGAGCGGTAACTGGGCTAAGTCGGTTGAACGTTACAACGCCTATCTCGCAGTCAATCCCAACGATGCCAAGGCACTCGTGAACCTGGGAGAGGCGCAGCAGGCTCTCGGAGATACTGAAGAGGCTGCCGCCGCCTATCGCAAGGCGTCAACAGTCGATCCCAACTACGACTTCGCTTACTTCCAGCTCGGTTCGCTCTATCTCGAACAGGAAGATTGGTCGAAAGCGGCAAGCGCTTTTGACAAGGCCACGAAGGTAGACAAGAACTACTGGAAGGCCTGGTATAATCTTGCAGTGGCATATCAGGCCATGCAAACCGCCGAGGATTACGTTTCCGCTTATCAGGCATACGACAGGTTCATGGCATTGACCTCGAAGAGCGGCAACTCCCAAGTCAAGAAAATGCGTTCCCAGGCCAGGCAGATCATGGATCAGCTCGAGGCTTATTTCGAGGCTGAGGCCATAGACTATCAGTAGGACTTCGCAGAATTCCGGTTGATCGCAGGGCTGTCGGTTACAACCGACAGCCCTTCTGTTATGTTGGACGTCGACATATTGGCTCCCCGAATCGCCTATTTTAGCTTGCTTGTCAGATTGAATAAGATACCTTAGTCTCTTGAGTCAATTCAGGCGGTACTGACACAGACCGCACAGCAATCGATTCGGAGTCATGCCCAGGAATCTTGGCACAGAAAAAGGTACGACCGCCGTTTCTTTCCTGATCAATGTGATCCTGTTCGGACTGAAGATCACTGGCGGAATCATCGGACGAAGCAGCGCGCTTCTTGCTGACGCTCTGAATTCTCTGCTCGATATTGTCGCAAACACCGCCGTCTGGGTGGGAATCAGGATCGCAAACAGGCCACCGGATGAGGATCATCCGTACGGTCACGGGCATGCCAATACGATCTCGGCTATCTTCGTAGCGGTGCTGCTCGTGATAACCGGAGTATATATCGGAGCGAATGCGATCTACGTCATAATCTACGATCAATACGAGACTCCCGGCAGAATCGCCACGATCGTCGCCGCGCTCACGATCGTTGTCAAGGAAATACTGTACCAGTGGACAATACGTGTGGGCAGAAGAGAGAATTCTCCGGCCGTTATAGCGAATGCATATGATCACCGCACGGACGTTTTCACGTCGCTCGGTGCCCTCATTGGCATTGTGGTCGCACAGCTCGGCTATCCGATTCTCGACCCGATAGCGGGATTCCTGATCGGTATACTGATTCTCTGGAACGCATTCAGGCTTATAAGCGATAACATTCACTCACTTATGAGTGGTGCGCCGGACAAGGAGACATTAAACAAAATTTATGAAACCGCCGCCACACACTCCAGAGTACAACAAGTCAGGGACATAAAAGTCAGATCTGTCGGCACGAAGTACATCGCCGATCTCAAGATCATGGTCAGAGGCGATCTTTCGGTCACCGAGGGGCATGACATAGCGTCAGACCTCAAGCGTCACCTGCTGAACCATGCGAAAAACCTGCAGGATGCCATGATTCATGTTGAACCCTTCGAAGATGAATCCAGAAAGGACAACTCGTGAATTTCGCTGAGAACATATGTGACCTAATTGGCAAAACCCCGCTGGTCAAGATCAATGCGACAGTAGCACATATCCCCGCAACGGTCCTTGCGAAGCTCGAATTTCTCAATCCATCCGGCTCAATCAAGGACCGCATGGCACTTTATATCATCGAACATGCCGAGAAGCACGGTGATATCGATCAAAGTGACGTTGTCGTGGACAACACGTCGGGCAATACCGGCGCCGGTGCGGCAATGGTAGCCGCAGCGAAGGGATACCGGTCGGTGTTCACTACGCCTGAAAAAACAAGCAAGGAAAAGAAAGATCTGATCAAGTCGTTTGGTGCGGATATCATAATAACACCCTCCGACGTACCGCACGATGATCCATCCAGCTATTATATGCAGGCTCGAAAGCTCGGCGAAAAGCCGGGATACTTCTATCTCGATCAGTATCACAGCCAGGTCAATGTTGAAGGGCACTACCATACGACCGGCCCCGAAATATGGGAACAGACGGACGGCAGGATAACGCACTTCTTCTGCGGCATAGGCACGGGCGGTACGATATCTGGAGTCGCACGATTCCTCAAAGAGAAGAAGAGCGAAATTAAGGTGATAGGCATTGATCCGATTGGATCGCTATTCCACGCGTACAAGAACGACATGCCCATACCAAAACCACGCCCATATAAGATGGAGGGAATCGGTACGGATGTAATCACGAAGGCATTTCACAGGCAGTTCATCGACGAAGTCGTGCCTGTCTCTGATCGGGATGCGTTTCTTGCGGCGCGCGAACTCTGCCGCAGAGAGGGAATTTCCACCGGAGGATCATCCGGAGCGGTGCTCCACGCCATTCAGCATTATGGCGGTAAGTTCAGCGCCGATGATGTCGTTGTCGCTATTTTCGCCGACAGCGGGATACGATATCTCTCCAAAATGTATAATGATGAGTGGATGAAGGACAACGGGCTTCTTACCGAAGCTGAAGTTGTAGAGGAAATCGAATAGTCTCATCTCTCAATAGCCAGGAGGAAACAGATGCTCAAAACAGTTCTCGCAACGATCTTCCTCGCCCTGCTCGTGTCAGCACAGGCAGCAGCCCAGGAACTCGAAAAGCCGCTGGATGCAACAATCGGATTCTCCGAGCACACATTCGATTTTGGCTTCATGCCGGCCGGTACGACAGTCATGCACACATTCGGGATCAAGAACGACGGCACGGACACTCTTCGCATTATCCGTGTTAAGCCGACCTGCGGCTGCACGAGCGCTCCGCTGTCAAAGACCGACCTCGGCCCGAACGATCTGGCAGAGCTGGATGTCTTCTTTGATTCCGAGCGATTCAAGGGCAAGGTCGTGAAGAAGGTATCGGTCCTGTCGAACGATCCCAGGGATCCGTACTCGGAGATCGCATTTTCTGCTCAGATCAACGCAAAGCACCCGCTACTGGACATCCAGCCGCAAGTTGTTGAAGCGGATAGAGTTGTCGGCGGCACATACCGGGTGAAACTGGCGAACGAGTCCGACGAATCGATCGGTCTAACGATAGTCTCATCGTCCGAGCCATATATCGAGACTAAACTCTCCCGCGACAAGATTGGGCCGGGCCAATCAGCGGACCTGATGATCAAAATTCTCGAGGATTACAACGAGGTCAAAAACCCCTGGTATTCGGTGACATTGCAGACTGATGATCCGATGCAGAATCGAGTGTCGATTCCCATAAAACTACCTGAAAGATAAAGAGTAAGGCCATGCTAAAGTCCTGTCTCGGAGTTCCGATAATACAACCGTCACGGAAAAAACTCTTGACAGTTTGTGACTTGAACATTAATTACTCGTAGCGAATTTGAGGGTGTTCCTCTGCTGTCCCTGGGTAGTTTCCTAGCCCCCTCTACCCTACCAGAGACACCCTCTTTTTATTTTTCTCCAACCAGATGCTATCCTCAGACAAATGCTGTCGTCTCCCATAAGATATGATCCTGAAAACCGCACCAACAAGAAACATGGACAGGCGCATCCACATGCCCTTCACGGACTTAGGATTTTTTGCAATCTGCCGATTATTATTGAAAGATAGTTGGAAAATGAACCAGAGGGAGAAACAGAAGGAGGACGGAAGAAGGTCTATATCTCACCAGTCCTGGAAAACCCCAAACAAGAGGCTTGCGAAAAGCTCGATTAGCAAGTTCTGTGTCCCCACCCCCAAGAATCAGCGCGGACACTTCGAAGAAACCCTCGCAGGCTGGTTTCATAAGGAGAGCAGTCTATGAAGTCCCGAATTAAACTGCGACTGTCGCACAAGATCATGCTGATGGTCTTCGTTATCCTGGTAACGTCAATTTCGGGGTTAACGATTGTCAGCGTTTCCAAGTCTTCAGAATACCTGGAGAATGTGGCCCGCCAGGACCTCGCGCATCTGGCAAAGATGGCTGAGAGACAGTGCAGGATCGCAGCGGAAGACGTACAGAACAAGGTCAGAACCGACCTCGTGGTCGCACGCCAGCTCTTTCAGGATTACTCAAAGGGCAGAGTGGTTACCGAGAACGGCGAGCTCATTGCCGATCCGGATGACTCTCGTGTCACGATGAACCGCAACGATCAATTCGTCGACAAAGTGACCGAGCTTACTGGGTCAGTTTGCTCGATATTCCTCAAAGACGGCGGCGGAGCGAAACGAATCGCCACCAACGTGGAGAACGATCGTGGAGAACGGGCACTCGGAAGCTATGCGTCCGATGAGGTCTTCAACAGAGTGGTAAACGGTGGAGAGAGCTTCTTCGGTCGCGCGTGGGTTGTCGACAGATACTATGTCACTGCCTATGAACCAATCAGAGATGCCAATTCCACTATAGTCGGCGTTCTTGCCGTGGCTCATCAGGAGCAGTCCGATGTCCTGAAAGAGAGCATTCTCTCTCAGACCGTTGGTGAGACCGGCTATCTCTACGCCATCGATTCAGAGGGAGTCCTTCGGGTTCACCCGGCCCAAGAGGGCGCCGATATCAGCCAGCACGATTTCATAAAGGAAATCACCCTGAAGGGCACCCGGCTTGCCGAAGGAGAGGTCGGCTGGATCACCTACCCATGGATCAACAGGGAACTGGGAGAGACCAAAGCGCGCGACAAAATTGTTGCGTATACCTATTTCGAAAAGTGGGATTGGATTATTGCGGCGGGCAGCTACCTCGAAGAGTTCACCGCTCCAGTGGCGAGCATAAGAAACGCCGGAATGATGTTCGGTGTGCTGTTCCTGATCGCATCGCTCGTGATTGCATTTCTAATCTCACGCTCCATTACAAGGCCGGTCACCAGGCTCGTCAGTGTTGCTGATGCCGTATCAGTTGGAGATGTTCGCCAAGATATAGACATTAACAGCAAGGATGAGATCGGCAAACTTGCCGACTCGTTCCGTAGCATGATGGCATACCTGCAGGAGATGTCATCAGCGGCGGAGAGCATCGCCAACAACGATCTGACAGTCGAAATCGAGCCAAAATCAGAGCATGACATCCTGGGCAATTCCACCAGGAAGATGCGAGCTAATCTCGCCCAGATCATTGCACAGCTTTCCGATAACGCATCGGAACTCGCGTCAGCAGCCACCGAAATCGCCTCGACTTCCGAGGAGCTCTCGCGCGGTGCACGCGACCAGTCCGAGCGCATAAATGAGGTCTCGGTTGGTATCGAGGAAATGACCTCTACCATCGGCGAGTCCGCCAGGAATGCGCATTCCGCAGCGGAGGCCTCTCAGGGCGCTTCCAGCACCGCCTCTGATGGCGGCCAGGTCGTCAGCGAGACCAATCATGGCATGTCAGAGATCGCCGAAGTGGTTCAGGAATCCGCAAGGTCAATTCAGGAGCTGGCCCAGTCCGCAGACCAGATTGGCGAGATCATCACCGTCATCGATGACATAGCCGATCAGACCAATTTGCTGGCTCTCAACGCTGCAATCGAAGCCGCAAGAGCGGGTGAGCAGGGTCGAGGGTTCGCGGTCGTCGCCGACGAGGTTAGGAAGCTCGCCGAGCGCACCGGAAAAGCGACCGGTGAGATCACAGGCATGATCAAGACCATACAGGACGTCACTCAGACTGCGGTGCAGTCGATGGAATCCGGCGTCGAAAAGGTATCGCAGGGTCGAGAACTTGCTGACAAGGCCGGTCACAGCCTGAACGAAATAGTGACACAGGCTCAGTCGGTCGTTGATATGATCCAGCAGATAGCCACAGCCACCGAGGAGCAGTCGGCGGCGTCATCTCAGATCGCGAAAGCAGTCGAAAATATCTCTGAGATAACCAAGCAGACCGCGACCGGGGCTGAACAGACCGCTGCTGCGGGTGAACAGCTCAGCAGGCAGACGGAGGGCCTGAACGCGATAGTCAAGCAGTTCAAGCTGATGAAATAGCACCAATCTCGGCTAAATCATCAGAGGAAAACCAAAATGCACAGAGGGGAGTGATTCACTCCCCTCTTTCGTGGGCCTGTTGAAAAACCCAAGTATCCGGATCAGTTCCGCGTTTGCTGCGCTCGCTCGCAATGGTGTATGGCGGATGCTCAGAGGCTGTCTTATAAAGCACCAAAACGGTTACGGCAGATCCTGATTCCGCGATGCGCGGGATTCTGATCTGCCGATCGTTCGATCACGATCATCTGCATCTGCGGCTTACGAACGGTCAGTTCACATCCCGCTGACGCGGGATAGAAACTGACCGAACCAACAAACGTACTTATGAGACAGTCTCAAGGCACCTGCCGTCCGCCCAGGGGTCATTTATTCAACAAGCGCCCTGTCTCGGAAACAGCGAAGATTTAAGTTGCGCATAACAAAACATCGTGTAAATTGTACCGCCGAATTGGATATCCAAGCCACCGTAGCTCAGTTGGTAGAGCAGACGATTCGTAATCGTCAGGTCAGCAGTTCGAATCTGCTCGGTGGCTATTTTTTTGTGCCAACAGGGTCCATAGTCACATCCATCTGAATGAGCGTGGCTTGCGAGATAATCGTATGCAGGCGATGGCCATTAAGATATGTCTGATTCTCGATGATTTGGGATGTTGGAGAAATCAAAAGTGGCGCCCCCCAGAATCGAACTGGGGACACACGGATTTTCAGTCCGTTGCTCTACCAACTGAGCTAGGGCGCCAAAGCGGTTGACTATTTAATCTATTCTTCGGTTGATGTCAATATCTTTTTAGTCCTTAGTCGAGAGTATCTTACAGCGATCAAGGCGTACAGGCTGCCTAACCGTAATCGGGCATCGTGGCGACCCGCTTCTCGAGCAAATCGAGCTTACCGAGCACCATTTCGAGCTTGGCATCGAGGTCGTTCACGGCGGATTTGATCTCTTTCAGCTCGAGACTCTGCCTGCGCCCGAGATTGTCGATCGCTTCGATCTCCTTCTTCAAACCACCCAGGTGTGTGAGGATTTTGGGGATGTCGTTGTGGACTATCGTCCCAACGGCATCGATCGAGAATTGGATTTCCTTTTCACTCATGCTCCGCACCATCTATTTTGAGGCAACAGGTTTGTTCTTCTCTACATTGTCAAGTCGGGACAGATTTCGAAACGCCCAGTTGCTGATCTTCCTCGCGACAGCGAAACGGGTGCCGTTAAACGGCGCACCGAGAATCACTACGGATAGATCGTGTCCGTCGTCGTCGGACATGCGAGTAGCGAGACAATAGCCCGATTCGACGATATACCCGGTCTTCCCGCCGGCGACCTTCCATTTGGAGAGGAGCAAGCGATTCGAATTCACGATGTTCCGTTGCCGCTTGTGATTGAGCGAACGGTACTTGTAGCGATAGGTTGTCAGGGCATCAGCGATCAGATCCTCTTCAAGCGCGGCATGAAGCAATCGCGCGCAGTCTTCAGCAGTTGATACATTACGTTCATCGAGGCCCGTAACCTCATAGAACTCAGAATCATACATCCCAAGGTCTCTCGCCTTCACATTCATTCTCCGGATGAACTCATCGTGAGCGAGGCCACTCTCCCGCACTACCGCGCGCATGGCCCGGTTGTCCGAACAGATGAGAGCGATGTAAAACAGATCGCTCGCATAGAGCTTCTCCCCCACTTTCAGGCGAGATCGAGAGGAATTGCGAGCATCCTCTCTCGTCACCTGAATTACCTTCGTCCAGTCGAAATCGAGATCACAGAGGACGAGGGCGCTCAGGAGTTTGGTTATGGAGGCCACAGGGCGCGGTGTATCGGCTCGCTTGGAATAGAGAACCTCGCGTGTCTCATTATCGATCACTATGGCAGCGCGGCAATTCAGGTACGGTCTGCCGGAGAGTTTACGTTCCGTGGGAAAGAACACATCGTGGGGTATTACAGAAGCTGTGTTAAGGGCGCCATTCACGAGTAGAGACGCTTCAATTGTGTTTCGGAGCGGATATCCGAATCTGTAGTACCCTATCAACAGCAATACGCAGAGTGTCGATACAACAATAAGCCGCTTGCTACTCGTCATCCTTCTCCGCCTCCAGCGCAATCTCATCGCGAACCAGTTGTTTCATCATTTCGGCATTCCTGACCGCCTGGCCCGCATGACAGTTATTGAAGAAGATATATATCTCGCGCACATCGGCTTTGCTGCGCTTGATTTTGTGAATCCAGTCTTTTAGTTCGGATTCGTTGTACAAATAATCGTACCGAAGAGCACCCCCGTTCCACCACTGCTCCTTATTGCGTCCGTGCAGACGCAGATAAATCCGGTTCGAGATGTCATGTAGCTCATGTCGAGGGAGACTTTGCATCAGTGGGCCATCAACAGAGCAGAGCGCCACCTTCATATCCTTCAGCAGCTCGATGAAATTGTCTCTGATCCAGGAACGGTGTCGGAACTCGATATAGAGCTGGAATTCGTTCATAAGGTAGGCAACGGATTGGACGTACGACTGGTTCTTTCGCGACCACCTGAATGAATAGGGAAATTGCAACAGGAGGCCTTTCAGCCGGTACGCATCGTTCAGCGGCTGGACACTCCTTTTGAATTTATCGATTTCGACAACGATGTCATGCCGATCATGCGTGACGCTCTTGTGCATTTTGACCATGAAATCGAAATTCTCGTCCGTCTTACTCAGCATATTCTCCCACACTTTTGGGTGTGGGGCATGATAGTATGAGGCATTTACCTCAACCGTGTCGAAAAACTGGATATAGTGGTCGAGCATCTTACCTTTCTGAATACCAGGAGGATAGAATGGTCCCACCCAGTCCAGAAATGAGTATCCTGACGTACCTATTCGTATTTTGTCGAGTTCTGCCATAGTTTATCGGCCTCTATTCTCATTATCGACCCGGCCGGAGCGATTCTTTTTGATCTTTTGAAAAACGATATTCCTGCAATTCGGGCAAACCCATTTGCGCTGACCATGATACACCCGTTTACGCTCTTCCATTGGTTCTTTGCACTTCGAGCAGATCATCAGGACACTATCCCGGTAGCATCTCGGAGAATGAACTCGAGGCGCCCAATGAGCAACGACACTCGCGACATCACAGTATAACCGAATGTCGCCCCGAAGAAAACCATAAGGAAATACGTACCGAGTCGCGTGATATTGCCGTAAAACCCCTCCTGCTTCTTCGAGAAATAGAAGTAGAGCGTCGTCGAGATTACGCCTGCAAGGACTACTATCCCGTTGACTGATGTCAGCGGCAGCATTGACGCAGACATCTGTTTCATTATTCGCGCCTGCAGCATCGCCGGAATAGAAATCCCCGCACCGAACCCGATCATGAGAGCAAGCGGTAACCGTGAGAGATAAGCCCATCTCTTGTTGAGTCGAACAAACATCAGCAGTCCCAGGATTGCGGGGATGATCGCAAGGAGTTCACCCCTGACGAATATCCGATCGATCACCATCGGGTAGAGCGTGTTTCTGCAGATAATCACGAGGTAGTAGCCGACTGAAACTCCAACGAGAAGATACTCGGCGAATCTATAGAAGGGATTTTCCTTGTACAGGAACGAAAATATCGCCAGTGTCAGAATCAGCGCCACAAGGGTACCAAGTTCCATCACTCTCTCCTCCTGAGCGCCACTATATTCACGATCAGGACCAGCACTATTATTAATAGATGCCCAGAGGATTGCGCAAGCATTCCCCGCTGGCCTCCGCCGACATACCCGAGAAGCTGCTCGTACTCTGCTGCGCCTTTCAGACCGCCTATAAGGCCCACAAGCTGACCTGATTCGGTGTATGGATAGTAAGAGGTTGCCATCACGGCAGTAAGGCCGGTAGCCACCTTCTGCCCGTGGCGCGCTCCCGCGTACTCGACCCAGTAGGTCGGAAGGGAGCCATCGGCAACAGATATGACGAGTTCAATGTTATCGTAGTTCTGTACCATGGAGAACGGGCCGGTCAGAGTCCAGTCGGCATTCAGGTAGTCGAGCGGATATACGCTCCGGATATCCTCGCCCATCTGCAGAATAGCGGAAACATACTGCGGCCGAAATCCGAGGTAGAGGTAATCCTCGCCGTACACCTTGTTGTATTCCTCGGCCATAGATCGCATCAGATCGTAACCAATCGCAGTACCCTCCGGGAAAAGCGCCAGTCCTATGACCTTCTGATTCCGTTCGAAAAGATGGCGTAGAAGCGCCTCTGAGATGGGGCGAACTTCGGGGAGCGATGATGCCTCAATGTCGAACGAGAGCATGACGAATCCTGTCGAGTCTATAGACTCGATAGCCTTGAATACCTTCTCGGTTTCCGATGTCAGCCTGACCGGCAACTCGACTCGCACGAGCAGAGGAATTCCAACTGCGAGCAGCAGCAGCAGGTAGATCCATCGTTTGTCGAGCCGCGTGACATCCATATCAGTTTCTTCCCAGATAGCTGCGCTCGATCCCGAGTATGACACGAAGCGCTGTCGTGATCGATCCAAGTCCGATACCTATCAGCACCGCTCGCTTGGCGGACATCGAAGGCACAGTCAAAATCCAGTCAGCGCTCCTCGGAATGTACTCACTTATCATACCTCCAACCGGGATGCGCCCGAGCATGATAACGAGAGCAGCTATCAGAAGAATCGACGCCTCCCGGTTCCGCAATCGAAACCCGCGGTATGCCGCCGAAGCCACGAAGAATGCAAGCAGGGCGAAGACCGTCGATTGCATCGGGACCTGGACATTGTTGAAGATCCAGACAAAGAGCGTGCCGGTATCGGTTCCCCCGGTGAAACCGGCCATAGCCATGACTATGAGCGCAACAATAGTGACAATACTGTATCCCCAGTACTGCTCCCTGCGACCGATTTTCTTAAGGTTGATACGGAATATCGAGATTACTCCGACGACGAGGGTGAACGCAAAGATCACTTGAACCCAATCGAGAAGCTCGGCATAGGTCGACACCACCGCAGGATGCGGAGAGTAGTACTGGATCAGCCCGAACAGGCCAAATACGAATCCTATCGCTACTGGTACTCGCTTCTTAAGCAATAGCAGACTCTCCTACGACATCCCGATCCATTCCGAGAAACCGGTCGATCCGAAAGTAGCGAGCACCGCACCGACCACGAGTGTGGCTATGATCAGCAGTTTCAGATAGTCCTGCATTTTCACCGACGATAAAATCCTGTGATCGTGCGTCAGATACCCCGAGGCGGCAAAGAGCTCCTCACCTATCAGCGTGTAGTCGCACGCAACCATAAAGAACGAGAGCTGTATCGTTGAATCCGTGCCCGCCACCTGCATCGCACCTGTCGAATTGCCAGTCTCAGCGAGAATCAGCGCCTCGCCCTCGAATGTCCCGAGAAGGAAAATCGCGGCCGGTTCGTACCGTGTGATTACACCGTCTACAGCCGCAGCATATCCGAGCTGGCTGGAGGTCGTATAGAAGACATTGTCCGCGTTATATGCATCCGCGGTCCCCTGCTCTATATATGCCTCGCGTATTACTTCCTCGGCGGCGGTCATTATCACCGGATCGTGCGTCGGGAAATAGAGGTCGCAACAATACTCAGCGGTTTTCGAGGCGACATGCTGGAGAATGTTCAGCGCCGCAATTGTGGTTGGCCGCTGGATATCGCCACCCCATCCCGGAGTAAATAGAACCGACCGTCCCATCTCAGTCGCACGGCCTACGGCCTCATCGACCGCCTCGAGTCCGCGAATCGGACGGATGTAAAACTCTCGGCCCTTTGCGTAGACCGCCATTACAATGAGCAGCGCAAAGATGCAAATGAGAACACCAACAAACGATGGAGTGAGTCGAGTATTGTAGATTTGCACGGTGCTCTGAACGATCCCGGTCGTGGCGAGAATCGTGTCGCCATTCTGAGGGAGCATAACGCGGAACTCGTAATCGGTCTCGTCAGTCACGTCCAAATCGATGTAGTAACCTGCTCCCGGTTCGGCGGCAGCCACCGTCCGCCATGCGGCGTCCGAAGCGCTCTTTCGCTGGATTATCAGCTCACGGTCTGGATCGAAAGCGCCGCCCATCTGCCACGAAACGGTTATACTCGCGCCGCCGTCATTCGGAGTGTCGAATGCGGACACCGACAATTCGGCAGCATCCAAACCGCCTGCTGAGATGACTACCAGTGATAGAAAGGCAAGGGCATACCCTGCCGATACGCGGAGTATCCTCATACACAACCTCTCGTTCAACATACATCAATACCGCTCATGGATTTCCAGTCAACAAAAACAGATTTTTATTGACTGGGAAGCGTTTAGCGCTTCTCTTTAGAGCCATGAAGAAAGTTGCGGCGATAGTGTTAACGATTCTACTCCTCGTCTCTTGTGGTGGAGAGCCCAAAAGTGACAAGACCCGCCTGACCTTCTGGCAGTTTTGGACATCGCCGGATGTCAAACCGACAATCGAGGAGCTGATAGCGGAGTACGAGGAATTGCACCCGGATATCGAGATCGAACTCGTCAACCTAACGTGGTCCGACGGGCATGAAAAGATAGTCGTCGCGTTCAGCACGAACGAGGCGCCGGATGTCGTCGAGCTCGGTTCCGACTGGATCATCGAGTTTGCGGAGAAGGGCGTACTTATGGATGTAAGCGAGTTTCGAGCCGAGCACGGCGATGAACTCCTCATGTGGGAACCGGCGCAATACGACGGCGGGGTCTATGCCATACCATGGCTACTTGGCACGCGAGTGCTCTTCAGCAATCCGGATTTGATGCGTAAAGCCGGTATCGAGACAGACACACCCCCGCAGAACTGGAGAGAACTGCTTTCCTATTCCGGTCAAATTACCGGGCTGGGGCCTCCCTGCTACGGTTTCGGATCTAATTCTGCTGAGCGTCATCGTCTGTACAAGAAATTCCTACCGTTCCTCTGGTCCAACGGCGGCAGGATACTCTCCGACGACGGTTCCGAGTGTGTACTTGATCGGGTCGAGGCCATTGATGCCCTCAAGTACTATGTCGAGTTGTCGGATGTCGGCTTGATGGAGACTCAACGTGCACTCGATGAGAGATTTCTGCTCGGTGAACTCGGCTTTATAATCTCGGGCGACTGGCTGTTGAGACGGATAGCCTCCGAGCCGCCGGAATTTGAGCCCGTTACTTCACTAATTCCACCGCCTCATTCCGAGGACACCTCGGTGTCGTTCTTCGGTGGAGAATATCTAGCGGTGAGTTCCCGATCCAGGTACAAGGCCGAAGCGTTGGAATTCGCCGCGTACTTGTCATCACAGAACCCCAATTTCAGATTCTGCAGCGCAGTCGGCTCTCCGACACCCGCGAATTTCGAAGCTGCAGAAATGATAAGAGCGAATGCGGACCTTAATTCTCTAACGTTCCTTGAGCAGATAGAGACCGCACGCACCTCCCCAGCCCATCCTAAGTGGGTGCACATCGAGGAGACGCTCGAGCAGGCGGTGGAGATGGCAATCTACCACCAGGTCAAACCGGCCGAGGCTATGCTTCAGGCAACAAAAGCAATTAACGATATCCTCGCAGACTGACATGAATCTCGTAAAGAGCAGAAGACGCGTCACGTTCATCTTTCTGCTCCCGTGGCTTCTAACGCTCGTGCTCTTCTGGGCATACCCTCTTTTGTACTCGCTCTATCTCAGTTTCACCGACTACGAGTTGCTGTCCGCATCGAGCGAGTTTGTTGGGTTCGAAAACTATGTGCGCCTATTCGGAGATACAGCGTTTCTCGAATCGCTGGAGAACACAGCGATATTCGTGATCGGTACGATACCATTCACTACCATCATCGCGCTCTGTCTCGCGCTTCTCGTGAATCGCAGGATTCGCGGCGCGCAGGTGTTCAGATCCGCGTACTTCATCCCATCAATAACGTCGCTCGTTGTCATGGCGCTGATCTTCACGAATCTCTATTCCAAGGGCGGTTATCTGACAATGCTGTGCGATCTTGCCGGAATTCCAACACCCGACAGAGGATTTTTGCTATCACAGAAGACGGCACTGCCGGCGATCATGGCCATGGATATCTGGATAGCATCAGGGTACTACATGCTGCTCTTTCTCGCGGGTCTGAAGTCGATTCCCGACGAGCAGTATGAGGCCGCGAATCTCGATGGCGCAACGGCATGGAGCAAATTCTGGCGCATAACGCTGCCCCAACTCCGGCCAATCGCGCTCTATGTCATCCTGATCAACACAATCAAATCCTTCCAGGTGTTTGTCGAGATCTTCGTGATGACCAAGGGTGGTCCGCTCAACTCAACGCTGACCGTCGTGTACTTCGTCTATGACCGAGGTTTGCACAAATTCGATATGGGCTACGCTTCGGCTGCCGCGTATGTCCTGTTCATAATCATCATGGCTCTTGCACTCATACAGATGCGGCTGTTCAGAGCGGGAAGGAGTACTGCAGAATGATGCCGCGTATGCGAAATGTACTGCTATGGATACTCATGGTCGTCATTCTAATCGGGATGCTTCTGCCGCTCTGGTGGATGCTCCTCGGCGCATTCGCAGAGGATTATGTCTCAAGTTCGCTGATCGAGAATCTCTCCGGCTATTCAATCACACTCGAGAATTTCAAATCTATCCTGTCAGTCGAGCACTTCGAGCGATCGATTCTGAACTCTGCGATTGTCGGAATATCTGTCACGGTCGGCAATGCCGTCTTTTGTCTTATGGTCGGCTATGCATTCGCACGCTATCGTTTCCCTGGAAAGAAACTGCTCTTCATTACCGTAGCCGGAGTGCTGATGATACCTGTGCACATAATTATAATACCGCTGTTCCTTCTGATCAACGGTCTCGGGTGGTACGACACATACGCGGCTCTCATCGTGCCATTCCTGGTCAATCCGCTCGGTATTCTACTTCTCGCTCAGTACATTCACGAACTGCCCGTCGATCTCGAGGAAGCCGCCCGCATTGACGGCGCAGGAGAATTCAGGATTCTTTTCTCGATTGTAGCGCCTATGTGCAAACCGGTGCTTGCGGTCCTGGCCGTGCAAATATTCATGACGAACTGGAACGCATTCCTTATGCCATTCATCCTGACATCATCCGACAGCATGAGAACATTGCCGGTCATGCTCGCCATGTTGCAGGGATATCAGCAGATCAACTGGCCTCAGCTATTCGCGGCCTCGACGATATCCGCGATTCCGGTCATTCTCGTGTTCTTGATATTTCAGAAGCGGATCGTCTCGGGAATCGTGGCGGGTGCATTGAAATCGTGAGGGATTAGTCTTCGAGTGAATTCAGATACTCGTCGAGCCCTCCCGCGATCGCCTTTGCGCACTTCATTTGGAAGTCGTCTCGTCTCAAACGCGCTTCATGCTCTGGCAAAATCATGAACGCACACTCGACCAGCACCGCGAGATACTGTGTCGGTCGTGTCACGGCGAAATTGGCATAGTACAAACCATGATCAGGTAGATCGAGCTCTCCGAGGAGTTTTCGCTGGATGTAGTCGGCGAGTGCTTTGCTGTGCGGATTGTAATAGTAGGTCGACACGCCATTATAGAAGTATGGATTGACGCTGACAGGTACCGAATTGTTGTGCACCGATATGAAGACATCACAGCCCTTCTCAACCGCCATCCTCGGCCTGTCATACAGTTCGACATCCGAGTCGTCGATCCGTGTCATGAACACCGTCGCGCCCTTGTGGCGCAACAACGCGGCAAGCTTGTCGGCAATACCGAGATTAGCCTCGGCCTCGGTCAACCCGGTCGGGCCGATTGCCCCGGGATCCGCCGAATGACCCGGATCGATCAGCACGCGCAGGTTCCGGTACGAATGAAATTTCTCCGGCGCGGGGCGGATGTCGATGGTGAGAACATTGTCGCGATAGTAGCCATTCCACCCCCAGGTATCGCTCTCGCTATACTCGACTGTGACCTCGTAGATACCATCCCTGGCCTGGCGCCAGCTTATCCGTTCGATGAACTCGCGGTTGCCGATGTACTTGATCCAGTCGGTGTCGGATGTCGCCTGGTAGACGGATATGACGAACGTATGATCGCGGGGATTGTGCTCGACTCGAAACGGCAGCTTCTCGTCGAGAAATATCTCGACTCGTTTCAGGCTGTCGGTCTCGATACTCCGTATGGTCTTCACCTCGCTGTGCGGTAACGGAGTTCCGGGCGGCAGGAAAACAACCGACGTATCCGGCACCCAGGCTGTTTGACCGGGAGCGACCCGCAAGCGCAGATAGTCATCGTATTTCCCGTCGCAGACGAATCTGACCCCCCTGGGCTGGAAAATGCTCAGATACCCCTTACGAGGACCCGTTCGAATAGTCTGTACTGAGTCTATCATCTCAACGACCCGAGGTGTATAGAACTCGTAAATCGAAACCGTAGCCTTGAGCGTATCTTCCACGACCCAGAAAGCTGTGTCGTTTATAACTGTCTGGAATGCTTTTCGCGATACGAATTGGTCCGCGATTCTATCGATAGGAGTCATCAGCGTCAAGATGATCAGCGCGCTGTCGACTCCGGATGTATCAACCCGGGGAAGATAAGTGCTGCCAGTGTAGATTCCGCGGACGATGTCGAGTTCCTTCCTCGTGCCTCCGCCAAACACCTGATCTCCCCAGCTACCACCAAGGCTGATCGAATCCTCGATCATCGGAGTCGGTTCGGTTACGCCTTCGATTCGAAACGACGCCCGGGAGTTCGGCGTGCCTCTGAAGACAACCTCGAACAGGTCACCCGGTATCAACTGCTGATAGACATCCGGCACGGCAAACTCGGTCAGAATGGCGAGCGAATCAAACGGGACCTGACGATCTCGCTCTCTGATTCGTACCGGCCACTCGAGCGTCTTGGTCTTGCCGCCCTTCTCCGCAACCAGCTCAAACACATAATCGCCGGGGCTGACATCCAGATATGCAAGAAACCCACCATCCTCATGGACGTCTATTTCCACATCATTGATCTTGAGATCCGACCCCGGAGTCACCATCCCGTGGATGAACGTTGAATCCACATACGGTAGTGTCGAGTTCTTTCGCGGATGCTGCACCTTGATCGACGGCTCTTGAGCTGCCGCTGTCATCGCTGCGAGCAGCGGAAACAGAGATACAACTGTAGCAAGTACTAAACCGAGATATCGTCGCGAATGTGTCATACGCTCTTCAGCTCTCCAGTCATTTAGGAATAGCGCCATGCCCGGCCCGGTCAGGCATTACGAGCTTGCCATCTTTCAAACGCATACCATTGAACGGATCGTCTCTCAGGAGGTAACTGCTGTCGAGATCGATGTAATCCATCACTCCGCAAAGATTCGCAGACGCTGCAACGCCCACTGACGTTTCCAGCATACAACCGATCATCAGCTTCATCTCCATCGATTTCGCAACCTCGATCATACGCATCGCATTTCGGATTCCCCCGACCTTCTGCAGCTTGATGTTTATGCCCGAAATACTGTCTCCGAATCGCTCGATATCATCTGTGCACCGGATGCTCTCGTCGAGGACCAGCGGACAGTTCAGCTCACGCTTCAGTTCCTTGAGATCGGTCAGCGACGGCCCGTCCAGCGGTTCCTCAATGAGTTCGAGCTTGTAGTCGAATGCCGCACGAATCAACCACTCGATGTTGTCCATCGCGAATGCCCCGTTGCCGTCCACTCGCACAATCCGGCCCGGCTGTCGTGCTACAATCTTCAGGTTCTCCTCATCGTACTCGCTTCCAAGCTTGAGCTTGAGAATGCGAAAGTCCTTAGCGGCTTCGAGGCGCTGTTGCATCGTGTCCGGACTGTCTATCGATATCGTATACGAGCTCTCTTTGCCGCTCGGGTCCGGAAAACCAAGATACTCGTGGAGCGGCTTGTTCTCGTCTCTCGCTGCAAGATCGTGCAGCGCAATATCCAGCCCAGCTAGCAGAGACCGGCGGTCGCCGAATGCTGAAGCAAGCAAGTCGAGTTGTTCCGTGAGATCGAACAGACCCGTCGGAATCTCGATATCCATGCTCTGAATTGTGGAATGGCAATCCTCGGCAGAGTAGCCATAGTGAAGCGATGGACAGCACTCCCCCAGCGCATCGCCAAGCCGCACTGCGCACACGACCTTTTCAGATGCCTCTCCGCGAGATGTCCGAAACGTCTCCTTCAAGTTCACTGTGAGCAGTTCAGAATCGAACTTCATCTGAGTTTCACTGCCCTTTCCAAAAGCTCCAGAGTTCTCGTTCCTGTGTCCAGGCGGGCTTTGACGCCAACCGGTAGTATGATCATGTCATCCAGGTGACCGAACGGCAGCCTTCCAACCACCGGCATCGCTACATTCTTGAAATAGCTATCGAATGCAAAACCAAGATTCGCCGAAGTGCTCTTATCTCTCTTCTTTCGCATAGCGAAATCGCCGAGCATCACGGCACTTACAGAATCGAGTATACCGGCAAGCTTTAAGTGACTCAACATTCGGTCTACACTCTCCGGCGTCTCGTCGATATCCTCGAGAAAGAAAATCGAGTCCTTCAGCCGAGGCATATACGGCGTGCCGATAAGTCCGCACAGCGTTGAGAGATTGCCTCCGATGAGCCGTCCCTCGGCGATGCCGCTCGAAAACACCTTGAATTCCTGCTGCCTGAATTTCCAAACTGTTTCGCCCGATCCGGAGAGAATCTCCGTGAAGCTCTCCAGGATTCCGACACCCGCCGTATTCCACCCGCGCGTGATCATAGGTCCGGAGTAGCTCACCATTCGGTGTTTCTGCCACATCGCGAGATTCAGTGCCGTTATATCGGAATAACCCATCACAACTTTGGGGTTGGAACGAATCAGCCTCCAATCGAGAAGATCCAAAATGCGCGACATACCCGTGCCACCGCGCGCGAAGAAAACAGCATCAATCGAGCTGTCGCCAAACAGCGAGTTGAGAATCGCGCTTCGATGGAGATCATCCCCTGCGAGATAGCGCTTCTTCCGATAGACACCTTTCGGCACGACCGGCACCAACCCAAGGCCTTCAATCGTTTCAATCCCCTTCGCAAACCAATCACGGTGGTCAATGCAGCTCGATGGCGCGCAGATTCCGACTCTTGCACCGGGACGAAGTCGCAATGGCTTGATCATATCACTCTCTTGACAAGATTCATGTTCGTGAAAATATCAGATCGATCCGGACTGTTAAAGTCCGGTGAGAGCGTTTCGACATAGACTCCACCCGCATTGGCCGAGGCATGGATTATTCGTGACCGATCGAAGTACACGCACACATGTCCCGGCGAGAATACGAGATCACCGGGTCGAATATGGTCAAACGAAACCTTGCGCCCCTTGCGCCGCTGATCGACCGAATCACGCGGGAAACTGTAGCCGAGTGTATTGAAAACGAGCTGCACCAGTCCCGAGCAATCGACACCGAAGCCGGATCGGCCGCCCCATACATACGGCGTCCCGACGAACAGCTCAAGATACTGCTTCACCGTTCTCCACTTCGCTTTGTCCTTCGACATCTTGCGAACGCATCCCTTGGAAATCCACGCATCCTGGTCGCCAAAGTCGAGCTTCAGGAAGTTCTCCTTCTGATCGATCACGGTGAATCGAGTTCCGAATGACAACCGTCCGACCAGCGCACCGTCATCATCGAAGAGCGTCGCCACAGGCATATCCACGAAATAAGCGTGTCGTTCGCGCGAGGATGGAGAGACATGATCCTCTCGCACCCAGCCCACATAACCGTCGGCACTTTGCACCCGAATGTACTTTCCGGACACTCCCAACCTGGTAACAAGCTCGTTAAACAGAACCTGACTTACCAGCTCGGATTTCGGCTTGGGTCCTCTCCGCATATCCACTACAGGTTTCGCTATCTTGTAGATCTTTCGCATAAAAACAGTATGACTCCCATCTTGTACGTTTTCAACAAAAATGGGCCGCAGCTGTTCGTTTCTCGAAAACAAAAAAGGCCGGGAAAACAAAATCCCGGCCTTAAAACACAAACCCGTAGCTCTACTGCAGTTTCGGTCCCTGAGCGGCGACCTCCGGCGGGCAGCCAGACTTGAACTTCTTGAAGTTCTCAACGTAGAGCGCGGCCAACTGCCGGTACTTCTGGTCATAGGCATCGCGGCTATGCCAGGTATCGGCAGGATTGAGAACCTTGGATGGCACCCCCTCACAACTCTGGGGGACCTCGAATCCAAAGATCGGATCTACATGATACTCGACATCAAGGAGCTTCCCATCGAGAGCCGCATTCAAGAGCGTGCGGGTGTGATGGATGCTCATGCGCTTTCCGATTCCGAACGGCCCACCGGACCATCCGGTGTTTACCAGCCAGCATTTCGTGTCGTAGCGGAGTATCTTCTGACGCAGCAAGTCGGCATATCTGTAGGGATGGTGAACCATGAACGGCGCACCAAAACAGGCTGAGAATGTGATCTCCGGCTCCTTGCCGAGGTCGACTTCCGTGCCCGACACCTTCGAAGTATACCCGGAAATGAAATGATACATCGCCTGATCAGGCGTCAGTTTGGCAATTGGCGGAAGCACACCCGAGGCATCGCAGGTCAGGAATATCACATTCTTCGGATGTCCGGCCATCTTTTCCGGAACTGAGTTTTCGATGTACTCGAGCGGATAGGCGGCACGCGTATTCTCGGTATAGAGATCATCATCGAGATCGAGATAGCGGGTCACAGGATCATACACGACATTCTCAAGAATGGTGCCGTACTTGCGCGTGCACGCATAGATCTCCGGTTCCGCCTCGGCGGACAGATTGATAACCTTCGCGTAGCATCCGCCTTCGATATTAAATATGCCGTCCTCGCTCCAACCGTGCTCATCATCGCCGATCAGTTTCCGATTCGGATCGGCCGATAACGTAGTCTTACCTGTCCCCGACAGGCCAAAAAACAAAGCCACATCGCCCTGCTTACCGACATTGGCGGAACAGTGCATCGACATAATACCGTCATTCGGCAACAAGTAGTTCATCACCGTGAATACCGACTTCTTGATCTCGCCACCGTAACCGCTGTTGCCGATGATAGCCATTCGCTGCTCGAAATTCAGTACGATGAAGGTCTCCGAATTCGTACCATCTATCTCGGGCATCCCCTTGAATGACGGGACCGCGAGGACTGTAAACTCGGGTACGTGGTTGCGCAGTTCCTCGTTTGTCTTCGCCAGAATCATCATATTCCGCGCAAACAGGCTGTGCCAGGCATATTCGGTTATCACACGGATCGGCAAACGGTAGTTCGGGTCTGCACCGGCGTAGCAGTCCTGCACGAAGACATCGCGGTCCTGAAGATACCCCTGAATCCGCACAATAAGGTCATTGAACTTGTCCTGCGCGAACGGCCTGTTGTATTCACCCCACCATATTCTGTCAGCGGTTTCATCCCCCTTTACGACGAACTTGTCGTTCGCCGCACGAGCGGTGTGCTTGCCGGTCGTAACGCAGAGCGGACCCATGAATGAGAGTCTTCCCTCTCGGCGGAACAGCGCCTCCTCGTAGAGTGCTTCCGTGGGGAGGTTCCAGTAATGCTTGTTTAGATTATGGATCCCGTGATTTTTCAACTTATACTCGCTCTTGGTAGCGCGAGCGATATCCTCAGCCGGCGTCTTTATATCAAGAAAGTACTTCATTTCCAATCCCTCACCATTCTTCTGTCACCGATGTAAATCTCATTCGGCGAATTTGGATCGAGCGCCCACTTGATTCGCGCAACGCCTTCCTTTATGCTCTTCACCGTTCCACAGTAAGACAGCCGAAGGTGACCCTCCATGCCGAACTCGACTCCGGGTACTGTAACGACCATCGCTTTCTCAAGAAGGAGTCGAGAGAGCGCGTTCGAATCATTCGAGTATGCGGAAAAGTCCGGGAAGCAGTAGAACGTCCCACCCGGCTCGGTGATCTTCACACCATCAAACGCCCGGAGTTCCTGCATCATCACATCTTTGTTGTTCTGCAGGAAGACCCGAAGGGCTTCCACTCCCGACTGAACGCCGTTCAACGCGCCTACAGCCGCTGCCTGGGAAACCATCGACGCACACGTCGTTGTCTGCGCCTGAACATTTATCATAACCTCGATAAGCTTGCGGGCGGCAACCACCCAGCCGATTCGGAATCCGGTCATGGCATAGGCCTTGGACACTCCGTTTACGACAATAATCCGAGATTCATCGAGGTCCTTCTTCGAGTACTTGTATGCGGAATGGAATTCGTGACCGTCGAATATCAGCTTATGATAGATGTCATCCATTATGACATATATGCCCTTCTTCTCGGCGAGCTCCACAATCTGACGGACAAACTCTTCGGAGTAAACCAGCCCACTCGGATTGTTCGGACTGTTGACTACAATCGCCTTCGTATATGATGACAGCTTCTGCTCGATATCTTCGATTCTCGGATGGTACCGACCATCTTCCGGAGTCACAATGATCGGAATCCCATACTTCATCTTTACCATTTCCGGATAGCTAACCCAATACGGCGCGAGGATTATAACCTCGTCCTGTTGATTGAGGATAGTCGTCAAAACGACATCCAAAACCTGCTTGGCTCCACTCGAAACGAGCACGTTCTCCGGTGCCACGGTAAGATCGTAGTTCTCTTCGGTGTATCGCACGATAGCCTTCTTCAGGGGACGTATGCCATCTGATGGCGTGTAACGAACATCCGCAGACACAATAGTCGAGGACGCCGCAATCACTGCATCGATAGGAATCTTGCTCTTGGGCTCCCCCGCACCGAGATGAATCACCGGAAGCCCATCCTCGCGCAGGAGGCGGGCCTTCTCGTTCAGTCGAACTGTCGGCGATTCCGCTATCGCTCTCGCGAGCTGACTAACACTCATTCTGTTTCAACTCCTCTATCTCGACTTTGATTCAAGTCCGTCAACGTTAGCAGAGACTATCAAATAAGGCTAAAGAGCCACAAATGCAAGCTCAATTAGTGAAATAAATCACATTTCAACGAGCACTTCACAGCCGTAAACAGTACTCCAACACAGATATTACCCTTTTCGTCTGATTGCAGTCCGTGCAGCCGAGACAATACTCTCCGAAGTGAGTCCAAAGTGATCGAGCAGCGCCTCTCCGGGTCCGGATTCCCCGAACTGATCCGGCATCGCGACATACTCCATAGGCACCGGCACCGTATTCGCAACGACTTCCGCTACCGCGCTGCCCATGCCGCAGTGTACCTGGTGCTCTTCCGCAGTAACTATAGCCCCGCAAGCACTTGCAGTATCTTCGATAAGTTCTCTATCGATCGGCTTGATCGTGTGCAGATTTATCACCCGTGCCTGGATACCCTCATTGGCGAGCGTTTCCGCCGCAACGAGCGCGCGATACACCATCACGCCGCAGGCAATGATCGCTATGTCAGCCCCTTCTCTGTGAACAACACCTTTGCCGAACTCGAATTCCGCGTGTTCGCCCGTAATCACCGGCACGCCGGCCCGTCCGAGACGGATATATACGGGACCATCGATCTCCGCGGCCGCTCTCGTGACTCGTTTCGCTTCCCAGTAGTCGCAGGGAATTGCCACCTTCATGTTCGGCAACACACGCATCAAACCGAGCTCCTCCAGAGCCTGATGCGAAGCGCCGTCCTCGCCGGTGAGAAGCCCGCCGTGGCTGCCTGCAATCTTAACATTCAGGTTCGCGTAGCAGATGGTTGTTCGAATCATATCGAGGCACCGGGCAGTCGCGAAGCAACCGTAAGTTGCGTAGAACGGTATTTTGCCGATCAGCGACAGCCCTGCCGCAACATTCGCCATGTTCTGCTCGGCGATACCCATATTCAGGAATCTGTCCGGGAATTCATCCGCGAAGTAATTGACATTGACCGAGCCCTTCACGTCCGCAGTCAGCACGACAATGTTCGGGTTTTCCTTCCCCAGCTCAAGGAGAGCATGACCAAACCCCTGGCGTGTTTTCTTTTTCTCGATCTTCTTATCTTCCATAACAACCATCTTGTCTCCTCAATTGGCAAGCAGACGGTTCGTCCATTCTTCAAGGTTGGTATCGAGCTCTCGCAGGGCTTTCTCCCCCTCGTCAGGCTTCGGAGGAACTCCGTGCCATCTGTAATCGGCCTCCATAAACGAGACTCCGTGGCCCATTGCGGTGTTTGCAATTATCATGGTCGGCTGACCCTTATATGCTTCAGCCTTCTTCAGTGCATCCAGAATGGCCGCCATATCGTGGCCGTCAATCTCCAAGACATTCCAGTTGAACGCACGATACTTGTCTGCAATGGGGTGTATACTCATTATCTCTTCCATGGGACCGTCGATCTGAGCATTGTTGAGATCGAGAATAGCGCACAGATTGTCGAGCTTGAAATTACCCGCGGACATCGCGGCTTCCCATACGGCTCCCTCCTGATGCTCCCCGTCACCCATGATGCAGTAAACGCGGTTCGTTACCCCATCCATCTTGAATCCGCTCGCCATACCAACAGAAATCGAGAGCCCCTGGCCGAGCGATCCGGTCGATGCCTCGATTCCCGGGGTATCAAGCATATTCGGATGTCCCTGCAGGTGACAGCCGATCTTACGAAAACACATCAGATCCTGCAGCGGGAAATACCCGCATTCGGCGAGGATCGAGTAGTTCACTGGAGTGACATGACCGATCGAATACACTACCCGATCACGAGTCGGATCATGAGGATCCGACGGATCGTGATTGATGAAATTGAAATAGAGAGCCGTAGCGAAGTCGGTACACGAAAGCGGTCCGCCGGTGTGCCCCGATTTTGCCTCAACGAGCATAGTGATTATGTCGCGGCGTACGTCTTTGGCTTTTGCCTGGAGCTGCTCGATATCATAGTTGAACGGGTTCAAAGAGGGCCTCCCGTAGTCATCGAGGTGGTATGATAAAGCTTGAAGTAAAGCGTGGCAGTAGCCGTTGTCAATCTATTTTTTTCGATGAAATCTCATCATACAGCGTTTCCGCCATTTGTCGGAGATCATCCAGCGACCCATCATTTTCGATCACGAAATCCGCTGCCGCGGCCTGCCTTTCTCGCGGTATCTGCGACCCGATCCGATCCCGCGCCTCCTTTTCCGTGAAGCCGGCCGATAGCAATCTCTCGAGCTGCCGCTCCTTGGAGGCTGTGACGCAGATCAGGTAATCGAAATCACCCTCGATACCCCAGTTGAGGATGAGAGCGGCATCCACTACGAGCATATCCGAGTCACACTCACGCTCGGCTTCATCCATCAATTCCTGCAGTCTATCGAGAAGCGGCGGGTGAACGATCGAGTCCAGCTTCTTACGGTCTTCTTCTGAGGCAAAGATACGCTTTCCCAGCTCTCGTCGTCTCAGATTACCGTTCCCGTCCACGATCTCGGTACCGAATTCGCGCTTCAGCGCCTCGAGCACATCCGGACGCGTATCGACAACCTCCCTGCCGATCTCGTCGGCAGAGATCACATACGCCCCCTTCTCCTCGAAAATCCTGCTGACCTCGGTCTTTCCGGATCCGATCAGACCAAACACGCCGATCCTGATCATTCTCTTCCCAACCTGCGGATCGCGCAACTACTTGCATTCCAGCCAATTCGGACCACTCGCGATATCTGCCTCGAGTGGTACACGTAACTCATAAACGCCTTCCATTTCGCGTCGAACCATCTCGCGCACGACATCGAGCTCCGACTTGTGGACATCGAATACCAACTCGTCGTGAACCTGCAGGATCATTTTGGATTTCATGGACCGTAATTCATCAAATATCCGGATCATCGCGAGTTTAATAATATCTGCGGCAGTGCCCTGAATCGGGGTATTGATCGCTATTCGTTCTGCAAACTGTCGCATCTGGCGGTTCCCTGACTCTATGTCCGGAATGTAACGGCGACGGCCGAGCAGCGTTGTCACGAAATGGTTTGTACGAGCGTGCTCGATCCATTCATCCATGTATTGCCTGATGCCCGGATATCTCTCGAAGTAAGTCTCGATAAACCGACTCGACTCACCGACATCCATGTCCGACTGCTGCGAGAGGCCGTAGGCCGAGACGCCGTATATCACAGCGAAATTGGCGGTCTTCGCCCGCCTGCGCATATCCGGCGTAACCTGATCCAGCGGGACACCGTAGACTTCCGAAGCTGTGCGGGCATGGATATCCTCGCCGCGCTCGAATGTCTCGATCATAGTCGGATCTTTTGAATAGTGTGCCATAATGCGGAGCTCGACCTGCGAATAGTCCGCCCCGAGGAGGATATGATCCTCGTCTCTCGGTACAAAAGCGCGTCTTATCTCCGCCCCGACAGTCGTTCTGATCGGTATATTCTGCAGATTCGGATCGGATGATGACAGCCTTCCTGTTGCCGCGATAGTCTGGTTGTAGGATGTGTGAACCCGCCCGGTTCTGCCGTTGATCAGGAGCGGCAGCGCGTCGACATAAGTACTCTTCAACTTCTGGTATTGGCGGTGTTCAAGGATCAGGGCCGGAAGCGGATGCTCTTCAGCAAGCTTCTCCAGCACCGATTGATCCGTGGAGTAGCCGGTCTTCTTACTCGTCTTCCTGACGGGCTTGAGCCCGATTTTCTCGAACAATATCGATGACAACTGTTGAGTGGAGTTGATGTTAAACTCCTCGCCGGCGGCCTCATATATCATCTCCGCGCATTTGTCGAGTTCGGCTTGCATGACCTCAGACAGCTTGGAGAGATGATCGGTATCGAGTCGAACCCCCTCAAACTCCATCTCAGCGAGCACCTTCACGAGCGGCATCTCGATCTCGTCATACAGCTTCCGCATGCCGACCTCATCGAGCAGCGGCTCCAGTTTGTCGCGGATTCTGAAAGTACAGTCCGCATCCTCGGCGGAATAGAATACCGCTTTGTCGACCGGTACGGTCGAGAACGACTTCTGCTTCCTGCCGGTGCCGATTAAATCGGTTATGGGCTGCATACGGTAGCCGAGATGTTCCTCAGCAAGAAACGAGAGCCCGTACTGGCGCGCCGACGGATCGATAAGATAGGCGGCAATCATCGGATCGGACCGGATACCCTCCATCTCGATGCCGGCATTGCGGAGTATGAGATAATCGTATTTCACGTTCTGCCCGCATTTCGAGATGTCTGCGTTCTCCATCACCGGAACTAGTCTTCCCAGAACAGCGGCAAGAGGCAGATTCCCGTCGTAGTCGTCATGAGCAACCGCAAGATAGTACGCCTTGCCCGGCTCTACGCAGAATGATAATCCCACGAGAGCCGCGGTCATTGGATGAAGCCCGGTGGTTTCCGTATCAAAGGTCACTTCCTTCTTTTTCCGAACTTCATGCAGAAAGCTGTCCAGCGATTCCATACTGTCTATCAGGCGATAGACTTGCTCAAATTTCGGCTTCGGTTTGGAGGGTGACGACCCCGGAGAACCGAGTGATTCCATCTCATCGATGAATCGTGTGAACTCGAGTTCCTTGAACAGCTCGCGGACTTCGTCGTTTTGCCACGGTTTGAGCTCGAAGTCGTTGTAGTTCTGCTCGATATCAAGATCGGTCTTGATAGTTACAAGTTCTCTCGATAGAATCGCGTCTTCCCTGCCCTCCGACACTTTCTTTCGAAGGCCTTTCTGCTTGATCTTCTCTGCGTTTTCGAGGATGTCCTCCAGCGAACCAAATTGATCCAGGAGATTGAGTGCTGTTTTCTGTCCGACCCCCTTGATACCCGGGACATTGTCTGACGAGTCCCCCATAAGAGCCAGCAGTTCGGTTATCTGATCTGGATACACCCCCATCTTTTCCTTCACACCTTCTCTGTCGAGGATCTCCAGGTTTTCCGCAGATTTGCCGGGCAACAATATCTTTATCCTGTCATTGACAAGCTGGGTGAAATCCTTGTCTCCGGTGACTATTACAACCTCTGCACCGTCCTCAGCGGCCTTAACACTGTATGCCCCGATCAGATCATCCGCCTCCAGCCCCTCCTTCTCCAGTCGAGGAATACCCATTGCGTCGATTACCTCACGGAGCCTCGGAAGCTGAACCGCCATGTCATCGGGCATCTTCGTGCGAGTCGACTTGTACTCGGGATAGATATCATGACGAAAAGTCGGCGCGGGCGTATCGAAAAAAATCGCGAGATGAGTCGGATCGAAGTCGTTGATTACCTTGAAAAGCGAATTCAGGAAGCCAAAGATGGCTGATGTGTGCTCGCCTCTCCGCGTAACAAGCGGGTTACGTATGAATGCAAAATAGGCCCGGTATGCCATAGCCGAGCCGTCTATCAGAAAGAGTTTCTTCTCACTCATCACAGCCTGTCAGACGTATAGCCTTTTCTCCATTATGTACTCTTCAACTGCTTTCGGAACAAGATACTTGATCGGGTCGCCGGACGCAACTCTTCGGCGTATATCGGTGGAGGATATCTCGAGCAGCGGCATATCCACAAAACGGACCCTATCGGGTTCGAGAAAGGACGGCTTCTCCTGATCGCCCTCGACCGGTCTTGAGCCGATTACGACTGTAGTTTCCCGGACGATCTCCTCCGGACGATACCATTCCTTCATCTTGTCGAGATTATCCATGCCGACGAGAAAGAACCAGTCATTTCCGGGATAGCGCTCCTTTAGCGCGCGAATCGTCTCGATCGAGTACGATGGCCCCGCGAGGTCCTTCTCTATCTCACACAACTCGAAGCGCTCGTTTGATCGGCAAGCTATCTCAGTCATCTTTCGCCTGTGTTCGTAGCTCGAAATGCCGGAGCGTTCCTTGTGGACAGCGCTGAAGGCAGGAATCAGGAGGACCTTATCGAGGCTGAGTTCGTGCGCACATTCATTGAACAGAAGCAGATGACCGAAGTGAATCGGATCGAAAACACCGCCACCCAATCCGATCTTGAGGCCGCGCATCAGTCTTCGGCCACCTCAGATATACTGTCAGCGACGTGAGCCTGGACTTCCCGCAGGAGATCCCTCGCGTCGTTCTCCCACTTATGCCCGGGAAACGTGCTGATCAGGTTTGAGAGCTTGGCCGCCGCATCCTCGTACTTCTCCTGCTTCAAATCGATCTGCGCCAGTCTATAGAGCGCACAGCCGCGCCATTCCGGAGATTCGAAATCGGTAACGACCTTTTCGAGATATATCCGTGCGGACCGGTAGTTGCCCATTTTGAAATACTGCTCGCCATTCCTGAATGTTTTCTCGGCGATTCGTGCGCGGCACTGCTCAAGCAGCTCGGCGGCATCAACTATCAACGGCGAATTGGGATAGTCCTCGATGAAATTTTCGAGCTCGGAAATCGCAGCGTATGTGTCGGACTGATCCAGCCCGACATTGTCCGGCGCATTCTTGAAATAGCACTCGCCGATCTTCAACTGAGCATCATCTGCAAGCGGGCTGTATGGAAAGTTCTTCATCAGGCGCCTGAATTCCGACACGGCGAGGATGTAGTCCTTGTCATTGTAGTAGCACATGCCGAGATAGTACTGCACGGAATCGATGTAAGATACGCCGCTGAAATTGAATATAAGCAGCCTGAACGCCTCCGCGGCATGGTAGTACTTCTCTTCCTCGTACAGCTTCTTCGCTACCGCATATTGATCGTCGGCATTGGCCCGCTTTACATTGCCGACCCGCGAACATCCAACCGCAACTATCATCAAAATCACTATCAATGCAGCTATTCTGTTAAGCACGTGCGATACTCCTTATCTCGATGCAAAAAACAGGTAGACTAATCCTCCGATAACGGAAGTTACAATTACCGGCTCCCAAAATCGCTGCACGGGACCCGATGGCAACTCAGCGTGGAACAAAGGTGACGATTCACTCTCGAGGTCCCTGCGTTCTTCGAGATCAATCCGATCCTCATAAGATCTGACATGAAAGTCCTCATCGAGAACCGAATTCCCCTGCAATATGCTAAATCTTGCGGCAACCTGCAACACCCTGAATAGATCTCCGCGAGAAAACGGCGTGCTGTTCCTGTTTTCATAACCGAATTCAAGTCGAGAGAGTGTGAGGTTGACCGTGGCATTCGCCCCGTTTGCTTCATCCATCCGTATACGCTCGACATTTCGTTCCTGCATGGCATCGGCAAGCGATGCCCCCGTGACATTCAGGTTATCAAACGACGGTGGCTCGAAATCTATCGCGATGCTGGAGGATGGCGCAAGGCCAAGGCTGTCGATTACTTCAATAAAAAATACACGGAGGTGCTTCCTGACAAAAGCCTCGTTCGATTCCGCACACAAAGTCTGAACTGGAAACGCAAAAAGCCAGAGAGCGGTAAGCAGAATAGCTGTCGAAGCACACTTAAGCGTCATACTTCTCCTTCAGCTCTTTGTATTTCGTCAGTACTTTCTTTAGGTACACCTTGGGCGGTTCCACATCTGCTCTTTTCATTCGCCGCAGACGCGTTTCACCAATATTGTAGGCCGTGATAGCGTCCTTGACATCGCCGAACTTCAGAATCAGCTCAAAGAGATAGAGACTGCCCAGTTGCACGTTGTAGTCCGGTTCATATAGATTACTTCGATTAGCCCAGTCTATCCCTCTGCGGCTCGCAACGTCCGACCCAACCGAGGGCTTCATCTGCATTAACCCTACAGCTCCCATGTGGGACACCGCCTCTTTCTTGAACGAGCTCTCTACATTTATGAGTGCGAGCAAAAGAAGCGGATCGTAACCATACTTCTCGCTCTGCTCGTAGATGACATTGACGAGCTCGCCGCGCTCGGACGGCCTCATCCCTACCTGGAAATCCTCGATAATTTCGAGAATCTTCAGCTTCTCCTCGAGCTGCTCGATCTTAGTGCGCTGGAAATGGATCAGCTTCTCGTTTTCGAATCTGTCAAGCAGCAGATAGAATATGGTCGCCGACTGGAAGACGTATATGAAAGCAAAGATGAACGCGACCGGACGAGACATCGTGAGTCCCGTCAGACGAAACGACTTTTCGCGGGTCGGCATACCTACTCCTTTCGAACGGGTTCGGCATAAAGATCGTACGCCTCGGCCGATCTTATCTTCGCCTTGACGATCGAGCCCATTCGCCTGCGTGCTTTCAAGAGCACAACTCCGTCGATTTCCGGAGCCTGTGACTCCATACGCGCAAACGAGTGGCCATCAGAAGCCGGACCATCCACTATCACATTCTGTACAGATCCGACAAGGCCCTGGTTTCGATTTAGAGACTGCTCTTGAACGAGGGTCATCATCTCATCCAGACGCCGGGCGACAGTCGATTCACGCACACGAGGGCTGACACCATAGGCTTTCGTCCCTTCCTCGGGTGAATAGCCGAAGACGCCCACTCGTTCAATATCATACTCCTCCTGAAAACGCAACAGTTTTTCAAAGTCGCGGGAGCTCTCTCCCGGATACCCCACGAGATACGTACTGCGTATTGTCAGCTTCGGAATCCGAGCTCGCAGCTTGTCTACGAGACGTGCGATTGTCCGGCCCAAGACCTTCCGGTTCATCGCCTTCAAGAGCCTGTCCGATATATGTTGTATCGGCATATCGAGGTACGGAATGACTCGGCCATTCTCAGCGACGCTGTCAATGATCTCATCCGTGATTCTCGCGGGGTGAAGGTACAGCAGCCGAATATAAAAATCACCATTTATCGCAGCAATTCTATCGATCAGTTTTGGTAGCGACTTGCGTCCGTAATTGTCGCGGCCATATAGAGTTGTGTCTTGCGCAATCAGTATCAGCTCCTTCGCGCCGGCGTCCACGTGATACTGCGCCTCATCGACAATATCGGACATCTGCCGACTGCGGAATCTACCGCGGATCCCGGGGATGGCGCAGTAAGAGCAGAGATTGTCGCATCCGTCAGCAATCTTGAGATATGCGAACGGGCGTTTCTGATGTACCGGGAAGACATCCCGCTTCCGATAGGGACCTTTGAGATTGCCCGTGAATGTCCTGCCGCCGGTGCCGTTTACAATGTTGAGGACATTTTTCAGGTCACGAATCCCGAGGAAACAGTCGACCTCAGGCATACCCGCACTGAGCTCTTCCTTGTATCTCTGAGCCAGACACCCGGCTACGACGAGCGTTTTTGAGCTGTTCCTTTTCTTCAGTTCAGACAACTCGAGAATCTCGTCCACCGACTCCCGCTTGGCATCCTCAATGAAACCGCAGGTATTGACAATAATCAGATCCGCGCTTTCGGGATCGGCAACGATCCGGCACCCGGCACGCTCGAGATACGCCTCCATTATTGCGCCGTCCACCTCGTTCTTGGGGCAGCCGAGATTTGATATAAATACTTTACGTGACATGAGTTATCTAAGGAAGCCGTACTTCTTCCACACCTTCGGGGGTGCGGAACTTGAAGATTTCGTCGGAGATACCCTCGTCAATCTTCACATTCGAGAAATCGATCGTGACCGTGTTACTGTTGATATCTCGATATTCGGCCCTGCGTGTAAGACGGTCATTCTCGCTGACATAGAGAGTCATCTGCCGAATAAACTCATCCCCCTCATCGGCGGTGAGACGAACCACGGTGCAATTGATTTCGTCAATGGTCGTATCCGGCATCAACTCGGCTGAATACGCTTCTCTGAACGAGAATATGTAGTCGCTCGGCCGGACGAGATCATGCGCCTTATCGACCTTGTCAATCGTAACCTGCTCATTGTCTTTGTTGTAGACCCAAAGAAGCTCTCCGTCAGAAACGATAGTCTGTTCTTCGGTCTGTACCCTGAACTTATCCCGCTCGGCGAGATGCATCTTGCCGGAAGTCCTCTCAACGGTTGCGAATACGCCGGAATGAACCTCCTGCGTAAATTCGACCTCGAGGTCTTCAAGCGTCTGGTATCGTTGGTGAAGCGTATCGAGTATCGCCGGCCGATCCTGGGCACGGGCAGTACCAGATACAAGCACCGCAATCAGAAGACAGATCCAGAGTGATTTCATATGCACCATCATATACCATTATACACGGAGATTGCCGTTTCGCGTAACTATTTATCCATCATCTGCTCGAGATAACGCTGATCCACGAGAACCTCACGTGCCTTCGAACCGTCGTACGGTCCCACGACCTTCTTTTCCTCGAGCTGGTCAATAAGCCGCGCCGCACGCTGATACCCGATCCCAAGGCGCCTCTGAAGAAGCGAAACCGACCCCTGCTTGTGCCGCACTACAAGCTGCGCGGCTTCTCTCAGGAGCGGGTCGGAGCCGAGTGCCTCCTGACGTTTCTTCGACTTCTCCTCGGTGAGATTGTCTATCTTATGGACCTCTATCTCCTGTTCCTTAATGCTGTTGACTATTGCATTCGTCTCGCTCGAACTGATAAGCGCTCCGTGCACACGTACCGGCTCGTGCTGCGCCGGTCGCAGGAAAAGCATATCGCCGCGTCCGAGCAGCTTCTCTGCACCGTTTCCGTCGAGTATAGTTCGGGAGTCGATCCGTGACGCCACCTGGAAGGCTATGCGCGCCGGGAAATTCGCCTTGATGAGACCCGTTATCACATCCACCGAGGGCCGCTGGGTTGCGAGGATCAGATGAATTCCCACCGCACGCGCCATCTGCGCCAGTCTCGTGACCAAAATCTCGATTCGTGAGGAAGCGCTGCTCATCATGAGATCGGCGAGCTCATCGACGACGACAACAATGTAGGGCAGGCGTTGATCAGGCTCGGCGACTTCGTTAAAATCCTGGATGTTTCTCACATTCTTCGCGGCCAGTCTCTTGTACCGCTGTTCCATCTCGCTGACTGCGTCATTCAGGAGTCGTTCGGCCTGCCGGGAATTCGTCACAACCGGCCTCTCGAGATGCGGAATTCCCTGATAGACAGACAATTCCAGCATCTTCGGATCGATGAACAGGAACCGAAGGGTGTCGGGCGTATGACGATAGATCAGGCTCGTTATAAGTACATTCAGGCAGACACTCTTTCCCGCGCCGGTGGCGCCGGCTACCAGAAGATGCGGCATATCGGCGAGATCGGTGACGAACGGGCTTCCGGATATCGTCCGCCCGAGCGCCAGCGGCAGCTTGAGACTCGTGTCGTTGTAGTCGTCGGACCCCAGGATGTCCTTGAGATAGACGACTTGCGGATTTCGGTTCGGTATTTCAACGCCAACGGCCGCTTTGCCAGGCACCGGAGCGACGATCCGTATCTTGCTGGCCGATAGCGACAATGCGATGTCATCCGCGAGGTTGACAATCTGGCTGACTTTTACACCTGTCCCCGGCTTGAATTCGTAGCGAGTGATAACAGGACCCGGGTATCTCTCTATCTTGCTCCCTTCGACTTCGACACCGAAAGTCTTCAGAGTGGAGAGAAGATTTGCCGCAGTGTCCTCGAGCTCGGACTTGCTGACTGACTGTATCGGCTGCGGGTTGTCCGCAAGCAAGTCGATATCCGGAAACTCGTAGTCACCCGAGCCACCTCGCTCGGATGCGCGCTTGATAACCGTCTTCCTTGCACGCTTCGGCTTTCGACTTGAATTTTCGTTAGCACCGCTTCTCTCCCTTTCCTTCTCCTTCATGACTTTGTCGCGAATCTCCTCGAAGTCCGCCACGAAGTTCTCGGGCGGTGGCGGCGTCTTCGATCGCACGCCGGATATCTCGGACTCCGCCTCTTCCGTCGCCTTGTTGTGGTAATCCGGCCGCAGGAAGTCGAAATTGAAATTGCGAATCTTGCTCCAGAGAGATCTACGGGGCGCTGTTTCTGTATTTGCAGGAGTGACTTCCGTTGCCGGCTTGCGTTTGAATACCTGAGTCAACGAATATAGACGGGCTTTTGTCCACTCGATCGTTCGTTTCTCCCATTTCTCCGGCCGCCACTCGATCAGCAGCGAAACAAATATCAGCATCGCGGCGATAGAGATGAGGTATGTGCCGATTGTCGAAAATATCGTATACAGGAGGCTGGCTACGACGTGCGCGAGAAGCCCGCCGAGCGTGTGAACGTAGTCCACGTGTTCGACCGGCGGCGAAACTGCCGATAGGGCGGTCAGAATCGATATCGAGAACAGTATCCCGCTTGCATAGTAGAGCCGTTTCACGTGCTTCGAGTTGTCCCACTTGAGAAGCAACCGCAGCCCCACGAGACCGCACCATGCAGGAATGAACAACGCCAGATACCCGAAGGCATAGTACGCCAGATGAGAGAAGTACATCCCGGCATATCCGACCGAGTTCACGGGATGGAACTCGGTAATCGACACCGTCGTACCGGGCATGAAGAACATCTCGTCCTGTTCGCTGTTGGTATTCAGACTCGTGAGTGTGAGCAGCCCGATGAGCAGCATGAGGATACCCAAGACCTCCTGCTTTTTGCGGGGCGTCATCCATTTCGGGACTATCCACTTCTTGATGAACATCGGTATCATGGTAAGCTCAAAGCTATTCTGACGATCGCTCGCAGTCAACAAGAACAGTGAATTGATACTGTAATCGCATTAAAAGTAAGACTGGCCGCCCCTGAACGTATCTTCAAGCGGCGACGCGTCCTTCTCGAGCTTAACATCGGGGATTTGCTTGAGAAATATCTTGAAAAAGTAACCGCTTCTGGCTCCGTTGGGATACCACGTGAATTCCGCCTGCCAGCATCGCATGTCCCTGATTATATGTAAAGCCCGATCCACGATCACCTTTCTTCGGATATCATAATTCTGCGTGTAGTCTATCTTCCAGTTGCGGGTGAGATCGGCAGCGGCGGAGGTGGTGATCCAGTGCGATATGCTCTTCGAGGTCAGTGTCCTCGACTCCGAGTAGCTGTGTCCGACCGATAGATTCCATCCACCGGCTCCGCCTGCCCGCGCGGGCGCCATAGGCATTCCCACTGCCGATGCAGCCGCAGGCTGCGCCGAGTAGCCCGTTCGTCCTGCCAGGGAAAAAGACGTATTCACGCTCAGGTTGATTAGTCTCGCACCTATCAGATCGAGATCGCCGGTTACCGGATTGTACGGATCGTGGACGGCTGAGACCTGAAGCGAGAGGCGTGGAATCGAGGTCGTTCGGATGCTGGATGAGATATTCGACAGCCTGCGACTGTCGGCCTCGAAGTCATAGCTGGTAGATGTATTCAGAGTGAACAGGTCGAGTTTGTTCTCGTTCTCTCCGGACTGGTATTTCATCTGGAAGAGCTGTGAGAGCGAAAAGCTCATACGGCGGCTCTGCCGATTCGAGACAGTTGCACCGACATATCTCGCCTCCTCTTCATTCAGATCGGACTTCGGTGTCAGAGAAAACGAAGCACTGGGCGTCAGTGTGTGCCTCAGGCCAAGCAGGCCGGGAATCGGCGGGAAGAAGTAACCGTAGATGTCAGTTCGGGCGCTGAGTGATAAACTCGAGGTCCAACTGCGCAGGAATTCATCCGATCTGACTGAGTCCGCCTCGGATCTGTCCGTAGGTCTGATGACAAACCAGTTCTCGGTCAGGCTCGCGCTTGGACTTACGGTAATGTATCGGAACAGGTTCTGCGGCGAGTTGACCGATGTCCGATGCACCGCACGTACGAATTTCTTCCGACTGAATTCCTCGCCGACCTTCGTTTTGGAATATGAATTCGTAGCGTCGGCATTGTATGACAATCGTATGTTGTGATACCAACGCTTTTCCGCTTCGGGATCCTCAGGCGGCGTGAATAGCGGTCTCGAATTCACCCTGAACGACAGATTTGGTGCCGTCACCGAGACATTCTCGGTCTCGAAGTTCTTGGTGTGCTGTACGTATGCTGAGAACGACTCCCGCTCCCATCGCTTGCTGAAATTGAGCTGACTCCTTAGCTCCTGACTGTTGAGACGATCCCGCAGGTCGGTGGTGTAATCCGTTACGATGTTACGACTCGTCTGGTAGCTGCCCGAGCCGTTTAACGACATACTCGGACTCAGCTTGTGCGAATGGGAGCCGGAAATCAACCATGAATCCGAGATGTTCCGACCCTGAAATGTCGATGTCGTCACGCGGTTATATGCGAAATTGACGTTGCCGTTCAGTACGTATCGTTTGGCGTAGTTCAACACTCCATCGAATCTTACGCCCGTATTCTCGTGAATGCGAAGCCGTGTTTCGAGATCGAAATAATCCGATACAGCCCAGTAATACCCGAAGTTCTCGACCGAGCGATCACCGTTGGACCACGTACCGATGCGGAATGGGAGAAATCCCGAGTGCCGTCCCTTCTTGATCGAGAAAACAAAAAACGGTGCGCCGAAAACCGGTATTCGTTCAATATAGAGGACTACCGGACGCGCTATCACCTTGTTGCCGGAAATCAGCTTCATATTCTTCGACCAGAAATGGAAGTTGGCGTCTTTGAACTCGCACGGGATATACCGGCCCTCTTCGACAAGCAGGATATCATCGCCGACTTTCCTCACGATTCCGCCGTGATAATATGCCTGATCAAGCTTGGTGTCACTCTGGCGGATTTTTCCACGCCGCGTCTCGAGATTGTAGACGAGGCGATTCCCGGTCATCTCCTGAGTACCGTCCTTTAGCAGAATCGGGACCATTATAGTGTCTATCTCACCGGGTCGGGCTGTATCCGGTACCGCCTTTCGGCCGGGATAGGCGCGCAGATCTTTTGATACCGTGTTGTATCGAATCGTGTCTGCGAACAGCTCAATCGACCCATGCTGGACCTCGGAATCGCGCACAAGGTTGATTATCTTTTGTGACACTGCATAGTCAAGTTGACCCGCCTGATAACGAACCGTATCGGCGAAGTACTCGGAGCCAAGCGAGTCTGTCATCCTGTTTGAGAAAAATTCGCCAACTGCCGAATTGTCGATTCTGACTCGATCCAGTTCACCGTTGTCAAAGAACAGAGTGATCGAATCTCCCGACGCCTCGTTTCTGCCCTCGGCGGTTGTATCTTCGGGTGCGGGTATGTACCACGAATAGCTGTTGCCGGCTGAGATGATTCGTCGAAGCACCTCGTCCTCGAGCTTGAACAGGATATTTTTAGCCTCTATCCTGCTCTCCGTGTAGGCAGTATCTGCAATCACTTGAACCGAATCAGCCGCTGTTGGATATCTCTCCGCTTTCACGTCTGCCGTGTCGGCACCTACACTCACCGTGTCTGCGCTCACGATCTCTTTTCGATAGACCGCATTCCCGTCACCGGCGACCTCGATCTCTTTGAGCAGCTTGTTCTCGAGAGTGATCGTCATCGAGTCGCCGGAGAGTTCGTTCCTGCTTTGACGGGCGAACGGCTCCCCGTATAGATATATCCAATTGGAGTCTGGATTGAACACACAGAGCGAACAGGTAGCGACCATCGAGCCTTTCACTATCCTGACGTTATTAATGGCCTCACCATATCGATCGGATGCGAGATAGTGTACGGTATCGCAGAATATCTCGATCATCGCGACCGGATCGTCATAGTCGATAGCCACATTTGGCTCACCGGTTACATAGAGCTCTTCCACATCCCTGTCGAATACAACCGTGTCGCCTTTTATCCTGACTCGCTCTGCGATCTGCAGGAGCTCGCAGCCCTGAGTCGCCATAAAGCTGTTCTCCTCCTGATTATAGCGAAGGTATCTCGAGGTGAGCGAACTGACCGAATCGGCATAGCGCACATTGCCCCAGAACTCAAGCACCTGTGCGTTTTCGTACCAGACAGCTGTATCGCACAGAAGTTCCGCTCCCTTGTAGCGAAACAGGACGTTGTCATAGTAGAGCAGTTCGATGTTGTCCTCATCGATAACACGGATGTTGGATCTCTCCGATTCGAGGTAGACAGGCTCTTTGGATTGCTGAGCCGGAAGATATCCGATCGCAGCGAGGACAAGAAGCACTGCAAACGTTATGATCTCTAAAGTTCTCATCGATCTGATTTTATTACACGGTGCGGGTAGTCGCAACCAAAAAGGATGGCGTCAGCAGGTGGTACAGAGAATTATACTGCGGAAAAGCGATAATGTTCGGTCACACTCGGTACTCTATGATCTCGATGAATTCCGGCGGGATGCCACGGCTCATAAAGATGTCCGATTCGCGAAAAAACTCGATTCCTGATTCCCACGCACTGCGTGCGCGGACCCTGATGATCGAAGCCTTCTCCGAGTGACGTTTCCCGACTTCGACAGCATCATCCCGGTTCAGGCTAAGGTGTACGAAACGACGACGCATCGGGCGCAGGCCGTCCCTCAGGATGAGCGGAATATTGCGAGCGGCGGTACCGTGATAGAGGTACTCCGGTGGTTCCACGGCTGCGACCTTTGATGACACCTCAATCGAGTGACCATAGCGGGCGCGAATTCGATCACGCACGATCTCGTATCTCTGCTTGGCGTCGGTCTGGACAATAGACTCGAGATCCTCCAATCGGAAGTAGCCATAGCGGCTCCGCAGGATGCGCAGCACGTCTTCAACCTGCACGAAACCGAATTCGTCGGGATTGAGATCAAAGTCACTCGCGCCATGACGCAGCAGAAACGAGAGGAACTTGCTTATCTTCGTTATCTTACGATTCCGCATCTTCGCACTCACTGAAACAACGCTGTCTTGGAACCTGACTCGACAGTCAATGTCGCAGACTGTTTTCAACACCCGGTAGATCCCCCGCTCTCACTCGATCTCCGGGAGAATACCGCAATCTGCCTGATTCAAATTGCGAGTTTGCGATATAGAAGTCCAGTCATTCCATGCTGTATCGATCGATATCGAGTGGAACGGTCGTAGCGATTCCTCATTCTTCGACGACGGCGTGAAGGAACGCAGCGGCACTGTCTTACTGAGACCTTGTCGACATCCACGAGCTAATCTAACCGACGTCTCGCGATGTCGTCGGGCCATTAAGAGGCACTCCCAAATCGATGGGTTTGTGATGCCCCAATCAGCAGTCCGGAATCGTATCCCCATCCGGATCGCACGGATCAATGCCACCTTGGAACACGTAGCTGATCAGGTATACGATATCGTCAATGTCAACACCACCAGAACAGTCTGAGTCACCGGATTCAAGCGGAATTGGTTCTGGACCACTCTGGAATACGTACGATATCAGGTACACGATGTCATCGATATCTGTTCCGCTGCTCGCATTGACATCGCCGCATGCGACATAGGTCATCATGGGCTGATAGTGCACTTCAATCGATTCGCCGACACACACCGCCGTCACCGTGATAGTCTCGCTTCCCGGAGTCGAAGGTGCAGTCAGCTCCGCAGAGTAGACACCATCACCGAGATGACTCACCGGACCAACCGCACCCAACCCGCCGCCATCGAACTCAAACGACAAGCCTTTATCGATCGGTTCACCAGCGCTGTTACGTATTGTCATCACGAACGTGGCGGTTGAGCTGCCATTGGCGAGAAGATCCGTCCGATCGACCGTCAACTCGCACGAATCGGCATCCGCAATATGCTCTGCTTTCCACGCGTCGTACTTCTGACGCAGTATCGGGATCGGATTGACATCGCAAGTCGTGTTCTGGACATACTCCGAGAGATAAATGAAAAGGCCGTCTCCCGGCAACCTGACCCGAATGAAGGCGGAGATCGCTGGTTTGTTGCAATCGAGGCATCGCGTGTCAGCACCCGGAATGTCGGCGGCCTCCAACGCAGCCATCAGCTTCTCCTCGAGCGGACCATCAGTCAGGAGAAACATCGTCTCAATCGTGTCGATGATCTCCGGTCCGAGGAGTATGTTGCCCTGAATCGAGTAGCCAAAACCGGAGACATGACCGGCATAATCTGTATTGTCTACACCCGTATATCCGGCCGAGGCTCCGGGACCCGCGAGCGTCGCGACGCCGTATTGTCTTAGGCCGGGAAGACCCTGCACATCATTATTGGCAAGCCAGGATATGATCGAATCGGGAGTCAATCCGAGCTCCATCAACGAGTCGGCGTTGTCCTGATTGCCGGCAAGATAGTATGCCTGCGTGTGGATCGCGCCGACCGATTCATGCAGGCTGTTGATAATTACCGAGCCGGAGATGCAGGATGCTCCCGCGCCCCCGACAGCTCCGGTAGTGGTATCGACCGCAACGATCGAGAACGTAGCAGTCGCCGCTGGAGCCAGGCTCAAAACCAGCAGAGCGACCAGCGATATCAGTGATAAGGCATGCCTCTGAGTCATGACGGACCTCTCTTGTATAATATCCAGATAGGAGGGTATTCCGTTTTATCATACCTCCAAGGTTCGGTTTTGTCAAGACCACAGACGATCTCGCGGCGGTGCTGCGGGCGCCCGGCGACAAAATACAATCTTGATTTAACAGGATTCAAAACTGGCGGAGAGGCAGGGATTCGAACCCTGGAGACCCTTTTGAGGCCTACGCACTTTCCAGGCGCGCTCCTTCGACCAACTCGGACACCTCTCCGCTAACGCCAAAAGCAGGTCGGGCGTCAGCCCATATGTCAGCCCAATATAAACGCGCGCAATCAAATATCAACTGAAATCTGTTGAAACACCGCGCTCTGGGATGTGTTGAAACGTGAGAGATTGCCGATAGCGATAAGAACGGCACTCGGCCAAAAAAGACTTGACTGGACATTACAACTGTTCTTTCTTGTTCAACCAGAAAATGCGCCCATAGCTCAATTGGATAGAGCGTCTGACTACGGATCAGAAGGTTGGGGGTTCGACTCCTCCTGGGCGTATTTTTGTATGCCTGCGCATCTCAACCCTCTTTCGCTCTGTTAATCATGACAGTTCAGACCGCTCACACCCGCCTGCGGCTGTGGTGAGAGTACTCGTGTGTAGGTCGGGTTCCGGAGCGAGCGAAGCGAGCGTAGAAACCCGACTATTGCCGATACTGTACAGCATAAGAAACCCACCCGAGAAGGCACCCGACAATGTCGGCAGATGAAGGCGTCTGCCGTTCACCCAACAGCACATGTAGATCGAGATCAACCTACGACACAGCCATCACTCTCCTCTTTTTTAACCGCTCGCTCTTTCGTATCTTCATCTGATAAGCAATCATAGTCGACTTCAAAGGAGCGAATATGCCGGTCAAAAGGTACCAGGAAATCGAAATGAGTCCCGTGGAGATGGAGGGCGTTGTCGACACTGTCAAAGCAAACGTAATCGGACCTGCCGAAGGGTGGGAAACTCACACACTGCGTGTGTTCCGTATCGCGCCCGGCGGCAACACACCGCGTCATCAGCACGACTACGAGCACGTGAACTACGTGATAAAGGGTCGTGGAAAACTGCAGGTGCTTGAGAATGTCTACGAGCTGAATGAGAAAGACTTCGCGCTCGTTCCACCCAACGCGAAACATCAGTTCACGAATCCGTACGACGAGGATTTCGAGTTCATCTGTATCGTGCCGAATCGCGGCGCCTGAGATAAGACTTCAAATATGGACAAATAATGCCGAAAATGGAGTCGTAAGTATTTTTAGAACAGGGATTTCCCCCTCGACAAAGGATGTCACGTTTGTCGATTCGCAAGATATCGCTGATCTCGACTCAAGGAGTTCGCGGCTGCGCATTCAAATGCATGTTAGTCAAAGGGATATAGGAATTCGCTTTCAAAAACGAGTTCTTGACAGAATCAGCGACATTGGTATATTATTCACAGGGATGTACTTGTCACGAGAATAAGTTAAGTCATACCGTATACATTCGGAGGAGATGTGATTATTTCAGGTGCAAGGAAGAGGTGTGTTCTTTTCGGCTCCGGGCACCTTGCAGCGCTGCTCGCTATTCTGTTTCTATTGGGCAGCCCGACAAGCTCGTACGCCGAAGTATCCACTTACGTCGAAGCAGAACAGGTCTGTCAGAATCAACTTTCGCTCATCACAATGAAGACCGGCGGATGGGCCGGCGAAATGAACCCTGCGATAAGGGGTTACGACGATTTCTATAACGATGAAGGCCGTCTGCTCGGTCGCGTTTTTCACGTCGAGCCCAAGGGCTTTGTGATCGTGCCCATCCTGAAGGAAATGCCGCCGGTCAAACTGTATTCCGATGAGAGCAACTTTGACGTGAATGCCACACATGGCTGGACGCAGCTTATGCGCGAGATATTGACTCATCGGACAGATATTTTCATCGACTACTACGGCTCACTCGAGGCCGAACAGCCGGCGGATGGAATATTCGCAGGGGAGCACAAGCTCCAGTGGAAGAAGTATCTCAAATCGACATCCGAGTTCACGGCCGAGCTCGGCAAGGATGCGATGACAACGGTCGGGCCGTTACTGAATGACACATGGGATCAGGGCTACCCATACAACGATCTCTGTCCCGACGGCGACGGCGGTCAGTGCGCTGTCGGATGCGTAGCCACTTCCGCCTCACAGATCATGCGCTATTGGCAGTGCCCTCCCGCGGGTATCGGCAGCCACAGCTACTACTGGGACGGTGACAATTCGTGTGACGAATTCGCTCCGCCGGTTGGTGGCGGCCAGTTGAGCGCGGATTTCTCCGACCCATACGACTGGGACAATATGCCCCCGTCACAGGATTATCCGTACAAGGACGATGAGATCGACGCGGTGGCTGAACTCTGCTACGAAGTAGCGGTAGCGTTCGAAATGGACTTCGGGTATTGCGGATCGGGCGTGTACCCGAGTGATGTTCCCACTGTCGTGATGCCGGCATACATCAACAACTTCCGTTATGACTCCGGCATGGACCGGGAGTATCGTTCGGACGGCTACAACGGCTACACGTGGTTCACGTATGTAATCAAGCCCGAGATCAACGAGGGTCGGCTCATACAATACTTCATCACCGGCCACGCGTTCGTGTGCGACGGTTGGCGGGACGGTTCCGGCTCCAATGAGTATCACATGAACTACGGCTGGGGCGGCAGCCAGAACGCCTGGTATGTGGTCGATAACTACCACTGCCCGGACAACTGCTACATGAGCCACGAGTTCGTGCTTCGCTATATCCAGCCGCAGTCGGACTGGGACAGCGACGGCATTTTCAATGCCGAAGACAACTGTCCGATAACGTCGAATGCCGATCAGCTCGATGAGGACTGCGATGGTGTCGGTGATGCCTGCGACAACTGTATGTACACCCGCAATGCGGATCAGGGTGACGCTGACGGAGACGGCATCGGCGACTACTGCGAGACGGATGCCGACGATGACGGCATCCTGAATGAGGACGACAACTGCTGGCTCGTTCCGAATGCCGATCAGGCAAACAACGATGGAGATAGTCTGGGCAATGCATGTGACAACTGCCCGAATGTCGCTAATCCATTTCAGTATGACGAGGACGACGACGGCTATGGCGACGCATGCGAGACAGGATTATTCGTGCAGTGCTGCATAGATATGCCCCCTCCCTATCTCGGCGAGCCGTTCAGCTATCAGTTCTGGGCAACTGGCGGCACACCGCCCTACACCTGGCAGAAAGTGGTCGGACAGATACCGTACGGTCTCGTGCTCGATTCCGACGGTCTCCTGCACGGGACACCGGGATACGAGTTCGAGTACAGCTTCCAGATTCGAGTCACGGACAATGCCAGCAACACCGACGTTTTCACGGTGACGATGGATATAACCCCGGTTCCCGATCCACCGGAATTTGTCCCAATGCCGATCCAGAATGTCGTATACGATGAGAACCTCACGTTCACAGTCGAATCAAGCCAGCCGAACGGCACCCCCATTCTGACATGTGAGGATATGCCTGCAAACTGCACGTTTGATGATCTTTGCGACGGCACCGGCGAATTCAGCTTCAATCCGACATTCGATCAGATTGGCACTCACAACGTGACGTTCATCGCGGAGGACGAATACACAGCAGATACTCAGGTCGTGCAGATCAATGTGAAGGAATTCGCGTACATGTGCGGGGATGTCAACGAGAGCACCAGCGTGGATATCGATGATATCGTCTATACGATCGCGTACGTATTCCAGGGTGGCCCGGCACCGCTGCCGGAGGAATCCGGTGATGTGAACTGCAGTGGCGGCGTCGACATCGATGATATAGTCTACCTGATTTCCTACGTGTTCCAGAGCGGGATAGATCCGTGCGATCCGGATGATGACGGTTCTCCCGACTGCTAAAGAACATTAGAGACCGCAACATTGAAGCCCCGACTACAAATGATCGGGGCTTCTTCATTTGCGACATTGCGATTCTGATTGATTTGATTCCTCAACATAGTTATAAACTCCACATGGGACTCCTTAGCGACAGTGCGTCGGATCGTCACGAGTATTTCATGCGCGAAGCGCTGAGACTCGCCGAGAAGGCTGCTGAGGCCGGCGAGGTTCCGATAGGCGCGATCGTCGTGCACGGCGACAGGATTATCGGTCGAGGATACAATCAGCGCGAGATAATGCAGGATGCTACTGCGCACGCCGAGATGATCGCCATTTCAGCGGCCTGCCATACGCTGAATAGCTGGCGCCTCGATGACTGCTCTATATATGTCACGCTCGAACCGTGTGCGATGTGCGCAGGCGCGATTGTGCTCGCTCGTATCGACAACCTTATCTTTGCCGCTGCGGACCCCAAGGGAGGGGCGTGCGGAACGCTGTTTAACATCGTGCAGGATGAACGCCTGAACCACAGGGTCAACACGGTGTCCGGTGTCCTTTCGGAGCAGGCTGGGCTGCTTCTCTCCGACTTCTTTGAGAGCATTCGTCACAAGAAGCGGGCGGAATAGCATCATGAAACTGACACGCCAGGAAATTGTGAAGCTCGCAGTGTCGACAATGAATCTTGGTCTTCTCATCGATCTTGCCGGAGCCGCACTGCTGTTCATGATCGCACAGTTCCTTCGCAGCCAGGGAGTTGTCGAACCGGTCACCTCTGACAAGCTCGACTATCTCGGCTATGGGCTTCTCTTCGTGGGCGCAGTCGAGATCGTGCTTGTCTTTGTGCTGCGCCGACGCTGGATCAGCGCCGAGTCGCAGCAACTCGCTGCAATTGCAAAGCGCTCCAACTTCTACAAACACTTCAAGCTCTCGTTCGTGATTCTCTACTTCATAGCTTTAACGCCATCGATCTACGGCTTTCTCTTCTACATTCTCGGAGGCAGGGAGAACCTGTTCGTCTTCATGCTGGTCGAGACGCTGGTTGGTTACATGGCAATTCGGATTCGGCCGGATGCGCTTGAGAAGGCGATCGGCAACTTCGATCTCGAAGACCCAGGCTAAGTACTGCTCAACTAAATCGCGGCAAATCTATCAGAAGTCTTCCCAACCGAAGATACGCTGCGAAGCGCCGGGTTCAGGCAGTATTCCGGGCGGAACGTCTGGACTCGGTGCGGTGAATTCGTCGGGAGAATGCGTCGAATGTCGGCGATATCATCCTGATTGAGCATACTATCGACGTACGTTGTGCGGAATTCATGCTCTACGCCCGAGCCCGAGATGATCCCGATCGAATTGAGGATCCGATCGGTTCGGACATTCGTTCCGGCGAGCAATTCATACTTCGGCAGTGGTGCCTTGACATCCATCGCAATGAAATCGAGCAAGTGAAGATCGAGAAGGCTGCGGAGAAGTAACGGATTGCTTCCATTCGTGTCAAGCTTCACAACGAAACCGAGCGCTTTGATATCAGAAATAAATCTCTCGAGATCATTGTGAATAGTCGGTTCACCACCCGTGATCACTACGCCGTCCAGCTTGCCCATTCTGCCCGCGAGGAACTCGAGCACCGCCTTCTCGTCGAATGATGATTCAATGACTGAGCAATCAATGAGCGATCCGTTGTGGCAAAACGGACAGCGGAAGTTGCAGCCACAGGTGAACACTACCGCTGCAATCTTGCCTGGATAGTCACAGAAGCTGTATTTTTGTAAACCGCCAATCTTCATACAATCACGTAATGCAATACTGCTTTCTCATTCCGAACTCGACGCGCTTGCCGCGATTCCACTGCTTCACGGGCCTGAGATATCCGACAACCCGGGAGTAAACTTCAGTTTCGCCGCCGCACGTCGGGCATTCGGTGAATTCGCCGACCAGATAGCCATGCTTCGGACAGACGGAGAACGTCGGCGAAAGCGTGAAATATGGCAACCTGTACTGCTCGCAGACTCTCCTGACAAAGGTCTTCACTGCAACCGGATCGGATACGGCCTCCCCGAGAAAGATATGCTGAACTGTGCCGCCCGTGTATTTTGACTGCAGATCGTCCTGGAGGTCGAGAGCCTCGAAAATGTCGTCTGTGTAGTTGACCGGCAACTGCGTGGAATTAGTATAGAATGGCTCGTTATCGTCAACCGACGCACTCCGAATTCCGGGACATTTCTCCGCATCGATCCGCGCGAGACGGTAGCTTGTGCCCTCCGCCGGTGTTGCCTCCAAGTTGTAAAAATAGCCCGTCTCCTGCTGGAACTCGGTGAGTCGCTGACGCATGTGATCCATGACCCGCGCAGCAAACTCGCGGCCTTCTTCCGTACCGATTCCCTTGCCAAGGAAGTTGGCGCAGGCCTCGTTCATTCCCACGAGCCCGATGGTCGAGAAATGATTCGTCCAGTACGAGCCGCTGCGTTTCTTCTGCGAACGGAGATAGAACCGCGTGTACGGATACAGGTTGTTATCCGTGAAGCGCTCCAGCACCTTGCGTTTGATCTCAAGGCTCGTCTTCGCCATCTGCATGAATCGGTCGAGCCTCCCGAGGAAATCCTGCTCGCTTTTGGCGTAGTATCCGATTCGCGGCATGTTGATAGTGACGACGCCGATCGAACCGGTCAGCGGATTCGCCCCGAACAACCCGCCGCCCCGCTTCTCGAGACTCCGCAGATCGAGCCGCAGACGGCAGCACATCGAGCGGGCATCATCGGGAGACATATCGGAGTTGACAAAATTCGCGAAATACGGTATCCCATACTTGGCAGTGACCTCCCATATCTTGTCGAGCCCGGGATCATCCCAGTCGAAATCGCGCGAGATATTGTATGTCGGAATCGGGAATGTGAACACACGTCCCCTGGCGTCCCCCTCGCTGAGGACCTCGAGGAACGCGCTGTTGAACGTATTCATCTCGTCCTGATACTCGCCGTAGGTTGAATCCTGAAGCTCTCCTCCGATAATCACCGACTCGTTCGCCAGCGTATTCGGCGCTTTGAGATCGAGCGTGAGATTAGTGAACGGCGTCTGAAAGCCTACCCTCGTCGGGACATTGACATTGAAAATGAACTCCTGCAACGCCTGCTTGACATCCTCATACGAGAGATTGTCATAGCGAATAAAGGGAGCGAGGAGTGTGTCGAAATTTGAGAATGCCTGCGCGCCCGCCGCCTCACCCTGCAGCGTATAGAAAAAATTCACTATCTGACCGAGTGCCGTCCGCAAGTGTCTGGCAGGCGAACTCTCCGCCTTACCCGGCGCGCCACGAAAACCGCTCACGAGAAGGTCTTTCAAGTCCCAGCCTACGCAGTAGACCGAGAGCAGGCTGAGATCGTGTATATGCATCGCGCCGGAATTATGCGCCGCTCTGATCTCAGGCGTGTAAATCTTGTTCAGCCAGTACACCTTGCTGACCGCACTCGAAATGTAGTTGTTGAGGCCCTGAAGCGAATAGGCCATGTTGCTGTTTTCGTTGACCCTCCAGTCCTGCTGTTCGAGATATTTGTCGATAAGATCAACGTCCGCCTTGTTGACTATCTCACGAATCCGTGCATGCTGATCGCGGTAGAGAATATAGGCCTTGCCGGTCTTCTTGAATGTCGATGAGAGGAGAACGTGCTCGACCAAATCCTGGACTTCTTCAACGGACGGCACATGCCCGATCGGCATCGTCGCCGCGAGATTGAGAACACGCCTGGTCAGACGTTCAGCGGTATCGCGTCGGAATTCCCCGGTGGCATTTCCGGCCTTGAGGATTGCCTCGCAGATTCTGGTGTCATCGAAGCTCTCGACCCTGCCGTCTCGCTTACGGATGTAGGTCAGGCTCTGCCCCGGTTTCCCCGATGGTTGCCGCTCTGCTGATGCGAATCCGTCTGCCATTGAGGCCTCCTTGTTGCAGGCGCGGCGTAGATCAGCCGCATTTTGCGAGTGTCTCATGTCTGCGGTAATGCCTCGACTCCGGGGAATTCAGAGCCCTCTAAATCTTGAACCCGCGCACACCGCGACCTCTTATCAAGCCTTCGAGTATTCCAGGATTGACTTAAGTCTGACTAAATCCGAGAATCCGAAGAGACTGCAAGTCTTAGGCTCTCGGAACCTGTCGAAACCGAGATTCGGCCAAAATCAAACCTCCCGCATCCCTGTTGGAGGATCAATTCCTCAGCCTTGTTCGCAACAAACGAAGCACAATATATTGGGGTTCAAATATGCTGTCAACACAAAAACTTGTGGTTCGAGCAGAAGTTCAGGTCCGAGGCAAAAGACACTGGATGTCAGACATTTACGCGATCGGGGCGCTCGAGCCTCCCCGTTCAGCGGGCCTCTGGAAAGAGGAGAATCAAAACAGGACTCGGTCGTCCCGATCCTGGAATACCCACCCAGAGCCGGAGGCGACGGGTGGGAAGCTACTTCAAATACAGCATCTTTTTCGAGACGACCTCGGACGCGG
>CAYQCE010000004.1:0-105278 GCA_964415885.1 uncultured Ignavibacteria bacterium
TCACACCTTCCCTTTCGCCTCGTTCCAGAAGGCATCCATCTCCTCGAGTGTGGCATCCGCGGCTGTGCGGCCATCCTCGGCGAGACGTTCCTCGATATACTCGAACCGCCTCTTGAACTTGTTCGTGATCTTGTTCAGCGAGACCTCGGGATCGATCTTGAGAAACCGCGCGACATTCACGATCGAAAACAGAAGGTCCCCAAGCTCCTCCTCGATACCGTCACGGTTCTCATCCGCAAGCTCATTCTTCAGCTCAATGATCTCTTCATCCACCTTCTCCATGATCTGGGGAACTCTCTCCCAGTCGAATCCGAACCTGGCGGCCTTCTCCTGCACGCGATAAGCACGTAGCAGCGCCGGCAGGGTCTTCGGCACACCCTCGAGCACGGATTTGCGCCGCTTGCCGTTCGGCTCGTCACGTTGCAGCTTGATCTTCTCCCAGTTATTCAAGACCTGCTCGGCGGTGATGTCTTTTCTGTCCTGAAAGACATGCGGGTGACGACGGATCAGTTTCTCTGAAATTGCACCGGATACGTCCTCGATATCGAAGTCACCCCGCTCTGAGGCCATCTGAGCATGAAACACGATCTGAAGCAGAAGATCGCCGAGTTCAACCTTCAACTCATCGATATCATCGGCGTTTATGGCCTCAATGACCTCGTATGTCTCTTCTAACAGATAGGGTCGCAGCGACTTATGATCCTGCTTCTGATCCCACGGGCAACCGTCCGGCCCGCGCAACCGTTTCATGATGTCAACCAGTTCATAGAATTTGGACATACGAGGAAACCTTTCGTCAAATTGAACAGTGATCTTCCGATATTGTTTGAAAATAGTAACTAACGCGCATCCCGTCAAAGCTTTCGTAGCTTTACCTTGACAAGGACCATATTTTCCATATTATAGACCGCTGAAATTCTCAGGGATAGGAGATATGACAGACATACCAAAACACTACGATTTCAAGGCGGCCGAACAGAAATGGTACCGGTTCTGGATCGACTCGGGGCATTTTCATGCGGATGCCTCGGCTGGCGGAAACGAGCCGTACACGATCGTTATCCCTCCTCCGAATGTTACGGATGTTCTTCATATCGGTCATGCCCTGAATAACAGCCTCCAGGACATAATGATCCGCTACAAAAGGATGCTTGGGCACGACACCGAATGGCTCCCGGGTGTCGACCATGCCGGTATCGCAACACAGGTGATCGTCGAGAAGCGGCTGATCCAGGAAGGCACCTCCAGACAGGAGCTCGGTCGCGAGAAATTCCTCGAGCGTGTCTGGCAATGGAAGGAAGACAAATTCCAGAATATCATCGATCAGCTCAAGCAGATGGGCTGTTCATGCGACTGGGACCGCACACGCTTTACGATGGACGAGGGCTTGTCCGAGGCTGTGAAGGAGGTCTTCATCCGCCTCTACGAGGAAGGCCTGATCTACAAAGGTCACTATATCACTAACTGGTGTCCTCATGATCTGACCTCACTCTCCGATGACGAGGTCGAGCATTTGGAGAAAAACTCCAAGCTCTGGTATATCAAATACAAGATCAAGGGCGCGGACCACTACTTGACCGTCGCCACTACACGCCCGGAAACAATGCTTGGCGATACGGCGGTAGCGGTTTCGCCGAAAGACCAGCGATACAAGAAGTATGTCGGCCAGCATGCGATCCTGCCGATTCTCGACCGCGAGCTGCCGATTATCGCCGATGACTATGTCGATCCGGAATTTGGCACCGGCGTTGTCAAGGTTACGCCCGCGCACGACCCGAACGACTTTCAAATCGGGCAGCGTCATGATCTCGAACAGATCAATATAATGAACGATGACGCCACGCTGAATGAGAATGCCGGGAAGTTCAAGGGTATGGATCGTTATGAGGGCCGAAAAGAGCTCTTAAAAGAGCTCGAGAAGAAGGGGCATCTGGAGAAGACAGAGGAGTACAAGCTCTCTGTCGGTACCTGCTATCGCTGCCATACGGTGATAGAACCGATGCTCTCCGACCAGTGGTATGTCAAAATGAAACCGCTGGCGGAACCGGCAATCGAGGCTGTAAAGACCGGCAAGCTAAAATTCCATCCCGAGCACTGGGAGAAGACATATCTTTACTGGCTCGAGAACGTTCGCGACTGGTGTATCTCACGCCAGCTATGGTGGGGACACCGGATTCCGATATACAACTGTCTCGAGTGTGATCATCAGTGGGCAGCTAAGGAAAAGCCGAAGAAATGTCCGAAGTGTGAATCTAAAGATGTCGAGCAGGATCCGGATGTTCTCGATACATGGTTCTCGTCCTGGCTGTGGCCGTTCTCGACATTCGGCTGGCCGGAAGAGACGCCGGAGCTGAAGAAATTCTACCCGACCGACTCGCTTTTCACTGCATCTGAGATTATCTACCTCTGGGTCGCGCGAATGGTGATGGCGGGCTGCAAGTTCCTTGGCGATCTGCCCTTCAGTGATGTCTACATCCACGGTACAGTAAGGGATTCGCAGGGACGGAAGATGTCGAAATCTCTCGGCAATGGCATAGACCCGAGGGACATTATCAAGGAGTACGGCGCGGATGCGCTCCGTGTCTCGCTCGTTCTCGCGACGCCCGAGGGCCAGGACCCGTGCATCTCGCTCAACACGTTCGAGCAGGGCCGCAACTACGCTAACAAACTCTGGAATGCGTCCCGATTCGTGATGATGAATGTCGGCGACGTCCCGGGTAAGTTTTTCGAGAAGATTGATAAAGATAAGCTGACTTTGATGGACAAGTGGATTCTGTCTCGCTTGAATCAGGCAATCAGGAACACGCGTGCGAATCTCGAATCGTTCAAATTCAACGCGGGCGCCAAAGTCCTGTATGACTTCATATGGCACGATTTCTGTGACTGGTATGTAGAGCTTATCAAGCCGCGAGTCAAAGAGGAAGCTGCCGAGGAAGAGAGAGAATCCGCCGCGAATGTTGTGTCATTTGTGCTGAACAAGATACTGCTTCTCCTTCATCCATACATGCCGTTCGTGACTGAGGAAATCTACCAGCTCCTCCACTCGACCGAGGCAGGACGGGAGCAAAGCATCATAGTCGCTCAGTATCCCGAAGTGGACGAGAGCATGATCGATAGTGAACTCGAGACATCGATGGAGAAGATTCAGGCAATCGTGAACGGCATCAGGACCGTTAGAGCGGAGATGAATGTACCTCCATCCAAGCGAGCTGACGTTCACGTGCGCGTCGACTCTATAGACCTCGCAGATGCGCTTAAGCGACATGAGGACTACATTACTGAGCTGGGGCGTATCAGTGACCTCTTCGTAGGACCCGACATAAAGCGTCCGAACCTGTCCGGTTCGGCCGTAATCAAGGATGCGGAGATTTTCATTCCGCTCGAGGGCTTAATCGATGTCGACAAGGAGCGGAGTCGTCTGCGAAAGAACCTTGATCAGGTTCAGAAGCAACTCGACAAGATCCAGAAGAAGCTCGGCAACCCGGAATTTTTGCAAAAGGCTGCGCCCGAGGTAGTTGAGCGCGAGAAGCGCAAAAAGGAAGACTTCGAGAACATGGCCGACAAGATCAACACTAGTCTGGAGCAGTTGCTCGGCTGGTAAAAAAGTACTTGCGCAGATCGATGATTGGGCTATATTGTGTGGCCGATATTACTTGGAGCGAATTATGGCTAAAGTATGTGACATCTGTGGAAAAAAGCCGTTGTTTGGCGCAAGAGTTTCGCACGCCCACAACGTCAGCAAGCGGAGATTTAACCCGAATCTTCATCCGGTTCGGGCAAAGATACAGGGCAAAGTGAAGAGAATAAAGGTATGCTCTTCATGTCTTAAAGCTGGCAAGGTCCAAAAGGCCGCATGACGGTTCTGTGACACATTTGAGATTGCGAAAAGCCTCCGGAAATCCGGAGGCTTTCGTTTTTATGGCGATACATGGAGAGTCCATATGTGGATGAGGGCCCCCGGTGGGCGTGGGAGCCCTCGGTTCCCTGTCCTCGGCTGGTTGAGGAACGGGGTGGGAATTTCTTTCGGTAGCGTTACTTGTCCATTGCCCGGCGAAGAAATGTCGGAACATCGAGATCATCGGGATCGAATCCCTTGTCGCTCGAACCGCTCTCACCTACTCCAACCGGCTCCGGTTCACGCTTCTCTTCCTTCTCCTTCCGCGCAGTCTCTCTTGCCTTCTTCTGGTTAAAGAGATCCACAACGTTCGTGTCGTAGTCGAAATACTCCTTTTCGGTCCGGCCAAATCCGGTGGCTATCACCGTCACCCTGATTTCGTCCTTGAGTGTCGGATCAATAACCGCGCCAAAAATTATCTCCGCGTCGCTGCCCCCAGCCTCGTAGATCACATTAGTGGCATCGTTAACCTGTGTGAGTGTCATCTCCGGACCACCGCAGACATTCACCAGTACGCCTTTGGCGCCCGAGATACATGTGTTCTCGAGTAGCGGTGAGTTGATAGCCGAATTGGCGGCATCCAGTCCGCCGGAATCACCGTTTCCGCGTCCGGTACCCATTAGCGCCTCGCCGCGGCCCTTCATGACGGTGCGAACATCTGCAAAATCGCAGTTGATTATACCCGGCACAGTGATCAGGTCTGAGATACCGCGCGTGGCGTGCAGCAGGGTTTCATCCGCCATCAGAAACGCGTCCGTGAGAGTCGTGCCCTTCTCTACAATCTCAATCAGGCGCTGATTCGGAATGACGATCATCGTATCGACTCGCCCGCGAAGTTCCTCGATTCCCATCATCGCCTTGCTCATCCGCTTCTTGCCTTCAAACGTGAAAGGCTTCGTAACGATGGCGACGGTAAGCGCGCCCTTCTCGTGAGCGATTTCAGCGACTATCGGAGCCGCGCCGGTGCCGGTGCCGCCGCCCATTCCGGCGGTCACGAATACCATATCCGCGCCTTCGATAGCCTCCGCAACAGTCTCGCGATCCTCCTCGATCGCTTTTCGTCCGATCTCCGGATCAGCACCCGCACCGAGACCCTTCGTGCAGCGACTGCCGATCTGAATCTTGTTCGCGGCCTTGGCGCCCTCCAAAGCCTGGGCGTCGGTGTTGATCGCGATGAATTCGAGGCCGGGCAACGATGCGTCGATCATCCTGTTGACCGCGTTGTTGCCGGCCCCTCCAACACCGATAACCTTTATTCTCGCCTTATCGAGATACTGCTCAGCAAAGCTGATCATACAACCCTCCTATATGTTTAATATCATATTCACGACTTTCTCGAATCCCTGGGACACACGCCCAAAGAATCCTCTATCCGCATCGAGCGGATTAACCTGATTGTAACCATATCTGATCAATCCCACCGCAACCGCACCGCCGTACGGGTTCGCATAGAATACCTCATCGTCCGAAAGCCTCGGCTCTGCGAGATGGGCGGGAACTCCGAAAACCTGCTCCACCAGATGCTCAACATTGCGCAGACAGGAACCGCCGCCGGTCATCACTACTGTCTGGATATCCTCATACACTGCTGACTTCTCGAGATGATTCCGCACGAATGCGAATGTTTCCTCCATGCGCGGCTCGATTATCGCGGCGAGCATTGCGCGAGAAATCCGTCGCTGATAGAATTCGCCCTGATCGGGCAGCGTGAGCTTCTCCTTTGGATTCACACGGGAGACCAAAGCGGAGCCCTGGCAGATCTTTATCTCTTCCGCCGCCTCGAACGGCAGGCGGAGACCATATGCTATGTCTGATGTTACATTTCTTCCACCAAGAGGCACAGTTACCGTTTGCCAGATCGTGTCCTGATAGTGCAGGGAGGCATCGACGGTACCGGATCCTATATCCAGCAGAATCGCACCGGCTCGCTTCTCCTCCGGAGTCAGGAGCACACGGGAAGATGCGATCGGGCTGTATATCATCTCCTGCACCGTGCCGCCGGCCTTTCGGACGCATTCGAGAACATCCTCGGCGGCGGACATCGACGCTGTTACGATATGAATCTCGACTTCAAGACGCTCACCCGACAATCCTACCGGGTCACGGACCCCGTCCCGGTCATCGATAGCATACAACTGAGGTATCACATGCAGGCGTTCCTGATCCTCCGGCGTACGCACGTTCTTGGCGAGGTCGACGACGCGAACGACCTCCTCCTCGGTGATCTCGCCCTCGATCATCGAAATCGAAATTGCACCTCGACTGTTGAGCCCGCGCATATGGTCACCACTGATGGAGACATACAGGGGCGAGGGTTTGAGGCCGGTCTTCTCCTCAATACGTTTGAGAACCTCGGCCACACGCGCCGCCGCGCGATCCGTGTCGATTATGACGCCGTTCCTGACTCCCTCTGAAGGTGCATCCGCCATGCCGGAGAGGATCAATTCACCTTCCGGACCGATACGGCCCATCGCACAGCAAATCTTGTGCGATCCAATGTCGAGCCCCGTGATTGTCTTCCTTGACTGCATGCCTTATACCTCTTCCGATTTCAGATTTCTTACAATGATAGACCTGCCGAAACGCAAATCCAGCTCTCCGGCAGGGAGGCCCTTTATTCTCTCGAGCATCATGTCGAGATAGATAAATTTATCTCTATAATCACCACTACCGAGAACAACCTTCACATCGGAGCCACGCAGGTAGAGTGCCGTAGCATCGTCACCACGAAAGTCGATCTGCGCCACCTCTCGGACGAGACGGTCCGATACTGCCGTCATGATCTCAATCACATCCATAGCGTGTTTCAGGCTTTGAACGTCAACCGACTCGTAGAGCCCGTTCCCGTTCAATTGAATGCCCGATATAACCGGAATGGATGCCATCCCATGCGGAGCGGATAGCGGGAGCAGTTCACGGTCGCGTGTCAGACCATACATTTTCGGAGCAGCCACGTACACGATCGGAGTTTTTCGCTCAGCCGAGCATACAATTCTGCCATTCAAGCCGATTCTGCAGGACACGTTGGCAAGCTCCGGTCTCTCGGAGGCTATCTCTCGCGCATACTCATCCAGCGGCTGCCGCAGGAGATTCTCGATTTCACACATGCTGCAGACAGTGTCCTCAGCAACGAGTTCTCCATCGATCCTCAGCTCGAATCCCGAAACGGTCGCGAGCGGGTAGAAGAAGCAGAAAACCGCAAATCCCGCCGCGAGGGTCAGGAAGATCGTAAGTATGATCTGTAGTCTCAAGCTCACTTCGATAGCTCCGCGAGAATCTCTTTTCCTATGTGATAAATATCACCGGCTCCGATTGTGATCACGATCGAGTCATCGATTCGGTTGTTCGCTATGAAACCGGCGATATCGTGCATATTCTCGATATAGTGTGCGCTCTTATGTCCGAATCCATCGGCAGCATCGGATATCAGCTTGGAGGTCACTCCCGGAATCGGCACCTCTCTTGCCGGATAGATGTCCGTGACTATCAGCATATCAGAGAGCAGGAGCGCCTTTGCGAACTCCTTGTGGAAATCCTGCGTCCGTGAATAAAGATGCGGCTGGAATATCGCTATTATGGGACGCTGATAACCAACCTTGGCTGCGCGAAGCGTTACCTCGATCTCGGTCGGATGATGCGCATAGTCATCCACGACCATAATCCCGTCGACTTCACCCTTGATCTCGAAACGACGAATCACGCCCGTGAAACTCTCGAGAGCGGATCTGATCTTATCCCACGGCATCTCGAACTCGAGCGCAACGCAGATCGCTGCGAGCGCGTTCTTGATATTGAAAACACCCGGTAGGTTAATCGTGACAGGCCCGAGCTCCGTTCCGTTTTGATGAGCCATAAATGATGACGACTGCGCTGAATATGACAGATTCGATGCCCGCACCGACGCCTGAGTCGTCAAACCGAATGTGCGGATCGGTCGCTTGAGATCGGGAATAAGCGAGACGAGATTCTCGTCATCCATGTTAAGGAATATGTTTCCGTAGAACGGCACTTTATTGGCGAATTGTGTGAACGCCTCCTTGATGGCGTCGAACGTACCGTAATAGTCCAGATGATCAGGCTCCAGCGAGGTCATCACCGCCATCGAGTGAGTCAAATTCAGAAATGAGCGATCATACTCATCCGCCTCGGCTACCATGAAATCACCCGTTCCGAGTTGGACATTAGTGCCGTAACTCTTTACAACGCCGCCCACGATGACCGTTGGGTTGAACCCGCCAGCGCTGAGAACATAGCCGGTGATGGATGTCGTCGTGGTCTTGCCGTGAGTACCCGCGATCGCCACACCGAACTTGGTGCGCATCAATTCACCGAGCATCTCGGCTCTTCGAATGACCGGTATCCTGGCTTTCCGTGCCGCCATTACCTCGGGATTGTCTTCATTGACCGCAGAAGATATCACCACGGCGTGCGAATCGCCGACATACTCCGCCTTGTGATCGAGCGATACATGGATTCCAATCTCCTTCAGATGATCGGTCACTTCGCTCGACACAAGATCGCTACCCGTAATCTTGAACCCCTCATTGTGGAGCATCTCGGCGATACCGGACATGCCGATTCCGCCGATCCCTACAAAGTGCAGCTTCTTTATCTTTCCGAATCTCACGATGTCACCTCCGTAAGCAGAAGCTCTGCAATTGTCTCAGCGGCGCCGGGTTTGTGCAAACTGCGTGCGGATTTTGACATCCGATCAAGGCGCGCATGGTCATCCAACAGCTCAATAGCCTTATCCACCAGAGTCCCGTCACCGAGGTTCTTCTGCAGGATCATCATTCCAGCACCTGCCTTTTCGACGGCTTGGGCATTGAACTCCTGGTGATTCTCCGCCGCAAACGGGTATGGAATCAATATTGCGGGCTTTCCGGTGGCGGCAAGCTCCGCAAGCGTCATAGCTCCTGCGCGACACACCGCCAGATCACATGCGGCGTACGCCAGCTCCATACTGCTGATGAAAGGCCTGATCGTACCCTTGACTCCTGACGACTCGAAGCGATCTCTATATTTGGCGAACGGCACCTTGCCCGTCTGCCAGATCACCTGGATATCATCCCGAGAGGCCAGACTCTTCAGGCTAACGTCCATCTGTTCGTTTATCGCCTCAGCGCCCTGACTTCCGCCGAACACGAGGAGAGTCTTGCAGTCACGGTCGAGTTCGAAATGAGTTATACCGTCGCTCCGCGATGCAAGCTCGAATCCCGGCCGCAGCGGATTCCCGACATGTTCTATCGTTACCGACGGGTCAAGATACTCACCCACCGAATCGTAGGCAGCGAACAGCTTGCGTGAACGTTTCGCAAAGAGACGTGTAGTCAGTCCCGGAAAAGAGTTCTGCTCCTGCATGTAGATCTGCCGTCTGCAGATAGTTGCTGCCGAAAGCGCCGGCACACAGACGAATCCACCAGTGGCAAAGACAGCTCGCGTCTTCTTGCTGCGAAGAAGCATAAGCGCCTTCAAAGTCCCCGCTGACAGTATGAACGGCAGCGAGAGATTCCGCAGCGACAGCGAACGTCTGAACGGAGCCGCAGGTATCGGATAGAATTCGAATCCCGATTTGGGTGCTATTCGCGCCTCCATACCATCCTCGGTTCCTATCCAATATATGTGAAACGTATCGTCCATTCTTCTTATGCTCTCTGCCACCGCCAGCGCCGGGAAGAGATGGCCGCCCGTCCGTCCGCCGACAATAGCTATCGATCTGCTATACTCGCTTGTCAAACAGCGGTACCTTTCTCTTTCTCCGTCGTGAAATGTTCAGAAGAACACCGACCGCCGAAGCCGAGATCAGGAGGGATGTCCCTCCGTACGACACGAACGGCAGCGGCATTCCGGTCGTCGGTATCAGATTGACTGTCACCGCAATATTTATCAACGCGCTCGTCGTCAGGATAATCGTGATCCCGAACGCGAGGAAGAACCCGAACCTGTCCTGCGCTGCGGATGCTGTTCGTATACCTCTCCAGAACAGTATGAAAAACAGGATGAGGACTATCGTGACCCAGATGAAGCCGCCCTCCTCTGCAAAATTCGCAAAGATGAAATCCGTATGAACTTCCGGCAGGAAGAACAACTTCACCGATCCGCGCCCGATACCCTTACCGAGGATCCCGCCGGACCCGATATACAGGATCGACTGCTTCACCTGGTATGCCCCCTGTAGCGGATCATTCAGGGACACCAGAAACTCATCGATGCGTGACTTCTTGTAGCCGAATACGAATACTGCAATCGAACCGGCGAGCGCGAAGAGCGTCGCCCCGAGCGCGACCTTTCTCAACGCCTCACCCGCTACGAATAACAGACACACAACGACCATCGAGATGACCATGACCGTCCCGAGGTCCGGCTCGAGCATTACGAGAAGCGCTCCCGCTGCTATGACCGAAGGCAGAATATAGCGCTTCCATCCTGCTTTCCGCCCGCGATCAGTCTCCGCAAGGTAGTAAGCAATGATCAGCACAACGATGTACTTGAATAACTCCGATGGTTGTATGTTGATCGAACCCAGCGGAATCCAGCGTCGGGCTCCGTTTATCGGCTCCATGAACAGCACGAGCACAAGGAGAGCACCGGTGGTGACAACAGCTACCCATACCAGCCTTTTCAGCTTACGATAGTCAATCGCAGCGAAGACGAGCATTGATACGATCGAGATTGCCGCGAACAACAACTGCCGCTGGAAGTAGTGAGTGTGTTCACCTTCGAACTGGTAGTCGGCTATGAACACCGATGATGAATAGACCTGCACTACGCCGATTGTCATCAGCAGAAGCACCGATGTATATAGCACGAGATCTACGCCTTTTCTCTTGCTGCCACTCATACTATCGATTCCTCAGATCCTCAACTGCCTGTTTGAAAACCCGCCCTCTGTTCTCGAAGTCTTCGAACATGTCGAATGACGCACACGCGGGCGAGAGCATCACAGTGCCGTCCGGCCTCGCAAGCGAAAATGCCATCGCGACAGCCTCTTCCATGCTGCCTGCACGATGCACCGGAACGATCGATTCGAACGCCTTCTCCAGCTTGTCGGCGGCCTCTCCTATCAGGACCAGCGAATCGACATTCTCTGCAACCAGTCTCTCGAGCCTCTGAAAGTCACCCTTCTTGTCACGACCGCCCATGATTGTCACCAGCTTGCCGTCGACACTCTGCAGCGCGTACCATACCGAATCGACATTGGTCGCCTTCGAGTCGTTTATGAAACGGACTCCCTCGACTTCTCCGCAATTCTCCAGGCGATGTTCCACTCCCGAAAACGTCTTCAATGTCTCGCGTATCGCCTCGAACGACACATCCGCGAGAGCTGCTATCGTACTCGATGCGGCCGCATTCGAAAGATTGTGCGGCCCGGACAATCTGACCTCGGAGACATCCAGGATTTTCATCTGCGACTGCTCCGAGTTGAAACTGAGTTCGCCGGAGACCGCGGATACTCCCGGGGATACATCCTGCGTGATGCTGAAGTAGTACTTGTGCCCCGGTAGCAGTGCCGTGAGCTTTGTCAGATAGTCATCATCGTAGTTGACGACGAGTGAGTCCGTCTCCGTCTGGTTTTCGCCGATCAGCATCTTCATCTTTGAATATGCTTGAAAGTCGCCATATCTGTCGAGATGGTCCGGGCTGAGGTTCAGAACTGCGGCAATATCGGGGCGAAATTCGTAACATTTCTCGAGCTGGAATGAAGACACCTCGAGAATCACCCAGCCATTGTGCGACACCTGGTCACATACCGCGCAGAACGGGTTTCCGATATTCCCGGCGACGAATGTCTGGAAACCTGCTGTCTTGAACATCTCACCTGTCAATGTCGTAGTAGTCGTTTTGCCATTCGATCCGGTAATGGCGGCGATCTTGCCGTCACACATCCACCAACCAAGCTCCAGCTCGGATATCATTGGAATTCCGAGAGTCTCTATCTGCTGAATAACCGGCGCGAGCGGTGGGACACCGGGAGACACCACGATGTAGTCCTTGTCCCGGTATGTCAACTCGGTGTTTCCGCCGGCCTCATAGGCAATACTGTTCTCCTCGAATTGCAGAATTGCGCCCTCGATCTCATCCGGTGTTTTGCTTTCGGACACAAAGACATCGGCGCCGTATCGTTTGAGCAACAATGCAGCAGCGACCCCGGAGCGCGCGGCTCCGATCACACCGACTTTTCTGCCCTGTATCCGATCAACTCTCATCGAAACCTATCTCACCTTCAGTGTCGCCAGAGTCAGGAGCGCGCATATCGCGCCTGCGATCCAGAACCTGGTTACAACCTTGGTCTCCGGCCAGCCCTTCTCCTCGAAATGATGATGCAGCGGCGCCATACGGAAGACCCGAACTTTTCGAAGCTTATATGAGCCTACCTGCAGGATAACCGAAAGTGCCTCCGCGACAAACACTCCGCCCACGATCACAAGCAGCAGCTCCTTCTTGAGCATGATTGCAACAGCACCGAGCGCACCACCGAGAGCGAGCGCACCCGTGTCGCCCATAAACACCTCCGCAGGATGGGAGTTGTACCAGAGGAAGCCCAATGCCGCCCCCATCGTGGCTGTGCAGTAAATCGTCAGCTCTCCGGCTCCCTCCAGATATGTTATCTGAAGATAGCTGGAGAAGTCATTACGGCCCGTGACATAGGCGAAACCGGCGAATGCGAGAAACGCGATCCCCGCGAGCCCGGTCGCGAGACCGTCGAGACCGTCCGTCAGATTTACAGCGTTGGATGAGCCAGTTATGACGAATACGACAAACGGCACGAAAACGAACGCCCATCTGAAATCGAGATAGTACTGCTTGATGAATGGTATCTCTGTCGTCATATCGAAACCCGCTGATGGCGGAAGCTGATAAAGCACGATTCCGAATACCAGACCACAGATAATCTGGCCGATTAGTTTGTACTTCCCCACCATGCCACGAGGATGTCGGAGAATAGCCTTCATATAGTCATCCATGAACCCGATCGCACCCATCCAGATTGTCACGAAAAGCATCAACTGGATGTAGATGTTGGTCAGGTCTGCCCAGAGAAGAAGCGGCAGTATGATAGCCGTTATTATGATCACACCGCCCATCGTCGGAGTCCCAGCCTTCATATAATGCGACCGGGGGCCCTCCTCACGGATATTCTCCTTGACACCGCCGGTCTTAAGGAGCCGTATGAAAAGCGGCCCGAAGAGCAGGGTGACGATCAATGCGGTTAGCGTCGCACCCGCGGCCCGGAATGTGATATACTTGAACACATTCAGGACCGAAATCTGATCCGCGAGCGGTACCAATAGATGATATAGCATTAGCCCTCTCTCCCGAGGCTTGATGTTAGGACCGTAGTCACCCTGTCGAACGCCATCGACCGCGATGCCTTAACCAGGACCGCATCTCCATCTCTAACCGACTTCAGCAGATACTCCGTGAGATCGTCGATGCTCGAGAAGTAATGAACCCCGTCCATGTCGATGCCCGCCTTCACCGCACCGACCAGTATCTCATTGGCGAGCTCGCCTGCGAGCAGGAGTAAATCGAGATTCAGCTCGGAAATAAACTCACCTGCCTGCCTGTGAAGCTCCCGTGCTTTCTCGCCGAGTTCGAGCATATCGCCGAGCACCGCAATCCGTCTGCCCGGAGCGTCCAGCGCGACCAGTGTTCGAAGAGCGTTGCGGAGCGAGGCCGGATTTGAATTGTAAGCGTCATTCACGATCTTAATACCGGCGTGCTCCATGACCTCCATTCGCATCCCGACAGATCTGAAGCTCTCGAGCGCCGCTTTCATCTCCGAAGGCTCGACGCCGAGCTCTTTGCCGACAGCGCAGGCAGCGATGGCGTTGTACAAATTGTGTATTCCGGGGACTTTGAGATGAACGTCGCCGATCGGCTCGACAATGAACTTGAAGCATCCGGAGCCGTTAGATCCGAAATGTGCGGGATGGAACCCGTCTCTGCTCTCGATACCATATCCGATTTTGCGACGGCTTTCGGTTTCATATCGTTTTCTCAGATAGCCGTTGTCGATGTTCAGAAAGACAGTACCGTCGCCCGGCATGTTCTCCGGAAGCTCGAATTTGGCTCTCGCTACCGCATCGATCGAACCCATTGTCTCAAGATGCGCGGCGTCCACATTTGTAATCAGCCCATATCCAGGCTGAACCATCCGCGTGAGCGCCTCTATCTCACCCGGCGTGCTCATCCCGAACTCGAGCACGGCCACTTCAAAGCTCTCGTCCAGCTCGAAGATCGCGAGCGGAATGCCGTAGAGATTGTTGAAGTTGCCGGGTGAACGGTATGTCGCGTATTTTTTCGATAGCACTGCCGCGATCATCTCCTTTGTCGTCGTCTTACCGTTGGTGCCGGTAATCGCGATCTTTTTCAGATCGAATTCGCGAAGCCACCACTGCGCGAGATCGTGCATGGCCTTGAGTGTATCATCGACGAATATTATCTTGGCGCTCGGGTGACGGCCTTCGTATCGAAAGTCCGACCTGGCGATTATTCCCGTTGCTCCCGCATCGAGCGCATTGTCTATGAAGAGATGCGCATCGTGAGTGGGTCCTTCGATCGCTACGAACAGATTTCCTTCAGCCAGCGTACGCGAGTCGATAGAGACTCCCGCTATCGGGTATGACCCGAGGTTTCCCGATGTGGAGACGGCTCCGACGACGTCTGCTATCTCTTTGAGAGCTGCCTTTATCATTCCTTAACCCTGCGACATGTATTCTCTGATGATCGCGCGATCATCAAACGGCATCTTCTCCGTACCGATTATCTGATAGTTTTCGTGCCCCTTGCCGGCGAGAATGAGTACATCACCGGCGCCTGCCATATCCAGAGCAATCTTCAGCGCTTTCGTCCTGTCCGGTTCAATCGCAGACTCGACCGAGGAATTGATACCCTGTTTGGCGTCGTCGATGATCGCCTGCGGATCCTCGGTCCGCGGGTTATCAGACGTCAGCACAACCTTGTCCGCATACCGGCACACTGCCTCGGCCATCAGTTTGCGCTTCGTCTTATCCCTGTCACCACCGCAGCCGAACAGCACCACCAGCTTGCCCTCGCGCACTACGTTGCCCTCGAAGTCTTCTTCTCTCGTCAATCGCTTTCCGATCGAGCAGACATTTTCGAGTGCATCGGGCGTGTGGGCGTAATCGACATACATCCTGATATTGCGGTCATTCTCAACCGGCTCCAGCCGTCCCGGTATGAACGAAACCGATTCGAGTCCGCGTTTGACGGTTCCGACATCCACCCCCGATCCCATCGCGAGCGCCGCAGCACACACAGCATTTGATACATTGTGCTCGCCGGGCAGGTTTATCTTGATCTTCTCCTCGCCGAGCGGAGTCACAAGCGTGAATGTTGAACCGTCCGCTCCTGTCTCGATCTTCTCCGCGCGCATATCCGCTTTGTTGCCCTTGATCGAGTATGTGATGTAGGACGCATCGACATGGCCCATGAAAAAGTCGAACTCCGGATCATCGGCGTTGACTATTGCCCACTTGTCCTTGCCGCGCACTTTGTCGAACAGCATGGCCTTCGTCTCACGATAGTCCTCCATCGTGCCATGGAAATCGAGATGGTCCTGCGAGAGATTGGTTATGCCGATCGTATTGAAATCGATCATACGAACTCGACCGGTCTTAAGTGCATGGGACGAGACTTCCATAACACAGAGCCTTAGCCGCTCCGCACGCATGATTGTCAGGAGCTGCTCGATCTGGAGCGATTCGGGTGTCGTATTGAAGGCTTCGAATCTGTGCTTTCCGGCGAGATACTCGATCGTGCTGATGAGACCGACATCGCGTCCTCGTGCCCTGTAGATTGCACGGATCAGATACGCCACGGTCGTCTTGCCATTTGTCCCTGTAATGCCGATGATCTTAATATGCCGAGACGGGAAGTTGTAATACTTCGATGCCAGTAGAGCGAGAGCGTGTCGGCTGTCCGGAACCGTGATCGTCACCGGAACCGATACATCGACGGGCTTCTCCGCCACGATACATTTGGCTCCCTTCGATACGGCATCCTCGATGAAGTCGTGTCCATCGAGGTTCGCTCCCACCAGAGCAACGAATATGTCACCCTCGGTTACATTCCGCGAATCGAACTCAATCTTGTTGATTTCTATCTCGGGATCGCCCGAGACCTCCTTCTGAGGGACTATTGATAGTAGCTCAGCGAGTTTGATACGTACCTCCCATTTCCGTGCCACAGTTGACGACTATCCTTTGAGCATTCTTGAGATCAGTGCCAGCCTCGGGAGAATGAGATATCACCAGCCCGGCACCGTTCAATACCACATCCAGCTCGCAGCTCGATACGATAGTAATCGCCTCGGTCGGGCTGAGGCCGATAAGATCCGGCATGATTCCGTCGACCAGTTTCTTCCTCTGCTCCCTGAAGTCACGCTCATCTATTTCCGGGTGACGCGAAGCACCCGAGAACCACTCTCGAATTATCCCATAGTTTGAATCGACGTCTATTTCACTTTCGCCGGATTCATCCGGTCTCGGCACCGATTCAGCGAATTCCTTCGACTCATCCTGCAGTGTATCCGCGACAAAGGCATTATCTTTCTTCCGCGTCCTCTCGAGTACTGTTATCCGCCGAGCAATTTCGGCAAACGCGGGACCGGCGGTGTAGCCGCCGTAGTTGATCTTCTCCGGCTCATCGATGAGAATTATCCCGGCAATCTTCGGAACCTCGCGCGGGAAGAACCCGGCGAAACTGGCGATGTACCTGTCGTGGTAGTAGCCGCCCTCATCGGTGTTCGGCTTCTGCGCCGTGCCGGTCTTTCCGGCAATTGAGACTTCATCGATCTTCGCCACATTCGCCGTACCGGAGTCTACAACCCCGGCCATGAGATCGCGCATAATCGCGGCTGCCTCATCAGACATCACCAAACGGATCATCTCCGGAATATTTCGCCGCTTCAGACGCCCCGTGCCGCTCCTGATCTCCTCTACCACGAACGGCCTCATCAGACGGCCGCCGTTTGCCACAGCCGCGAACGCGTTCGCCATCTGGAGCGCCGTCACGCTGATACCGTGACCTATGGACGTATGCGCGGTCCAAAGCTCGCTCCAGACCTCCGGCTTGGAAAGTCGCCCGCGTTCCTCGCCTGGAATGTCTATTCCCGAGGTATGCCCGAATCCGAACTGGCGCGCATACTTGAAAAGACCCTTCGCACCGAGCTTCTGACAGAAGCGGGCAGTCGCAATGTTCGACGACAACTCGAACGCTCTCCTGAACGTTATAGTGCCGAGTTCCTTGTCATCGTGTAGAGTGCGGTTGTTGAACTTGAACTTGCCCATTCCCGCCCAGATTGTGTCTGTCAGGCTGAAGAGCTCCTGATCGAGCATACCGCCAAACGCCACGAGCTTAAACGTCGAACCGGGCTCGAAAAGGTCGCTCACGAACCGTGTCTTGAAGATGTGTCCGGCATTATCCGATTCAGTGGGCTCGAAGTAGTCGGCCGCGAGCAAACGTCCCGTTGTTGTCTCCACGAAGCATGCCATCCCCCAGTTGGCCTTCCATTTCTCAACTGCCTTTCTTAGCTCCTCCTCGACTATCTGCTGATATTCGATATCCAGAGTCAGCTTCAAATCGCATCCGTTCACGGGTGCTATCAGAGGGTTGTCCGAGATGCAGTATATTTTGCCCCACCCATCTCTCTGAAACCGTGCAACGCCCGGTTCGGACTTGAGCAGGTCTTCGTAGACTCGCTCCATACCGGAAACTCCGATCTTGTCCATATTGGTTTCACCGAGAAGGTCGCGCGCCACTTCGCCATACGGATACACGCGGAGATACAAGGGGCGCGAGTACACACTGTCCATGTCGAGTGCGGTGATTTTCTCGGCTGCTTCCGGCGTGACGTTCCTCGCGAGATAATTGAATTCCCCGGGACGCGAAAGAAGCCGCTGCGTGAGACCACGCTCACCTGTTATACGCGAGATGCGATTGCCGAGTTTCCGGAGGTACTTCGTGTCGGCCGCGTAGGTGTAGAATGACTGCGACTGAACATCGAACGCGAGCATATTGCCGGTTCGGTCGAGTATCGCGCCGCGCCGCGCAGGTATTCTGTTTTCACCCCAGCACTGCCTGACGACGATGCTGTTATACTTCTCCCCCTGAACCACCTGCACCTGCGCGAAGCGAGCGAGCACGGCGACCCAGCAAAGTGAGATCAAAAAGAAGACTATTCCGAGTCTGACGGTCGACAGCTTTTTCTTCATTCGTCGGCTGAGCGGCCACCCTCCTCTGCGGATGCCGAACTGACAAAGAACGCCGGAACTGGCATCTGAGCATAGAGGTGGCGGAATCGATCGATAGTCTTATTGATTAACCGTTTTTTGTTTCCTGTGAGAAGGTCGTCCTCCGATATCCAGACGATCTGATCCGGACTCGGGGACTTCAGCCCGCGCATCTCGCCGGCGAGCGTGCTGACACGCTCCAGCGATTCGAGATGGGAGACTTTCGAATGCAGGTACTCCTTCGCTCTGCGCAACCTCGATGTCTCCTCTTCGAGAACCTTCACCTCCATGGCCACGCGAGCCACGGTATAGCGCTCCAGAACGAAGGCCGAAGCGAGATTGATCACGATGAACAGAATCCCGATGGTCTTGCCAAAGGAGATTAGTCCGGCATAACGGATTTGGAATGACTTGAAATCCATTTCGCACCAGCCAAGGAATTGCAGGCCTTCCTGGTCGGAAGACCTGCATTCCCCCCACACATACACAAGTTACGAGTAAGAGAGTCTTTCCGCCACGCGGAGCCGGGCACTGCGGGCCCTCGGATTGCTCTCAATCTCATCCGCAGACGCCTTGATGGCTTTCTTCGTGACGGGCTGCAAGACCGGGTCCGATGATTTGCCCTTCATACAGACCTCAATCTCAGGCGGTAAACCCGAACTCTTGCTCGAATTTCTTATGAACCTCTTAACACGACGGTCTTCCTGACTGTGATAAGAGATAACGACCAGTCGTCCGCCCGGCCGCAGATAGCTAACCGCAACTGGAAGAGCCCTGTCGAGCTTTTCCAACTCATTGTTGACAGCTATTCTGATCGACTGAAGCAGACGAGCCGTATGCTTGTTCTTGGTTTTCCGTGGAAACAGGTCCTCGACGCATGATACAAGATCGCCCACCGTGCGAAGAGACCCTTCCTGTCGCCGGTCGACAATTCTGTCGACCAGTTTATTCGGTCTCGAGAAATCCCCATAGCTTCGCAGAACATCCGCAAGTTCTTCCCGAGACGCTGTATTGATGAATTCGTGTGCAGTAACTCCGATTGTGCGATCGAATCGCATATCAAGAGATGATTCGAACCGGTAACTGAAGCCCCGTTCGGGTGCGTCAAGCTGGGCGGAGCAGATTCCGAGATCAAGAAAAATCCCCGCGAGCGAACCTTCAGACAGCCCTCTTATCCGTCCGAGCTCGTCATAGGAACCGTGGTAGGTCACCACCCTGTCTTCGTGATCTCTGAGTCTCTTCTCCGCCCTCTTGAGCATTTCGACGTCCCTGTCGATTAAGTAAAGTTTCCCATCCTGACTTAGCTTCTCGACTATCCTCTCAGCATGACCTCCAAGACCGCACGTTCCGTCCACATAAACCCCGGATGGGTCGGTGATGAGATACTCGATAACCTCATCGGTCATTACGGGGATGTGTCCCGATCCTGCCATGTCTTCCCATGAAGGTCTTCCGCTGTCTCCTCCCATGATTCACCGAATTCGCTGAGATACTTATCCCATTCATCCTTGTTCCAGATCTCGATCCAACGGCCATTGCCAACAACCAGGGCCTCTCTGTCGATACCGGCAAGATTCTTGTGACCCTTGGATACCGGGATCCTGCCCTGCTTGTCGATTATCACCTCGGTCGCGTTGGCATGAAGCATTCTGTTGAAATATCTGAACTTACGATGCGTAAAGGGCATCTTCATCAGATTCTCCTCGATCCTCCTCCACTCCGGAATCGGATAGAGCGCCAAACCACCATCGAGCCCTTTGGTCATAACGAAGCGGTTGGCGAAATCCGACGGCATATCGGGACGCTGGACCTTGCGAAAGGGAGCCGGAAGCGTTAGACGGTTCTTATCATCAAGAGCCACAGTGAATTCTCCCTCGTAGCCAGCGACTAATACTTTAGATTCGTCCCGTAAATTAGGCATTGCCAGCCGTCAAAAACCTGCTATAATGTTCTCAGTAAAGGACATCGGGTAGGTTAACGAACAATCAAATCCCAACCATAACCTACCACTACCTCCCGTTAGTATCCCACTGCGGCAAATATGCAGGTCGTGCCTGAATCTGTCAAGTTAAAACTCCCGATAAAAAATGATTAGATTTGCTCCAAGTCCTGTAGGGACTTTCCCATAATCCGGCCGCCTGTTTTCTGTCCTATTTCGAATCAACTGAAAGTTATTTAATCCCGCAAATCTCAACCGATTGGCTTACAACATAGTCCGTGCACCACTTCGAAACACCACATTTGCGCTCCTCCGGCAGGGTTCTTGCGATCTGATCCCGTGGAAAGGAAAAGGTCGGGAGGGGTAGATTGCGATATTCTGTCATTACGATATTTCTCGCGCTCATCGTGAGTTCGACGGCAGCAGCCGACTCGATTCATGTGCGTACGGAGATTCCGGATTTCGTCTCATCCACATGGATTTCAGACGGGGGCTTACGACCTCTGCCGCCAAATCCCATGCCGTGCAGGATATTGCGCGTGATCCACGATGGCGCTGTTGATATCTCCCAGTTGAGTGTAAGAGCGATAGATTCAATAGACGTGACGACGGTCTATCGTGAGCCGAAGGTTTTCGTTGGAAGTCGAACGGATGGCGCCCCGGAGGCGCATCTTCTCGATTCTCCCAGCGGGAACGCCCGGGTGCTCTCACGACTCAAAGACGGCGACCGCACTATGTTCGAAATCGTCATTGATGTCCTGCGGAGAGCGGAGACGGGCGCTATCTGGCTGATCAACGACCTGCAACTGGAGTACGAGATCGACCCGTCGTTCTCCGCTCAGGCTGTGGTTGCAAAATCAGGTCCAATTCTCGAACGCGTCATGAGAAGTGCAGGGACGGCAAAGGACGGTCAGCCTGGTCCAATCAGTTGTTCAAGCGGACCTGACGGCTATCTCATAATCACTTCGGATCATCTCGCCCCGGCATTCGAGCCACTTGCCAGATGGAAACAACAACTGGGTTACGATACGAAGATCATCACTACCGATTCGATATACAACGAATACGCGGGAATCGATCAACCGGAGCAGATTCGAACATTCCTCACGGAGGAATATGACGGCGGTGTCCGCTGGGTTCTTCTTGGCGGGGATGAGTTTATCGTCCCGGTGCGATATGCCTTTCACCTGAACAGGACCGAGAGCGTGCCGACCGAGAATCAACAGATATGCGATTTGTACTACGCGGACCTGACGGGAGATTGGGATACAGACGGTGATGGTCTCTACGGCGAGCCAAACCAGGATTCGCCGGACATTGTGCCGGAGATCATGATCGGCCGAGTTCCGGTACGTGATTCCGCGAGTGCGGCACATTTCGTCGACAAGTCGATTAGATATGAGCGGTTGCAACTCGACATCTCGGCTGATTTTACCTCGAGTATTCTGATGGCGGCATCCGATCAGATGCGCGATTACAATGATGCAGGCCAGGATTCGCTGATCTCCGAGGGACTCCCGGAACATCTGTCAATAAATCGTGAGGCTCTCGCCGAGTACCCGAGCGGTTCTGATCCATCGCCGACGAATCCGTTCGCGGATGACTTCGTCTCGCAGATGTCCGAGGGACACAACCTGATCTATCTTCTCGCGCATGGCCAGGTCGATGGTTTTACGAGCAGCTCCGCAAATTACAATCAATGGCCGAAATCGATGGTCTTCACGCGGGATGAGACTCCGTCCGGGCATGGCTCGCTGAACGATATCACGAATTATGACAGATTCGGGGTCATCTACTCTGTGGGCTGCAACAACGGGGCGTTCGATATGGATACGCTGCCGTTCGAGTACGAATATCCCAGTGTCGTTGAGAAGATGCTCGCAGATTCGGCTCGGGGTGCTGTGGCGCTTATCTCATATTCTCGATGGGGTTGGGTTGCCAGTTCATACTATCTGACGCTCGATTTCAACAGCTACCTGTTCAACTCCGACAACCGTATCGCACCGGCGAACAGTTACTCAAAACTGAATAACTCGTTCATGCGCGATCTGGCCTACGGTTTGAATGTCTACGGCGATCCGTCGCTTCGAGTCTGGACCGGAGAGCCGAATCAACTGACTATCGAGGGCCTTCCGGATTACGCGGAAATCGGCGAGAACAGTATCGACATCCATATTCTCTCCAACAGTCAGCCGGTGAATGAGGTGCTGGTAACCGTAGTAGGTGACAGCGGGATATTAGTCTCTGCGATGACAGGTGAAACCGGAAATGCGCATCTCGAATTCACATTCAGTTCGGATACCAGCGTTGTCATTACCGCCAGTAAACCCGGCCACATCCCGGCAATTGCGGTATTGGAGCCGACCATTGCTCTGGATGCCGACGATGACAACGATGCATTGCTGCCAGCGTTCTCATTGAACCAGAACTACCCCAACCCGTTCAATCCGGCAACGATCGTGACATTTGCCCTGCCCACCCGCAGCCACGCTAAATTGACCGTGTACAACATCCTCGGTCAGCAAATCTATCTCGCTCTGGATGATGACCTGATGGCGGGATCGCACTCGGTTAGCCTCGATGGCACCGATTGGCCGAGTGGAGTCTACTTCTATCGCCTCGAAGCGAACGGGATATCCGAAGTCAGAAAGATGGTTCTCCTGAAGTGATCAGACGAATGGTCTCTTGATCGCCTGCCACAAGAGTCTGAGGACACCCGACGCAATCAGAAGCAGAATCACAAGAATGTTGGGAATCCAGTAGATTGGATTGCGATAGTGTTTCAGGAAATACCGGATGAAGCCGAGGTGCGAGTTGATGATCTTGCGGAACGGAATCTGGCTTGTAGCCTGACCTCGCATGTGCTTCACCTTCGCGGGCGGACTGAAAAGGATTCGCCCGCCGTCATCGGCTATCCGCTTGCAGTAGTCGACATCGTTGAAGAAGATTGTAAACCTCTCATCGAGAAGTCCCGCTCTTTCCACTGTTGATCGCCGAAGCAGTATCGCCGAGAAGGCCGGCTGCTCGACGAATCTCCGATAGTCGTGGTCGAACCACAGCATCTTCCATCGGCCGAAAAGTTTCGACTCAGGTGCCAAATACGCGAGCAGCAGATGATGCGAGATAACATCGAAATGAGTCGGCAGCATTCGGCACGACCGCTCCACCCTGCCGTTGAAATCGATCAGCTGCGGTGCGGCGGCGGCAAGGCCGGGATCGGAATCCAGCTCCTCGGCGAGGATGCGAATCGCGCCGGGCAGAACTATCGTGTCCTGATTGAGCAACAGCAGAAACTCACCAGAGGCTTCCCGTATTCCTCGATTCACACTCGCAGCATATCCGAGATTCCTGTCGTTTCGGATGATTGTTACATCAGGAAAGCGATCTGCCACATAATCACCGGCGCCGTCGGGGGAACCGTCATCCACGACAACAACCGAGACCTCGACACCCTCCTGCCCGCCGGATAGGCTTCTGATACAGTCAGCGATAACTTCACGGCCTCGGTAAAGTGGCACTATTGAGGTGACTCTCATCCTGCAATAACTCCCCGCAGCAGTGAATCGTACTCGCGCGCGAGGTTCTCCCAGCTATACTTCTCGATACCCGGGCGCACCCCGATGCCGCTATGCGGATCATCGAGAAGCGATGACAAAGCCTCGCACGACCTGGCGACATTGGAAGAATCGACGAGCGTCGTGTTCTCGAAGCGCTCTGCCATCCTCCAGCAATCCGAGTCCTTCGGTGCGGCCACAATGAGCGGTCGAGGCGAGCGCAGCGTCTCATACAGCTTACCGGGTACTGTAGCTGAGAGCGAGTCCGACGGTGCGAGCGTCACCAGGTTCAGAGCACACTCATTCCTGAACCTGATTACCTCGCGATGACCAACGTAGCGACCGATCTCAATTGTCTTTCCCTCCGGATCGATGGATCGCAGGTGCTTCAAAGCTTCTTCATAGACAACGCCGCGGATTTCGATCTTGAATTCTCTTTCGCTGCAGACAGTACAGAGCATTTCGAAAAATTCCGGAATGTAAGTCAGTTCATTCAGCGTTCCGGCATAGCCGATTCTGCGAGAACAGGTCTCATTTCCAGTATCATCCGCAGAAGAGAACAGGCTTTCCTCGAAGCCATTCGGGATCAAAGCAATCCGGTCCCTCTGGTTTGAAAATATCTCCGATAGATCATCCCGATGGCTTTCAGAAACCGCGACAGTCGCATCCGCAGTCCGGACGAAGTGAGTCTTCATCTTCTTCGAGAGCTCGACATGCAGCGTCGTCGGGTAGATATCGAAGCCACCCGGATACCAGACATCCCGGTAATCGGCCACCCATTCAATCCCGAGCTGCTTCTTCGCATACGAACCGGCCAAGTGAATCGAAGGAGGAGGAGAGGTAGTCAGAACCAGGTCGAACGGCTGTTCGGCATGAAGCTGTCTCAGCCTCTTTGTGAAACTGAACATCGAGTAGACCTTGCCGTCCGGCAACCGCAGATAGTCCTTAACCCTGTCGCCAAACGTCGAAACAAGATCGGAATGACCATCGCCATCGGAAACCCTCGCGGCCCCATGATCGAACACGCTTACCCGCGAGATTTCGACTCCGGGGTGGACATAATCCCCGAGAGTATCGTCTGTCGCAGGATACTCGAAAGGCTCCGCAGTAATTACGTGAATTCTCCATCCGCGCTCGGCGAGGTACCGCGAGATGTAGACGGCCCTCTGCACACCCGCCCCACCGACAGGTGGAAAGTAATAGGTCAGGAAAGCGAGATTTCTACCGGGATTGTTCGACAAGATCGGCGAAAGCCCTTTCTATACGCGCCATGTTGGTTTCCCAGATTGCCCGAGACTCTATCTTCTTACGATTCCGCGATGTCGCGCTGTCGCGGAGCCGCGTGTCCCGGGCTGCCTGAAGCAAAGCCGCAGCCAGCACTTTCGACTCGCCCGGCGGAAATGTGAGCGCGCTACGATTGTCAGTCACCCATTCATAGTTGCCGGGGATATTGCTTACGACCGGGAACACACCCGCGGCCATTGCCTCCAGCAACGATACAGAAGTTGAGTCAGTTTTCGAGCACGACACATAGATATCTGCGTTTCTGTATATGTCTCTGTACTCGTCTCCCTTCAACCAGCCCCTAAACTCGACACGATGCAGATTCAGGTTCTCTGCCATCTTTTCGAGGTGCTTCCGCTGGGTACCGTCCCCGCAGATGGTACAGCGGTATTCCGGCATATCGCTCGATACGATCTTGAGAGCCTTGAGAAGCACGTCCACATTGTAGAGCGGCTCGAGCCGCCGAGTTGAAACGATTTGCAGCGGCTCATCCTCCCCTCGATCTTTCTTAGGACAGACCGAATCGAAAAACTCCTGGCTGACTCCCATCGGCTCGGTCAGAACCTGCGTCTGGAAATTGCCGAGGGCACGAGCCTCACGTGTCATGAATTCGCTGTCAGATGTCACGAGATCAACGTTGTCGAGAACCCACAGAGCCCGCGAGCGATGGAGGCGCGATTTCCTGGCGGATACGAGTATGTCTGAGCCCCAGAGCGACACAACAACCGGATGGAAGCCGGAGGCAACCGCGAGCACACCGTAACTCGGCAGGTAGTGCGCGTTTACTACATCCGGTTTGAACTCGGAGATAATCTGCCTGACCGTCCGACGTTTCAGATAGTACTTGAACGCAGCAATCGACGTCCAGGACCGCAGATAACGGTAATCTCGATCGGAATCATCCCGCTCGAGAGAAACAGTCTCTACCTCGTGTCCCCTCTCTCTAAAGTACGCCCGCCATCTCTTGAGATGAGCCGGGCGGATATCGCCTAACAGAAGGATTCTCACAGCCGCAACCACTCCCTGGTTTTCTGTGCCGCCCTGTATGATTGAGAGCGGTAATCGTGCTCGAAGTACCGCCTCGGCCTGGCTCCCCAGCCACGCTTGAACCTGACGAGAGACTCTGCTCCTGAGGGCGATGCCCCGAAATTCAGTGTCTTCAGTCCAATCTTCAATGAGTACTCTATCGCCTCACGGAACAGGAGGAAATTCGCCGAGAGCTCGCGACCCAAATGTGTAGAGCAGCCGTCCCAGTAGAACATCTCATCGTCTAAAACGAAGTATAGCTGCCCGGCACATGGCTCGCTACCTCTGCATGCGATTCGCCAGCGACGGTTTTTCGCTTCGATCCTCTCCAGGATTCGCGCATACATATCCCGATCATAGGTGGCACTGCCGCCGTGTCGATCCGCGGTCTCTTCCATCATTCCAAGGTACCTCTCAATTTCCTTGCTGTCGTTCAGTTCTGCGATCTCCAGATCGTTGTCACGGGCCGCCCTGATGTTCCTTCGATGGTTCTCTGAAAGCCCATTCGTTATGTCTTCAAGGTTCTTTCCCGTGAGATCCAGCACATGGGTCTCACACTCATTTGTGACAAAATGATCGCCAGAATGTTTGGATGAACCGGAGAGCGAAACTATGTTCACGCGAGAGAGATCTTCCGTCTCAATCTCGTGGAAAGCTCGCAAGCAGCAGTCATCGGAGATATCCCCTGCCTTTACCAGACCACCGTACGTCCCAAAAGGCATAGAGTACGCCTCACTGAACCCATACCTCTTCAGCTTGAGAAATGGTATGTACGCAACAGCATTCTGCGCCTCCGTACCTGCGATGCACGAAGCCTCGAGGTCCTTGTATCCGGCGAGTGTACGCATCCATATATCGCTCTGGAAGAAGTGCGGTCTTGCGCCGGAAGCGCGACATTCAGAGATGAACTGCAACGCTTCCTCACCATTCAGAAACTCAGTTCGTATCATACTACTTTCGAATGACTGCAATCTTACCGGTATAGCTTTGACCGTCGTCGGTGTAGATATGAAACAGGTACATCCCGCTGGCGACACCTTCTCCGGCCTCGTTCTTTCCGTTCCAACCGATAGATGTGTTCGTCTCTCTGACAAGCTCACTCGCGAGAGTGTAGATCGACACATCCGCCACACCGTCGAATGTGAAGAACACTTTGTCATGCTCCGGTATCACGAACGGATTCGGGAATGCTGCGACCTCCTCAATATCCTCCACAAGATTCCCGAGACTGTAGTCGAGCCTCGAGAGCCCGGATGACGTGCCTACCCAAAGGAACCCCACCTTATCGAAATGGAGCGATGTCACTTCGTTTCCAGCGATTCGACTGTTCGCCGTCGTGTGGACCTCAAAGTCGGAACCGTCCGCCTTCATCAAGACGAGACTGTTTGATGTCCCGATCCAGAGGTTGTTTCGCGGATCGACCTCGAGAGCGTTTATCTGGGGTCCCGCCCCGGACGGCAGCTCGACACGTATGAACCTGTCGATACCGTCATCGTAATAGGCGAGCCCGGCATTGGTGCCGATCCAGACCGTTCCGATGAGATCAGAGTAGATTACACGTATATCATCAGATGGGAGGAAGTCCGCGGTTGTATACCGGGTACTTGTTATGCCCGCGTGATCGAACGGATCTGTGCCAAATTCGGTTCTATATGCGCCTGAATTGAGATAGCCGGTCCATAATACACCGTCGACCACGTGAATCGATTGGATATCATTCTGATCGAGTCCGTCCGAATTCGAGTAATAGTCCCATTGATCCGTTGAGGGATCATAGAATGAGACCGGACGATTGGGGTATCCGAGATAGCTGGGACACCATACTATTCCGTTGGCGTCCTCGAAGATATCCCGTAGAACGACGTAATTGATGTTCGTCTCGACACCCTGAAGCGAACTGTTGTTGGGTCCGAAGCTGGTGATCGAATCACTGTTAATGCGTAGCGCGCCATTCTGCCAGGTTGCCACCCACGCATCATCATTGCGATCGACCTCGATCCCCCAGTGACCACCCTCCGAAAAAGGCAGCTCCCATACGTCCCATGAGTCGCGATCAAACCGGGCCGCATAGTCCATACGTGTCGCAATCCAGATATTCCCGTCGCTGTCCGAATCGATATCTATGATACTGTTCGAGGGCGGACCGGTCACGAGCACCTTGCTGTCACCGCTTAGTCCAAGCTGCACTCCTTGCGACGAGGACCCGATTGTCCAATCACCATTTACGTTGATTGCGGTTCGATATCTCAACTCTTCGGAATCGGACTCAGTCAAAATATCCAATTGCGCACCGTCATAATGGTAAACCGCACGACCTGCAGTTATTGTCGTCCCTGTATCCCGGGTACGGATATCGAAAACGGTGTCCGTCGCCGCACCGAGCAGTTCAAAAGTGTATGCGCCCTGCGACACCGTTCCGGCATACACGCCGGTCTCACTGCCCAGGATCAGCTCGTCGTTGATGCACGATACCGCTGTCAGATCAGCATCAGGAAATGCGGTAGAGTTTTCGTTCGTCACAGTCGACCAGTGCGTTGGATCTTGAAGAAACTGGTCGTTCAGATCAGCAATTGCGACGCCACGTTCGGTAGCAGCCACTACTTTGTCGTCACATATATCGAGGAACACAACCGGCGTTTCGACTCCAATGTCTCCGAGTCGACGATACGTCTCCTTTACCTCGCCACCGTTTCGAAACATATCGAATTTGCTGATACCTATTTCTGTAGCAATCCAGAGAAAGTCACCTGCCTGTTTCAGATCATTGATCTGAATAGGGGAGCCATCGCGGTCTGTCAGTAGAAAGATCGCCCATTCCGATCTCGAAGAATCAAACCTGGACAGCCTGCCGGTCGTCGAACCGGTCCAGACATAGCCTCCGCCGGCAATTATGGAGGAGATAATGTTGTCCCCTAGTCCCTCCGAATTGGTGTACTTGATTACATTCGACCCATCCGGCTGGAAACGCAGCACGCCACCACCCGTCGCGGCCCAAATCTCGGACTCAGAATAGACCATATCGTTGATCTGGCTGGAATTCGTGTAGGTCTTCCAGGTCAAACCGAATGTCACAGTGTTGAAGACAGTGATGAGCAGTGCTCCAACTACTAATATCGTAAGTCTAACGAGCATTTCACCTCCTGAGGATTTTAACAATCAAGAGGCCCAAAAGAAACAGAAAACTAAGTCCGAGACAGATCTGCGGAAGCCACTGGCCGTGACGGACGAAAAATGTCCTTTCCTCGATTCTGCCTATCTCACCGTAGACAATCGTTCGCTCATAGAGATTTGTCCGGCTGTGCTTCCTCCCGTACGGGTCAGTGATGAACGAGAAGCCGGAGTTCGCAGACCGAACGAGCCAGCTCCGCGCCTCGATCGCGCGAAACGGCGCCATCTGCATATGCTGGTACGGCCCCGATGTCTCACCAAACCATGTATCGTTCGTGATCGTAGCCACAAAATCGGCTCCGGAGTCGACAAACTCCCGTACGAGATCTGAGAAAGCCAGCTCGAAGCATATCAGCACGCCATATTCGCCCCCAGGGTGATCGAAAAGCAGGAGCGAATCACCGATAGCGAAATTCGACTGCCCGAGTTGAATCTTGTTTATCGGACCAAGATACTCGTTGTACGGCACCCTCTCGGAAAACGGCACCAGCCTCGATTTCTTGTAAGGAACCTGCATCTGTCCCTGAGGCGTGAATTGGTAGCAGCCATTGTAGTGGCGCTCTGCAGCGGTGTTGGTGTTCTCCGCGATCAGAGTCCCCACAAGAATGTAGTTTTTCAGGTCGATAGCGAGAGATCGTATCCAGTGATAGTATTTGGGCTGATGCTCGAGGTACATCGGCGCGGAGGTCTCCGGCCAGATAACCAGCTCCGCACCAGCGCTGTCGGCAACACGAGACAGGCTGTCATACACCTCGATGTTCCGCTCGCGGTTACTGCGCGTCCATTTCTCCTTGAGAGTGAAATTCCCCTGTATCAGCGCAACCTTGAGGTCAGTCTTGTATTCACGCGGACCATCGTCATAGAGCATAGCACCGAGAAAGATGAGAGACGTCAGAATTAGCGGCGGCAGAGCGAGCACGAGGCGCTTTCTATGGACGTACACTGTAAACAGAAAGACGTTTATCAACACAACCCAGAATGAGATGCCGATATCCCCCCACAGGTCTACGCTCTGGATCAGTGGTAAATAGTATGACTGCGTGTAGCTCAGATTCGACCACGGGAACGCGAACTGCGAGAGTGTCCGCAGGTACTCGACCGACACCCAGATTGCAGGCAGTGCGAATACAAAGAAACGGCTGCGTTTGTACAGCACGCAGAAAGCGCCGACGATAGCGGCGTAAAACAGTGAATGAAGCACCGCCATCGCAAGGAATGCCAGAATTCCGAGTATCGACGCGGAGAACATTGGATGAATGAAACCGACGTCCTTGGAGCTGTTGAACGTGAACGCCGCAACCCAGTAGAGCGAGAATATCGTGAGTTCGAAGCCGAAGAGGTATCCGAGCCTGAATCCGGTCCTGAAACTCTTCTCGTTGCAGGCAATTATAAGTGGGATCAGGCAGACATACGCGAGAAACCCGAACGGAAGCGGGGCAAACCCCGCCGACAGCAATATGGCTGATGCGAGCACAAGGAGCTTGTCTCGCTCGGTCACCGCACTCTTCAGATATGCTGTCAGATAGCCGACGATCCGTCCGATTGCAATCCTCCGATTCAGGAATTGAATATAGAGAAACTACTGGAAGGACATGCCAGATCAAGCAAAAACCGTGACCGACTTAGAGATAGATCATCTCAACCGGACTCTCGCCCTCAACAATCCGACCAAACAGGAACGGCTTCTGCGATGTCGCGGGCTGCTCGATCACTCTCTCGGCATCATCCTGCGAGAGAACGGCCGCGAGTCCGATGCCCATGTTGAAAACACGGTACATCTCCTCAGTATCAATCTTGCCGATCTTCTGCATGACCGGGAAAATCGGCGGTATCGCCTGTTTGCCGACCTCGACACTCGCCGAAAGACCATCCGGCACTATCCTGTTCAGATTACCGGGAATCCCGCCGCCGGTGATGTGAGCTATGCCCTTGACATTGTGCTCCTTTAGCTGATGAATCTCGCTGAGATAGCTGTAGTGAGGAACGAGCAATTCGGCACCAACGCTCCGACCAAATTCTTCGACTGTCTTCGAAACATCCCACTTCGCGACCTCGAAGAAGACCTTGCGGGCGAGAGAGTAACCGTTCGTGTGGAGGCCAACCGATGGATACCCGATGACAACATCGCCTTCCGATATTCCGGAGCCATCTATAATGGCATCCTTGCCAACCAACCCAACAATGAAACCGGCGAGATCGTATTCACCCTTCTCGTAGAAGTCAGGCATCTCGGCAGTCTCACCTGCAACGAGAGAGACGTTGGACTTCACACACGCCGTCACGAGGCCTTTCACGATCTGCTCAACCGCGTGCGGATCGAGGAAACCGCAAGCGATGTAGTCGAGGAAAAAAAGCGGCTCCGCGCCGCAGACTGCAATGTCGTTTATGCAGTGATTGACAAGATCCACACCTACCGTATCATGCTTTCCCGTCATAAATGCTATCTTCAGTTTGGTGCCGACACCGTCGCAGCTCGAGACCAATACAGGCTGTTTCACGGCGGAGGGATCGAGCTCGAATGCGCCCCCGAAACCGCCGAATTTGCCCATCACCTTCTCGCTGAAAGTGGATGCCGCCAGCGATTTGATTCTCTCCTTCGCCGCGGCAGCCCTGTCGAGGTCTACACCCGCTGAACTGTAGTCTATCTTTTCTTTGGCCATTCTCTTCCCCAATCAAGGATCTGTTCAATGTATGAACGAATTGAAGCTATCGAATCCTCAGCATATAGTCAAGATGTATACTCACAGAATGTTGCTCAAGAGGGACGGGATATCCAGAAGCAGAACCGCGGAAATCGCCACAACACCGATTAGAACCCATCGCACGAAACCGGCGCCTCGCCTGACCGAAGTCTTAACCGCCACCCAGGCGCCAAGCATATTCCCGATCGCGAGAATCAGGCCGATCATCCACCGAACCTGGTCATTGACAACAAATACAACCAGCGCAAACGCGGTAAAAACGAGGATTATGAACACTTTGACAGCATTCGCCCGAACGAGATCATAGCCGGCGCCAAGAACCAGCCCGGCCAGAAGGAAAATCCCGACTCCTGCCTGTATGAACCCGCCATACATCCCAATGAAGAAGAAAGCAACGAGTGTCAGTAAGCTCTTCCTGCGGTCCTGGAGGTCCTCCCTGCCCTGAAGCCACCGTTTCGGGCGAATCAGGATCACGAATAACATCAGCACCATCAAACCACCGATTACGCGACGCATTGTCTGTTCATCGATACTCACCGCGATCTGCGCACCGACTATCGAGCCGAGGACCGCTGGAATTGCCAAAACCGCAGCCCCTTTGAGCGATAACAACTTCTCGTGCTTGAAACTCGATACACCGACAACATTCTGAAGCAGGATAGCGACACGATTGGTGCCGTTCGCCATGTTGGCGTCGAGGCCGAGAAATATCAGTAGAGGCAATGTTATCAGCGATCCGCTTCCGGCAAGCGTGTTGATAAATCCGCAAGCGAAACCTGCGGCGATTACGATCGGATAGATGTACCAGGCGAAGTCAAACAGCGGGACACTCCCGGTTGTGAGTTTGTCTCAACGTGATAGAATTTAGTCGATTATGGAGAAAATGAAAGCTGAAAAGGGATCGAAAGTCCTCAGAGCCTCGCCTTCTCGAGCGCGATTATCCGATCGAGATTAAGCAGCCCATCCGGCGCGAGAGCGTATGATTGGCTGTCGGAAGAGATGTTGATCACACCCTCCGCAACGAATATCCTCATTCGATGCGGCACGAGCGCCCAGGCACAGCAAGTCGAAACCATGAGGTCGTACACCTTGTGCATCTTCTTCGGCTCATCACGGAGGAAGACATACATATGCTCCGCTATTGTCAGATCGAGGTCCCGTCTGTCCGCAGATTCCGCCGGGTGAAGGTCTTCGACATTGACTAATTCCGGATCAATGCGAAATTCACCGGTACCAGGCTTGATATATCTTAGATGAAGGGCTTTCACGATGTAGAAGGGCATGTGAGACGGGATGAAAAGCTTCTCATCAACGCCTTTCGCAACCTGTACCGAGCATTTCTCCAGCTTGTCGTAGCGGAACAGGAAATGCCAGTAGTCGTTGCCGAATTCGGGTTCGTATTGTCTCAGCCGTCCGCGGAAAATCCGATCATCGAGAACGAACTTGAACTCGCCGGGAAAATCGAAATCCATGCTTCCTCCCTATCGGGATTATCGGAAGCATATGGAATTTCAAGAGTTCACATTTTGAGCAGAGTATCTGCAAGTCAGTGAGGCTAACTATCTTCCGCGCACTCCAGGTCCTCATGGAATCGCTTCAGGCAATTGCATTCGCCATTCTGTTCAGACTCGACGAAATCGACGAACCTCGCTACCCGGTCAACCACCTCTCGCGGCATCCCATGTTCCATTTTGCACGCAGTTTCGTCTGCGAGTGACTCGTCCACCGCCAGCACCCTCTCGAGAAATGCCTTCAGAGCCAGATGACGGGACGTGATTTCACGCGCAACCTTCTCGCCCTCCTCGGTCAGAGTGACAACTGCGTATGGGGAATAATTCACGAGATTACGGTCAGCAAGCTGGTGAAGCGCACCGGTAACGGATGACATATTGACGTCGAGATGCTCGGAGATATCACGCACGCGGGGACGTCTTCCGTCCCGGATTATCATGTAGATCGCTTCGAGATAATCCTCAAGGCTCGCGCTGATTGACGGTTTGCGGTTCATCTCCCTCCCCTTGCAAAGTTCGGCGTGTCAAACATTTTAATCTCAACGCGCAGATTTGTCAAGACCATTCGAAGACAAAATAGGTAGGATTTGTCAATCACGACCGGGCGGTAGCTGAAATAGGAGAGCCGGGTGTAATCCCCGGCTCCCATGCATAACATGAACGAAAACCTATGCGCCGCAGCCGTAATCCTGCTCGCCATCCTGATTTGTGTCGCACGGTAACGGACCGCCCTGGAATATGTGCGCAATCATAAACACGATGTCGTCGATGTCGAGTATCCCATCACAGTTCGGATCGGGCCACGGCTCGGGTCCGAGGCAATCGACGAACACGCAATTGAGCAAATACACTATGTCGTCGATATCGACTCCACCGCTCTGATTCGGATCACCACAGTCTCTTACGAGCAGATTCATATCCTGCTCTCCTGCATCATTGAAGAGCGGCTCGATTACTCCTCCGTCCCAGGGAGCGAAGAGAAGTTCACCGGCTGTCGGTACAAATACATCGCTGAAATCCACCGACTCGTCTGAGCCCAAATCCGGATAGGAATACCACAGCCTGGCGATGAGGACGTGTTCGCCGGCAGGCATCGGCTCCAACGAGCCGAGCCCATAGTCAATGTCGGGCAGAGCCATGAGCAGAATTGCGTTGTCATCCGGGAACGGCTGGACATAGTCGGAATCCGTTGGCGAAATGCCGAACAAATTCCATGATGCAGAAATAGAGGAATTCGAGATATCGATTCCGAGCAAGTCGAGATTGGGAGAATCGTGCGTAAGGCCGATCGAGAATCCACCGAGATCAACCTCACTTGTGATGTACAGGTCGACTGCAACGGAGTCGAACGAATGGGCATATACATACTCCGGGCATTCCAGAAAGACCGCGTTGCTTCCGGTCGGCAGAACGCAGTTCTCCGCCGGCTGGCAGATTCCGACTCCAAGCCCCCAAACGAAGTACTTCTCGTAGAGCAGGATATCAGCTATGTTGACATCACCGCACAGGTTCACATCCCCGCAAGCTTCGGTGCTGTCGGGATGTATCTCGCCGTTGATCCACCGGAGCAAATGGACCATGTCGCCAACCGTGTAGACTATACCATCCTGATTGACATCACCACAAGCCACCTGAGAACAGTCGGCGAATGCGGGTAGCGTGGCCCGGGTCTATTGACCCGGGTTTCAAAGATAGTTGCTCGCGAGGACATACACCGATCACGAAACGGTTATCAAAGATGCAAGTGTGGACACGTCATTCCCGCGAAGGCGTAGCGTGGCCCGGGTCTATTGACCCGGGTTTCAAAGGTAGTTGCTCACGAAGATATACGCGGATCACGAAACGGTTATCAAAGATGCAAGTGTGGACGCGTCATTCCGCCTCCGCGGGACTCCTCGCGATGACGGTTTTCCCAGCAATGCGAACTTTTTCAACAAGCACCTGCGCGGGGGTGACAGGAAGGCTCGGGGGTGACGTGAGAGCGAAGATGACAGGAGGGCGCGAAGTGAATGGTGTTGCTGAGACAGCTCCCCGTACAGTATCAAACGACCAAAAAAACCGCCGGACTATTAAGCCCGGCGGTTTTCTATTCGCGCGAATCGCTTTTTAGCTATTACATGTTCTTGATTATCGCGGAGGCGAAGTCGGACGTACCGACTTTCGTCGCACCTTCCATCTGACGCTCCAGATCATAAGTCACCGTCTTCTGCAGGATGGTCTTCTCGAGAGCCTTGTAGACCATATCCGCAGAATCCTTCCAGCCGAGATACTCGAGCATCATGCAGCCGGAGAGAATGAGCGAGCCCGGATTGATGACATCGAGGTTCGCATACTTCGGCGCGGTGCCGTGCGTGGCCTCGAACAGCCCGATGTAATCGCCGATGTTCGCGCCGGGAGCCATCCCGAGACCGCCGACCTGCGCAGCGCAGGCGTCGGAGAGATAGTCCCCGTTTAAGTTCGGAGTGCAGACGACGTCGTACTCATCGGTACGCGTCAGCACCTGCTGGAACATCGAATCGGCGATACGATCCTTGATCAGGATCTTGCCTTCCGGAACCTTGCCGTCGTGCTTCTCCCAGACCTCGTCCTCGGAGATCGTCTGATCCGGATACTCGCGGGCCGCGAGTTTATATCCCCAATCACGGAACGCGCCCTCGGTGAACTTCATGATATTGCCCTTGTGGACAAGCGTAACCGACTTGCGTCCGCGCTCGATCGCGTATTCGATCCCCTTCTTCACCAGACGCTCTGTACCGGTAATCGAGATCGGCTTCACACCGATGCCGGAGTCTTTACGGATATTGAGGTCAAAGGTGTCGTTCAGGTAGTTGATGACCTTCTTTACATCATCGGAGCCTTCCTGCCACTCGATTCCCGCGTAGACATCCTCGGTGTTCTCACGGAAGATAACCACGTCCATCTTCTCGGGGCTCTTCACCGGTGACGGCACCCCCTGGAACCAGCGAACCGGGCGGACGCATGCGTACAGATCGAGCACCTGTCGAAGCGTGACATTCAGGCTGCGAAATCCGCCGCCCACGGGCGTGGTTAACGGACCTTTGAGCGCTACGATGAATTCACGGATCGCCTCGATCGTGTCTTTCGGGAGCCATTCGCCGTATTTCTCGTTCGCTGCCTCACCGGCGTAAACGTCGAACCAGACGATCTTCTTCTTGCCATCGAACGTCTTTTCGACCGCGGCGTCGAGCACGCGACGAGTCGCCTTGCTTATATCCGTACCGATACCGTCACCCTCGATCATCGGAATAATCGGTTTGTCCGGTATGTTCAGTTTGCCATCTTGTACTGTGATCTTCTCGCCGTCACTCGGCGGGGTAATCTTGTCGTATGCCACAGGCAATTCCTTTCCCAGAGTTGGTTAGTACCCAATTTCCTTCAGATGCTCTTTGTACGTATTACCCGACTTCTGAAGCAGTGCGAGGTCCTCATCTTTGAGCTTCAGCTCGATGACCTTCTCTACACCGTTGGCACCGAGAACGCACGGCACGCCGATGTAGACATCGCTCAGACCATACTGACCGGTCAGGTAGCTTGAGCACGGAAGCACGCGCTTGCGATCGAGCAGCACAGATTCGACCATCTGAACCGACGCACGCGCCGGGGCATAGTATGCAGAGCCGGTCTTGAGCAGCTTGACAATCTCGCCGCCACCGACTCTCGTGCGATCCGCTATCTCCTTGATGCGATCGGCAGGAATCAGCTCGGTAATCGGGATACCGGCGACGGTGGTATAGTCCGGAAGCGGGACCATTGTGTCACCGTGGCCGCCAAGAACCATCGCCTGGGTGTCATTCACGGATACACCAAGCTCCATCGCCACAAACGTGCGGAAACGGATCGAGTCGAGAATGCCAGCCTGGCCGAAGACACGGTTGGTGTCGAATCCGGTCACCTTCCATGCGTGATAAGTCATCAGATCGAGCGGATTCGCGACCATTATAACCATCGAGTTGGGAGCAAACTTGACAATATTCTCGCCCACACTCTTGATGATCTCGGCGTTCGCCTTGAGAAGGTCCTCTCGGGACATGCCGGGCTTGCGGGCAAGACCTGAGGTGACTACGACAATCTCCGAGTCCGCGATATGCTCATACTCGAACGTACCGATAATCGTGCAATCGTATTCATCAATGGGACCGGCCTGCATAAGATCGAGCGCCTTGCCCGCCGGCATACCTTCCTTTTCCGGAATATCAACTACAACGATATCACATAGATTCTTCTGTGCGAGATACTGGGCTACCGAAGCACCAACATTACCCGCGCCTATTACAGAGACTTTTCTCCGCATGTACTCCTCCTGTTCTGTTTGTCGCTACGCGGCCTGTTGCAAGTAGGGTACAACATGACCCGCATCATTTATCACCATAACTTTTGTGTCATCACCAAATCTGTCAAGCTCGGATTTGATTAGCGTCTCGACATCGCGAGCAGGCCTGAGATACACCTTTTCGACAACGTCATCCTGCAATTCGGATTTCAGGTAGATATTGATCCTTCGCTGCAACTGTGCCGTTCTGTACAGCTTGTGATACCCCAGCGTATAGCTGGTCGGAGCCACCTTGAGGATCGACTCCGGCGTCGGATAGCGCGTGGCAAGATCGTAGAAAGCGTCATTGCCAATGCCCTCGTTGCATGCTGATACGACGACAAGCGTTCCGCCATCCTCGACAGCCAGGCTCGCATTCTCATACGACTTCTGGAGTTGATACAGGTTTCGATCCAACGGTTTCGATTGCACTGCGATAGCGAGACGATATCTCCGCTGTATCGGCACCATATACACTCGTACCGCTGCCGCTACTGCCCTGTCGTACGAATCCCAGAGATCGCCGACGAACGAATCGACAAGTTTCTTCGATGAATCCAGGACGAACTGTATCGAGAAGATCGCGCTTCTACGAAGGAAACTGGCCGCCTCACGGATCGATTTCGCAACCGGGTTATTCGTAAGGTTCCCCGGAACGCACGCCCTGGATACGGCCATGCGATGATTCGCCTCGATTGTCGTGTGATGCGCGAGTCCGGGCATAAACGACTTCGGTCCTCCGGTAAAACCGGCGAAATAGTGCGGTTCGACCGAACCAATCACGATTGTCTTGTCCGCCCACTGAAGCGATTTGTGCAGCCTTATAGGGGTGCCATCCTGCCAGCGACCAAACTGATAAAACTGCTCATCTTCCTTCGCATCCGAGCAAAGGACCTCGAATCTGTCTTGGGGAAAATCCTCTCCCACGATCTCCGTAATCTCGGAATCGGTAGGCGCCCCGTGCAATCCGGCCGCAATCACGACTTTCGTCTCCGGTATGCGCTCCAGAAACGGCAGTAGAGCCTGCAGGGCAAGGGGCGTTGGAGTGGCACGGAACGAATCGTTGACGACTATCAGCACCCGCTCCGCACCAGTAAGGAACTCGGCGAGGCGCGAGTGATTCAGCAGCTCGAGCATATTCTCCCAACTGGAATCGCCAATAGAGTACGGTGCCGGCTCTATCACACCGCCATATCGATCATCCGGTATTTCCACTTTCAACTCATCATTGCCGTATGCCATGCGGATTACCATAGTCGAAACAAGACCCGCTACAAATCCGGGAAGAAAAACCTGGTTTCATTCCGGGCCGTATCTTCGCCATCAGACGCATGCACCGAGTTACACTGGATGTCCTTACCGTAGACATCACGTATCGTCCCACTCGCCGCATTCTCAGGATCGGTTGCGCCTGCAAGATCACGCAGGTCGAGAATGGCGTTCTCCTTCTCCAGAACGACCGGCACAACCGGCCCGGATGACATAAAGTCCACGAGATCATCCAGAAACGGCTTCCCCTCGTGCACCGCATAAAACTTGCGTGCCTCACTTCGTTCAAGATGTACCATCTTCATAGCAACTATCCTGAATCGCGCGGCTTCCACCCGGCTCAGGATTTGTCCGACCAGGTTCCGTTCCGTAGCGTCAGGTTTGATTATCAGGAGCGTTCTCTGGACCATCCAATCCTCACTGTTGACATCGATCAGAATTTCTTGTCTTTAGCGATTTTGAATCCGAGCTCGAGTGCCTTCAGATTCTTCTCCTCCGTGCCCTTCGGAGCTCTGCTGTGCACCACTTCCCGCAGCGCCTCTTTCGAGACGATACTTGTCAGCTCACAGAGCGCGCCGAGCGAAATCACATTCGCCACCATCGCAACACCGATTTCATGACGTGCGAGCTGAACGAACGGAAATCCGAAATGTCTCGGCGTTGGCGGCTGAGTCACGAGATGTGAATCCACGACGAGTATTCCGCCCTCTTTGAGGTCGTGGAAGTACCTGTCGCAAGCCTCCTGCGTGAGCGCGAGTAGCAGGTCCAGCTTCATAGTCTTCGGGTAGTATATCTCCGTATCCGAGATAACGACGTCCGCCCTGGACGCTCCCCCTCGCGCCTCCGGGCCATACGACTGGCTCTGAACCACGTTCTTGCCGTCGATGGTGCCTATCGCCTCTGCGAGAATAACTCCGGCGAGGATAAGTCCCTGACCACCGGAGCCAGAGAGACGAACCTCGTAGCGCTCGGCCTCGACCGCCTTCCTCTGTTTGGTCTTAATCGTCATGCCTACCTCGCCTCCTTCTTCTGCAGTTGGTCGACAAGCTGCTGATAGTGCTCGCAGAATTCGAGTTTTTCTTCATCGTGCAGCACACCTGTCACGAACTTACCCTCCATCTTCTCCGGAGGCAGTTTGCGCGCAGCCTGAATCGGCATCGCATGCCCTTTAAGCCACTTGAGCATCTCGACAGCATCGCCCTCCTTGTTGAGACGGCCGAAGTAAGTATGACAGTTGGACATCACCTCGACCACCGAGAAGCCCTTCTTGCTCAACGCACCGGTTATCATCTTGTCGAGCTGATCGACATGATACACGGTGGATCGCGCAACGTATGCCGCACCGGAGGCTATCGCCAACTTCGCGGCATCGAAGTTCTGCTCCAGATTGCCGTACGGAGCGGTAGAACCACGCTTGCCGGTAGGTGTCGTGGGCGAGAACTGCCCACCCGTCATTCCATAAATCCAGTTGTTTGCCAGAATCACGGTAATATCGATGTTGCGCCTGCAGGCATGAATGAAGTGATTTCCACCAATCGCGAGACAGTCGCCGTCTCCGGTGACCACAATCACCTTCAGACGTGAGTTCGCAACCTTGACGCCGGTCGCAAACGCTATCGCACGGCCGTGTGTCGTGTGAAGCGTGTTAAAATCGACATATACCGGCAGCCTCGATGAACACCCGATGCCGGAGCAGACGACAATATCATCCTTCGGTATCTGGAGTGCGTCAATCGAACGGATCATCGAACCGAGAATCACACCCAGACCGCAACCCGAACACCAAACATGCGGGAATTTCTTCTTCGGTCGGAGGTAGTGATGAATTACATCAGACTTGGGTACCATGATGCTTTACCTCCTTGATCTTGTTGAGTATCTGTGCCGGGGTTATCAACTCTCCGTCATACCGCTGCATCGGGATGATCTCGGTGTGACGCCTGTCGACATGATGCTTGATCATATTGATAAGCTGCCCCTGATTGAGCTCCGCCACGATGAGCTTTCGAACATTGCGCAGTTGTTTGCGAAGAGTATTAACCGCGAGTGGCCAGATTGCCTTCGGCCTGACAGCACCGACTTTGAGGCGCTGATCCCGAGCCATCATAACTGCCTGTTTTGCAGCGCGAGCCACGATGCCGTACGAGATAATCGCCACTTTCGGATCGTCGTCCATTTCAGTCAGTTCGAACTCGCAGATCGTCTCGTTGTTCTTGATTATCTTGTCCTTCAGCTTATCGAGCATCAGGGTTATCTCGGCCGGTTCCGCTGTTGGGAACCCCAACTGATCGTGTGTCAAACCGGTAATATTAAAACGGTAGCCGTCACCGAAACTCGCCATCGGCGAGACTCCGGTCGGGCTGATCTCGAAATGCTTGTACCAGTCCGGAGGCACGGTGGGTTTTCGACGCTCGACCATCCTCACCTCGTCCAGAGTCGGTATCTCCACCTTCTCACGCATGTGAGCGATGACTTCGTCCAGCAGAACAACCACCGGAGTGCGATATGATTCGGCGAGATTCACCGCATCGATGGTTGAATGAAGAATCTCCTCGACACTCGATGGTGCAACTGCAATAGCGTGATAGTCACCGTGCGGACCAAAACCCGCCTGCATCGTGTCTGCCTGCGACACCTTCGTTGGGAGGCCCGTGGATGGGCCGCCACGCTGGACATCGATGATCACACACGGCGTCTCCGTGATGTAGGCGTATCCTATGTTCTCCTGCATGAGGGAGAATCCGGGACCCGACGTCGCCGTCATCGACTTAACACCCGCACAGGATGCGCCGATTATCGCGGCCATCGACGCAATCTCATCTTCCATCTGTATAAAACGTCCACCAATTTGTGGCAGCCTTCGGGCCATCCCCTCGGCCACCTCTGTAGAGGGCGTAATCGGATAGCCGCCGAAAAAACGGACACCGGCCAGGATTGCGCCTTCCACACAGGCCTCATTTCCCTGAAGTAACTTGACTTCTCTTTCCATCCGGCGCTCCTCTACTTCTCTGTCGATACGATTGCCAAGTCCGGGCAGTGCAGCCAGCAGAAAGCACACTGCGTGCACTCGTCCGGATGGGCGATTATCGGTTTGCCGTCTCTATCCGGTTCGAAGACCTTTTGAGGACAAAAGGCTATGCATATGTTGCAGCCCTTGCACCAGTGATAGAAGATTTTCAAAGGAGGGCCTTCGCGCTTCTCCTTCTTCTTCTTGTCACCGGTTTCTTCTTTGGCCTTTGTCTCCGGGGACGTCTCTTTTGTCTTCTCTGAGTCGTCAGCCATTCTCACTTACTCCCGACAAGTTCTATTTCTTGCGCCTGACCGTTGTTCTTTTCGACTTCTTCACTGTCTTTTTCCTGGGCGACTTCTTCGCAGTCTTCTTTGTCGCCTTCTTTGTCGATTTCCCGGTTGCCTTCTTCTTCGTCGCTTTCCTGGTCGCCCTCTTCGCAGTCTTCCTGGCAGTCTTCTTGGCAGTTTTCTTTTTGGCTGCCTTACTGACAGTCTTGCGGGTCGTAGTCTTCTTTGCAGCTCTTTTCTTTACAGCTTTCTTCTTTGCAGGCTTTTTGGCAGACTTCTTAGTGGACTTCTTTGCCGCAGTCTTCTTCGGCTTCTTCGCGCGGTACTTCTTCAGCTCTTCGGCCATCAAATCCGCCACCTGCGATGGAGTCTCCGCAACAGGTATTCCCGCGGCATTCAGGGCCTTGACCTTATCCGCCGCAGTCCCGGTACCTCCGGAAATAATCGCACCTGCATGCCCCATCCTCTTTCCGGGAGGAGCCGTCCGGCCGGCGATGAATGCCACAACCGGCTTTGTAACATGCTTCCTGATATACTCCGCGGCCTCTTCCTCGTCCGATCCACCGATCTCGCCGATCATAACCATCGCCTCGGTCTGCGGATCTTCCTCGAACGCCTTGAGGCAGTCAATGAAGTTCGTTCCGATTATCTGATCACCGCCGATCCCGATACAGGTCGACTGCCCAAGCCCCTTCAGGGTGAGATTGTACACGACTTCATAGGTCAACGTTCCTGAGCGGGAAACGACGCCCACTTTGCCCTTCTTATGGATATGACCCGGCATAATCCCGACCTTCGTAATTTCGGGGGCAATGATTCCGGGACAGTTTGGCCCAATCAGTCTGCAATCGGTGTGATTATCTATGTAGTTTCTCACCTTCAACATGTCGTTCGCCGGAACACCTTCCGTAATACATACGACAAGTTTGACGCCGGAATCAACTGCTTCATAGATTGCGTCGATTGAAAACGCCACCGGGACGTAGATAACGGCGGTATTTGCCGCTGTCTGTTCCACAGCATCCTTAACCGTGTTGAAAATCGGGATGCCGTCGAGGTCCTGACCGCCTTTGCCGGGTGTTACGCCGGCGACTACCTTCGAGCCGTACTCCTTCATGGCCCTGGCGTGGAATGAACCGTCTCTGCCGGTTATTCCCTGCACGACTATCTTTGTATTCCTGTCAACGAATATACTCATATCTAACCTCAATCCTCCCTTATACGCCGGCTACTTCAATGGCTTTTTGTACTACTTCATCCATAGTGCTGGCGGCAGCAAGATTGACAGATTCGAGAATCTTGCGCGCCTCCTCCTCGTTCGTGCCGGTCAGTCTTATCACGATCGGCACATCCGGCCTCATCTGATTGATCGCCGAGACGATTCCGTTCGCGACATCATCGCAGCGGGTGATACCGCCGAATATGTTAAAGAGGATCGCTTTCACATTCGAGTCACGTAAAATTATTTCCATGGCTCGTACGACCTTCTCCGGGTTGGAGGATCCACCGATGTCGAGGAAATTCGCCGGCTCACCGCCGAAGTACTTCACGAGGTCCATTGTTGCCATCGCGAGGCCTGCACCGTTCACGATGCAGCCGATGTTTCCGTCGAGCTTAACAAATGACAACCCGGCATCACGGGCATCCATTTCCGATTGCTCTTCGGCGTCCATATCGCGGAGTTCCTCGATCTCCGGGTGGCGATACAGGCCGTTGTCATCGATGTTTATTTTTGCATCGATCGCGAGAACTCTGCCGTCACCGGTAGTTATGAGAGGATTGATCTCGGCCAGTGAGGCGTCGACCGCAAAATAGGCTTCATAGAGTTGGATTATTATCTTCGCCGCCTGCTTGACCAGATTCGGATCGTCATAAAGTTTGTAGGCCAGCCAGCGGGCTTCATACATCGATATCCCGCGAAGCGGATCGATATGCTTCTTGAAAATCTTCTCAGGGGTCTCAGCGGCGACCTGCTCGATATCGATTCCGCCAGCCGGTGATACCATGAAAACCGGTTTCTTCGCCGAACGATCGATGATAATGCCGACGTACGATTCGGACGTGATATCGACCGCCTCAGTCACGAGCACTTTCTTAACTGTCAGTCCCTTGATATCCATGCCCAGGATGTTTGAGGCATGCTCGTAGGCGACGTCCGGACTCTCGCAGTATTTCACGCCGCCGGCCTTACCACGTCCCCCAACATGTACCTGAGCCTTAACCATTACCGGCTTGCCGATTCTCTCGGCAACAGCCTTTGCATCATCAGCAGTCGTCACGACCTCGCCGGGCGGTACCGGCATACCGTGACGCGCAAAAATGTCCTTTGCCTGGTATTCGTGAATCTTCATCGACTCTCCTCAGATTGCAGGTATTCCTTGACCGCATCTATCAATACTTCTCTCTTGTTCAACTCTGGTTCATCGAGCACAATCTCGAGCAGATGATCGAGAATCTCACCGATCAGCGGTGATTGGTCGAGATCAAACTCCTTCATGATGTCGTTGCCATCTATCGCAAGCTCTCTCACAGAGAACGGCGGCTTCTTGTCTATCTCCTCACGAATTCTCTGCTCGAATTCGTCCACATCGTCGGTTGGATTGCCCATCCCCTGCCCGACAACATCCGCTCTGCGCAAATCGAGCAGGTCGAACACCAACTCCGGCCCGGTTTTGCGTATGAGCCGCCTGAGCCCCCTGTCCGTAGGAGGGATCGTGAACATGTGACGCTCGACAAGCGTCGAAACATCGTCAATCAGGTTCTTTGGATATCTCAACCGCTTGAGCACATTCCTCGCGAGCTTCGCGCCGGAGGCCTCGTGGCCGTAAAATGTCGCCTTTTTGTCCACGACCCGCTTTGCTCGCGGCTTGGTTATGTCGTGCAGCAGCGCAGCCCATCGGAGACGGAGCCGAGGCTTGGCAGCATCGGTCGTTCCAAGCAGATGCTCGAAGACATCATGCGCATGATAGCCGCCCGGCTGATCGACCCCGACGCTCTCCACAAGCTCCGGAATCAGGATCTCGAGCAAACCAATATCGTGCATCAGGCGGAAACCCACCGATGGCTTCTCGGCACGGACCAGCATCTTGTTCAGCTCTTCGTTCACGCGCTCCGGACTGACCGATGTCATAAGGTGCGCATTCTCTTTCATTGCATGATGCGTCGCCGGTTCCACATCGAGACCGAATCGCGCCACGAACTGCACCCCCCGCAATACCCGCAACGGATCGTCTTTGAACGACTCCTCGCTGATCATGCGAAGCTTCCTGTGCTCAATATCTATCTTGCCGTCGAGCGGATCGATCAATTCGCCGGTACCGAGGTGACGCGCCACGGCATTGATGGAGAAATCACGGCGCTTGAGGTCTTCTTCGACCGGAAGAGTATGATCGAAATCAACAGAGAAGTCCCGATGCGCTATGCCCGTGGAGAATTCTCTGCGCGGTAGTGCGATGTCAACAGTGGGATAGGGGCCGGAGCCGTTGTTGTGAGCGGTGAATTTGATTACACCAAACGACTTGCCAACGAGATCGACTCTCCCGAAGTTTCTGAGTATCGCGACGAGATCATCAATCGGGATCTGAGTGACGAGATAATCACGGTCCTTCTCAGCGACACCAATGCCGAGGAACTGGTCGCGAACGCATCCGCCCACCTCGTAGATGTTACCTCTCTCGAGTAATCTTTCGACTATGGCTTTCTTTAAAGCCGTCATTTAGACTCTGATCCCGCATCCCGGTTATACCGGGCACTAGTTCAGTCAGGCACTATTCTCGTGCCATCGTCACCCTCGACAGCGTCATACGCCTTTTCGATCGAGGTGATAATCACCTCGTCTCCCCCACCTTCGAGGAAGCTGAGCGCAGCCTCGATCTTCGGCCCCATGCTGCCTGGAGGGAAATGTCCCTCGTCGGCGTACTTCTTCATCTCCGACACCGTAACCCGATCCAGAAACCGTTGATCGAGCTGGCCAAAGTTCAGCGCAACCTTGTCGACGCCGGTGAGTATTATGAGCAAATCCGCGCCAATCTCACCGGCGAGCAGAGCGGAGGCACGGTCCTTGTCAACGACCGCGTCTACGCCCTCGTAGTCGCCGTTGTCGTCCACATAAGCCGGGACTCCACCGCCTCCGGAGGCGATCACAATGTAATCTCTTTCGACGAGGGTCTGTATTGCCTTTGCATTTATCGTCTTATAGGGAATTGGAGACGGCACAACCCGTCTCCAACCCCTGTCGGAATCTTTTTTAACTGTCCAGCCGCGCTCTTTCGCAAACTTGCGCGCCTCGTCGTACTCGTAGAACTGGCCGACATACTTGGATGGGTCCTTTATCGATGGATCATCCTTATCGACAAGCACCTGAGTCACGATCGTGACGACACCTTTCTCGATGCCCTCCCGGCGAAGCCTGTTCTGGAGCGACTGCTCTATCATGTATCCCATTCCACCTTCGGTATCTGCCACGCAGATTCCGATCGGAAGAATCGGAGCCATGCCACGCGCCGCCTCGACACGCAAGAGCGCGTTACCGACCTGCGGACCGTTGCCATGCGTGATCACCAGTCCGTAGCCGTCCTCAATCAAAGGTACAATACCCGCCAGAGACTGGCGGGTATGCTCAAACTGATTCGCAATGGTGTCCGGGACACCCTTCTTCGTAATCGCATTGCCCCCGAGTGCGACTACCGCTGTCTTAGTTCCCTTGCTCATTTACGCTTCTTTTTGCCGACGCTCTTAAGGAAACCTTCGAGCACGTCGGCGAGGGTCGGCTTACCGATCTCCTGCAGATCGTACGTCACTCTCGTCGACGGCTTCTTGACATCGATTACGCGACGCAGATCGATCGGAGTACCGATAATCACGGAATCGCAATCAGTCGCAGCTATAGTCTTCTCGAGATCCTTGACCTGCTTGCCGCCGTACCCCATCGCCGGAAGAAGCACGCCGATCCCCGGGTACTTCATAAATGTGTCCTTCAGACTGCCCTTCAGGAACGGTCTCGGATCGACGATCTCGGAAGCGCCATACTTGCGTGCCGCCACAACACCGGCGCCATACTGCATTTCGCCGTGAGTCAGCGTCGGGCCATCCTCTACGACCAGCACACGCTTTCCGCGAATCACGGACGCGTCCTCGACCGAAATCGGGGAGGCGCCGTCGACGACTATCGCTTCCGGATTGTACTCGACTATATGCTCGCGCAGTATCTCAACATCATCCGGCTCGGCAGTGTCTATTTTGTTTATCACGAGAACATCGGCCAGGACGAAATTAGTCTGTCCGGGGTAGTACGCTATCTCGTGGCCGGGACGGTGCGGATCGACGACGGTAATCTGCAGATCCGGCTCGTAGAAGGATGTATCATTATTGCCGCCGTCCCAAACGATGACATCCGCTTCCTTTTCGGCTTCGCGCAGGATCATCTCGTAGTCGACGCCTGCATAAACTACTGTCCCGCGACTGATGTGCGGCTCGTATTCCTCGCGCTCTTCGATCGTGCATTTGTGCTTGTCGAGATCGGCCATCCTGGCGAATCGCTGGCAAGCCTGCTTTGCGAGATCGCCGTAAGGCATCGGGTGACGAATCGCCACAACCTTCTTGCCGAGTGCCTTGAGAGCCTCACAAACCCGGCGTGTTGTCTGCGACTTGCCACAACCCGTGCGAACAGCGGTAATCGCCACGACCGGCTTGGTCGACTTGATCATCGTCTCACGATTACCGAGCATCACGAAATTCGCGCCGGCAGCGTTCACCCACGCTGCCTTGTCCATCACGTAGGTGAATGGAACATCGGAGTACGAGAACACGACATCGTCCACTTCGTACTTCTCGATCAGGTCAACCAGCTTGTCTTCGGACTCGATCGGGATTCCCTTCTTATAGAGCTTCCCGGCAAGCTTGGCCGGGTACTTGCGGCCCTCGATGTCCGGGATCTGAGTGGCTGTCATAGCCACTACTTCGTAGTCTTCATTGTCACGGTAGTAAGTATTGAAATTGTGAAAGTCACGCCCGGCGGCGCCCATAATCAGAACTTTTCTTTTAGCCATAAATCCAGTCTCCTTAACCTGGCGAAAGTTGAGATAGTAACACATAATTCAACGTCAGGCAGGTACTAAACAGAAGACATCATCCAGTAGTGTTCGATCAAATAGTAAGCTGAATCCTCTATGAAATACTTAAGTGAGAACATACCTAAAACCGTGTGTCACAACCAATCGCGAATACCGGTGTAAATTGTCCGCGTAAGTGAATTATTTCACAGTTACGCACCCACATAATCTGACAAATATACAGGCCCCCCAACACTCTGTCAACCGGTTTACAGGCCTTATTTGATATATAGTTAACCGATTTCTCAAAGTTTGGTGGGAACTGGAACTGAAATGCGTTGAACATCGATTCGCTATGCCCGAATTTGGCGGATTTCAGCGCATAGACAGGGGGGCAGAGAAGACTCAAATTTCGATGACCAGACCTTCTTCCGCGAAAGTCAGACCATTGTAGCCAGGCTTCTCGAAGAAAACTCGTGTGGCGTCGCAATCAAAACCATCCGGCAGGTGTGTAAGCAGGCATTTCTTGACATTCTTGTCCAGCAGTAGAGACGGCAGACCCTCCAAATCGATGTGCATTCCCTCGATCACGAGAAGCTCGCAGTCTTTCAGATGATCCACTATGTCGTCGGTGCCGGCTATGTCCGCTGAATAGAGCAGCTTCTTTGAACCAGCGCTGACCATGAAGCTGAAACACTGCATACGGTTGGCATAGTTGGCTTTCGCTATGATCTCTGCGGCACCGCTAAGTCCTGCCAGGTGGGAGTTTTCAATCGCTTTGACTGTACAATTTCCACATTCGATCTCCGAGCCGCCGTCCAGACCTTTCACGTGCACCGAAAAACTCAGCTTACCCGGGAGCAGGTACATTCCTACGAGAATATCTCGGGTCAGTTCCACCGCCTCCGTCGGCACATGGATATCAAGCGGTGTCTCACGTCTCTTTAGATGTTCCGTCTGGATGAAAAGCGGTATCCCCGAGAAATGATCAGCGTGCGTGTGAGAAACGAAAATCCCGTCTATTCTCCCCGCATCTGCGTTTATGCGCCTGACAGCGCTCGAGGCGCCGCCACCGCAGTCGAGCATGAACGCGGAATTCTCGTCTTCAACGATGTAGCACGAGTGAGCTTTGTCAGGTGACGAGAACCCGGAGGTGCAGCCCACCACGGTCAGTCTCATGCTCCGACTACCTCACGGAATTTCTCCAGAGCGGTCTCGCATTCCTGACGGGTAACATCGAGATGCGTCACGATCCTTATCCTGCTTTCGGATATCGCGAGCCCGAGGACACCGAGCTTTTGCCATTTCTCTACGACAAGCGGAGCCGTAATGCCGATCTTCGTGACATCGAATATCACAATATTCGTATGAACCGTATCGAGGTCGATTTTGACGCCCTCGATCTTCGCGAGACCCTCGGCCAAAAGGCGAGCGTTGTCATGGTCTTCCTTCAGCCGATCTATATGGTTCTCCATTGCATAGATTGCAGCAGCAGCGAGTATGCCAACCTGCCGCATACCGCCACCGAGCATCTTTCGCACGCGCCGGGCGGCGTCGATGAACGACTTTGTGCCGGCGATACACGATCCTATCGGCGCCCCGAGTCCTTTGGAGAAACAGACTGAGACCGAGTCTGCACATACGGTGTACGACTCAAACGATATGCCCTCCGCGACGTGTGCATTCCAGAGACGGGCGCCGTCAAGATGCACCCGGATGCCGCGCTCGTCGGCGAGCTCGCGCAGCTTTTTCATCTCATAGAGCGGGAAGACCGTGCCGCCAGCACGGTTGTGCGTGTTCTCCATACAGATCAGCTTCGTGCCCGGTGTGTGAAGTGATTGCTCCTTGAGAAGCGGCTCCACCTGCTCGCGAGTAATCACGCCATTCGAACCATCGATCATGTTCGTCTGTAGTCCCGAAAACACCGCAGCGTTGGCGACTTCATAATTCACCACATGTCCGAAACGCTCGACAATAATCTCGTCGCCGGGAGAGGTATGGACTTTAAGGCAGATCGCATTTCCCATTGAGCCGGAAGGCACGTACAGGGCGTCTTCCTTGCCCAGCCTCTCGGCGACCATAGCCTGAAGGCGATTCACGGTTGGATCGTCACCGAACACATCATCGCCCACCTCGGCCTCGGTCATGGCCTTGCGCATCGCTTTCGTCGGTTTGGTGACTGTGTCTGAGCGCAGATCGATGTAATTCATGCGGAAATCCGTCCTTTCCGAAGATCCCTCATCCGACAAACCTGATGAGAATGTGCATTGTCAATCCTGATACGAGCGGGACCGATAGATTGTCATCCACCTTTGCACTGAAGGCCTCGGTGAAAGTGCCGACAACTGCTCCAATTGCACCGATCCACAATGGCACTCCCGGGACCAGAGCTACCGGGATCAGGCAGGAGAGAAAAAAGGCCGTGGAGCCCTCAACCGACTTGCTGTTGCGGAATTTGTGTCTGCCCCACTTTCGCCCTATAAGCGCACCAGCGCTGTCGCCTATGATTATGAAAGCGAGCGCACAAACAGCCACGGGTTTCGAGAACATCAGCACCGTAGCGACGGTCGCGATCATTATCCAGCTCGCACCGGTCAGCTTTCGAGATTCGTGGGGACGGATGAGCGGTCCCCAGATCCAGGCCACCCAACTCCACAGCTTCCATCCGCCAAGCCGAGCGGCATCGAAGAGCACGATCAGAAATGCTGCGGGAATCAGGATGCTGAGCGCAATTGTCTTACCGAGTATGAAGTATCCAATCGGCATTATCAGCGCAAAGAGATGAGTGGCTTTACGCCATCCCTCCTTGTCATAGCTGATATTTGCCTCTTCAACCATATCCATACCAGCAGACAAATGTCGATCAGACTCAGTCATTGAGCTTTTTGATCAGGGTGTCACCGGAACAGAATCGACCACAATCATGGAATCCGGATCAGCCATCTCGAGCGAACCACTCTGGATTGTTGTGTCCGGTTGACTCTCCTCTACCTCCTGGAACACGAATGCCCGCACCAGGGCGCTGTCTACGTCGACCGTCTTGCCCTCGAAAAGATCTTCGAGAAATGCCTGACGTGCGGAGTCGTTGTGCGCAGTCGCAATCCTGGCGTGAATCTCATTCCTGACCTCCGAGAACTCTCGCATGGGCCTCCTGTCCTCGAGCTTAATCAAATGATACCCATAATCCGTTCGAATCGGGCGCGAAACACTGCCAACATCCAGAATCCAGGCGGCGTTGAAGAACTTGATCGGCATCTCATCGCGAGAAATGTAGCCAAGGTCGTAGAGAGATTCTCGAATCTCCTCGTCACCGGGATAGTACTTCATTGCCATTTCGTCAAAATCCGCGCCATCCGCGATTTTTCTTCTGACTTCCTCCGCTTGAAGCGAGTCCTCGAAGAGAATGTGCTTCACCTTGAGCGGTTGTTCGCTGTAGTATTCGTCCTCATGAGCCTCGTAGTATGCCTTAATCTCCTCTTCGGTCGGAGAGTATTCTCTTGGTTGATGGCTCCAGCGATAGTGCTGTTCCTTTAGCTGAGTCTCGAATGACTTCGCCTCCTCCAGGACATCCTCGGCCTCGAAATACCCGAGTTTGCGAGCCTCCGCAGCAAGGACATGGTGGTTGAGTGTACGGCGCATCGCTGTCTTTTTGTCTTCCGCGTCAAGCCCCGGAAGCCTGTTCACCATCTGGTGGTTGCGAGCAGCATCGATGAATTCGAAGGTGTAAACAGTGTCCGCGCCATCGATAATGGCAACCCAATCGTTGGGATCGAAAGCCTCGAGATCCTTCTTGAGGAGAGGTTCATTATACACGATGTCGGCCCGTTTCCGGAGGCTGTCGAGGAAAGCGTCGGCGTGCGCGGTCCGAATCCTGCCATCGAGACCCTGCTTGAGGTAGTCATACAACTCTCCTTCGAGTTCCATGTAACTCGAGTCTCGGAATGCGAGCATCTTCACGACGTGAAACCCGTAGCGAGTCTTGAAAGCCGGTGAGGTCTCACCCGGTTCGAGCGAGAACGCCACGGAGTCGAAAGTCGGCGGAGTCTGTCCTTTCTCGACCCACCCTATGTAACCTCCCTGCGCTCCGGATTGACGGTCGTGCGAATACTCCTTCGCGAGTTCTCCAAAGTCCTTTCCCCGATCAAGAGCGTCAACCACCTCCTGCATCCGGTCCATGGCGAGAATCTCGACAGAATCCCTGGGAAGCTTCGAGTGGCTCTCGCCTTCCTCGAGATAGTCGGCCGGATTGGTCGAGACAAGAATCTGCGCTATCTCGGCACCGATGGGTGTGAAGAACATCCGTTTGTTGTTCTCATAGAAAGTGTCGACATCCTCCGGAGTAATCTCCGGTGCTTCCGCCACAATGTCGTCCCACATATTCGCCAGTGCTATCCGACGGACATGCTCCCGCAGTCTCCTCTGCGCCGCAGCGATAGTGTCGATCGAGAAATCCTTCGCACGCTCCTTGATGATATCAGCTATTAACATCTCCTCAACGGCCTTGAAATTGTATTGGGCTGTGTCTTTGACGCGATTAAGCCTTGTAGCCTCCTCCCAGCCCATTCCACTCAGAACTTCGTTGAGGTCGGCGAGCGTGAACGCCTCGCCGTCCATTCGCGCAACCTCCCGCGATAGATCGAAAGTCTTAGTCTCCTGCTGCTTGTCCCCGCACGAGAGAACGAGCGCGATTAAAACAACCGGAACAGAGAACGGTACGCCGATTCTTATCATCTCACTCTTGATCCTTTCTTAAGGAAATCATTTCATGCTGTAGAGAAGAGAAATCCTGAAGCTGTCGTCAATATCTTTTTCCTGCAAAAACGCTATATCTATCGCAATCTTTGACAGAGATACACCCCCGCCAAGCGTCAAACGTCCGACATCGGAGCCAATTCGCCCGAACACTGCATTCATATAGCCAACCTCGAAACCGAAACGACTGTCGGCAGAAATTGAACCCATCCAGTACTGCGCGGCATCACGGTAATTCTCGAATTTGAGGTCGGCGTCGATAGCAGCGGTAATCACAAAATCTCCGATTCGCCTGCTCGCACCGATTCCCGGTATCACCGTCGGGTAGATACTCTCATCGGTTCCGTTGTCGTACGAAAGCAGAGTCGTCGTCGCGTCACGCACCATCAGCCCGGCAGTAATCAAGCGGCTTATTCTGTACTGGGCTCCGATGTCGGCGCCCAATCCGTACGCCGAATTGTCTGCTATGTCTCGGTAGATAAACCTGGCGGAGACACCAAGGCTTAATCTCTCATAACGGGCCGTTGAATACGAGACGAGTAGCTGATAATCTGCGTGCCCCGATTCCTTTACCACTACCGGCCGATTGAGGCTGTAATCCCACTCAGTCAGCCTTATTCCGCCACCACCCAGTCGAGTCAGTGTGAACCCGCCATAGGTCCGGTTTTCAGGGGAGCCGAGCGGAGTGGCGAAGGCGATGTAGTCATGATTCAGCAACGATCCGAATGTCTCGGAGTGCATGAATGCAAGCTGACGATACTCCGTGCCTGTAAGCCCGGCCGGATTCCAGAACCCGGATGTCGCGTCGTCGCATATTGCGGAGAACGCCCCGCCCATTCCGAGTGCACGCCCTCCGACACCGAGGTGAAACGGATCCCCGGCGTACTTTGCTCCGTACGAAACCGAACACAACAGTGCAAGCAAAACCGATGTAACAAAAGAAGATAACTTCATGATTCGAATGATACCCGTCATGCCGCTATCTGTCAATACAAATGAGAACGGACTGGGTTTCTGATTTTGCTCAACAAAAAAGGGAGCGGAATAAATCCGCTCCCAGATTTCGATGAGTTCTCGGTGCAGTCTTACTTACTTGCCGGAGCAGGATAAACCTGCCTTCGTCTCGGCACCGGCAGATGCATTCGAGACCTTCGCATTGCCGTTACCGTCGGCAAAGCTCTTCAACTCTTCAGCACTGTAAGCGCCTTCCTGCGCATGATATCCGGCGTTCTCGATTGCCTTGACGATATCATTCGAGGAGCACTTCTCACTGTCAAAATCGACATCGGCAATGCCGCTCTTGTGGCAGACGCCTACCGAACGTACGCCTTCGACTTTCTTGATGGCTTCAGCGACCTGGGCCTCACAGCCACTGCAGACCATGTAGGCAACACCAAAGAGCGTGTGGGCGCTGGCCGGGGTGGCGGCAGATGTAGTCACGCTGGCACCCTTGTCCATGCAGCAAGCCTTGGCGGAAGCAGTGGTGGCTCTCGCGCCGGGGCACGGCATATCGCACGGCTTGCTGCAGTCCTTTGCCTTGTCCGCGCTGGCAGTTGTGGTCTTCACGCCGTCACAGGACTTTGCGCTGGCGTCCCTTACGCTCGCCCTGGCATGATCGCCACAATTCGTTCCACCAGCATTGGCCTTGATTACCTCGGCCTTGTCGGCGCGAGCGGTCTTAGTCTTGTCGCCACAAGCATAGCCCGTTGCGGGCGCCATTGCAAATGCGACCAGCGCGAAAATTGCGACCATTGCTGTCAAACCACGATGAAGTCTCATGTTCTCCCTCCGATGAGTTTGAGTTATAAAAACCAACTATCTTCTAAACAAATCTTCTGTTCAGTTTTACGGTTTCGTTCGTCAATCAGTAACGACGACTAACTTTGTCCTCTTTGTATTACGTTAAACCAATCCCATTCGGATTAGTTCCGTTAAATTTCTGTAATGTAAGAGGATAAATCGATCCGAGAATCAGCCTTTCCTGGAAACAAACTCGTTGTAATCCATCTCCTGATAGGCTGACGTGCTAATGAACTCAAGAGCATTCTTGAACGTTGAGGCCTCCTGGTATCCAGGCAGCGGAGCCAGGCTCGTTCCATCCGGCTTCAGGAATATCATAGTGGGATAGCCGGTTACCTTGTACGATCTGGTCAAATCCCTCTCAGATATCTCCAGGACCTCTCCGTCGGTATTGGTCACCTTGACCTTCTCTCGCGAATCGCCGTCAACTTTCGCGAGCACAAAACCGCTGGCCATAAGCCGGATCACTTCCGGGTCCTTGAAAGTCGTCTTATTCATCTTCTTGCAGAAAGTGCACCAACTCGTTGTGAAATAGACCAGCACATGCTTCTGCTCCTGCTCGGCTGTTTCGAGCGCAGTATCGTACTTCAGCCAGTTCAACTCGGTGGGCACCTCGCCGGCTTTGCCCTCGGTCTTCTTGTCAGCGGTCTGACCAATAGCGAGAACCACAAGGCTGATAACCATAGCTGCAGCGAGCATTATGAGGATTGTCTTCTTCATTATTGATCTCCCGGCCTGCTTATTTCTGGAGTACGTCTTATCGGTGATTCCGCTCGTAAATGTATGCAAAATCCCTGATAAATCAACACATATTTAATCTTATAACACTAATCCGGCTACACGGTTCCGTTATGATTGCGTGAGGACGTAACCTCCCAGCGGACCGCTCCGGCCCCGAGGATTTCAGTCAGTTTTCGTGTAAGTCCGGGCCGCGCTGAGGCTTTCAGCTTCTCAGTTTTCAGCACAACGCGCTCAGTACCGGTGTTCAAAATAAACTCAACTTCGGCCGAACCGGGATTCTGTTCGAGAACCTCCTCGATCTTCTCGAGCCGACCTCCATTGAAATTCGGGCCGCGCATGCTGAGTTTGAGCGTAAGCTCCGCCCCCTCCGAAAGCTCAGAGAGAGTCTGTATCTTGTCTGCGGTCACGGTAGCCTTGTCGTCCTCCCGCTTCGAGACCTTGCCCGACACCATCACCATCGACTCGGTCTCGAGGATTTCTTTTGTTTTCTCGAACAGTGCCGAGAAGACGAGAATGTCGGTCTGACCGGCGAAATCCTCGATTGTGACGAACGCCATCTTACGACCCTTCTTGTCCCAGATGATACGCAACTGGCTCACAATCCCGCCGATCGAGACTCCGGCCCCATCCGGAAATTCGCTTAGAGTCTCGGACGTCGTCGACGCATAGGCAGTCATCAATGTACGATAGGTTTCAAGCGGGTGCCCGGATACATAGAAGCCAAGAAGGTCCTTTTCGTTTCGGAGAGTCGACATCTTGTCCCACTTCTCGGCCGGTCTGAGATCCGGCTCAACGACCGCGATATTATTGTCGGCTTCCCCGAACAGACTCGCCTGGTCCTTATTTGCGCGCGAGGATTGTCTCGCCTGCCCGAATTTAAGAGCGTCCTCAATCGAAGCGAACAGCTGGGATCGGTGCCCCGGTAGCGACTCGCAGGCACCCGCCTTGATCAGTGAGTCGAGCATCCGTCTGTTCATCGCGTGCAAATCCACTCGCGACACAAAATCGAACAGCGACTTGAATTCGCCGTCCTCATCGCGGGTCTTGAGAATCTTCTCGATCGCGCCTTTACCCACGTTCTTGATCGCACCGAGGCCGAACCGAATCTTGTCGTCCTCGACCGTAAACTCGGTGCGGCTATAGTTGATATCGGGCGGCAGAACTTCGATCCCTATATTCTTGCATTCCTCCATCAGAGTTATGATTCGGTCGGTGTTGCCCATCTCAGATGTCATCGACGCCGCCATGAACTCCCTCGGATAGTGTGTCTTGAGATACGCCGTTTGATAGGCGAGATAGGAATAGCCGGCAGCGTGTGATTTGTTGAACCCATACCTGGCGAATGTCTCTATCTGGTGAAACACATCCGCCGCGACGTCGTCCGGGACATCATTCTCCGTGCAACCGGCGAGGAACTTCTTTTTCTGCTCCTCCATTATCTCTTTGATCTTCTTACCCATCGCCTTGCGAAGGATATCGCCCTGTCCGGCGCTGTATCCCGCAAGGACCTGAGCTATCCGGATCACCTGCTCCTGATAAACTATAACACCGTAAGTCTCTTCGAGAATCGGCTCAAGAGAAGGATGGCTGTACTTCACTTCCTCCCGGCCATGCTTGCGATTGATGTAATTATCGATCGTGCCCGCATCCAGTGGTCCGGGACGATAGAGCGCGTTCATTGCGATCAGGTCGGTCAGGTCTTCCGGATGTAGCTTCCGCAAATAATCTCGCATACCGCTCGACTCAAACTGGAAAATGCCAACAGTCTTCCCTTCGCCGAAAAGCTGATAGACTTCCTTGTCGTCGAGTGGTATTTCATCCAGATCGATCTCGACACCGTGATTCTCACGGATCATCTTCAGCGTGTCATCCACGACAGTCAGCGTCCGCAGCCCAAGAAAGTCCATCTTCAGAAGCCCGATTTCGTCGATGCACTTCATGTCGTACTGCGTCGTTATTTCATCCCCCCTGGAGGCCTTAAACAACGGTACATACTCCGTCAGCGGCTTCGGGGCAATAACCACACCGGCTGCATGCGTCGAGGCGTGCCGTGCGAGACCCTCCAACGTCTGAGACTTCTCCACGAGCTCCCGCGCGGCCTCGCTTTCCTCCATCAGGCGTTTGAGTTCCGGCTCGTTCTCGAGCGCGCCGGATATGGTCTGTCCCGGTCCCGCAGGAATCATCTTCGCGATTTTGTCCACGTCGGCATACGGAATCTGCATCACTCGACCAACATCTCGTATCGACTGACGTGCCGCCATTGTGCCGAATGTTATGATCTGGCAGACATTCTTCTCGCCGTACTTCCGGATCACATAGTCGATTACTTTCTCACGGCCACGGTCGGCAAAATCGATATCTATATCGGGCAGCGAGATTCTCTCGGGATTGAGAAACCGCTCAAAAATCAAACCGTATTTCATCGGGTCGAGATTCACGATACCGAGGCAATACGACACAAGTGAGCCCGTGGCGGACCCTCTGCCGGGTCCAACCGGGATTCCCTGGCTTCTGGCATAATCGGTGAAGTCCTTTACGATCAGAAAATACCCCGAGTAGCCCATCTTGATAATAACATCCAGTTCAAATTCGAGTCGCTGCTTCAGCTCGTCCGTGATATCATCATATCTGCGCTTCAGTCCCTCGTATGCCTCATGCCGGAGATATTCATCGAGGTCCGTAAACTCGCCGGGCAAAGGGAACTCCGGCAGATGGTTCTTGCCGAGCTCGAGATCGAAGTTGCACATCTCGGTAATCCGCAGAGTATTTTCGATCGCCTCCGGGTACGCTCCGAACAGCTCTTTCATCTCCTCGGGCGTCTTTACGTAGATTTGGTCGGTCTCATACTTCATCCGGTCGGTGTCGGAGAGGAACTTGCCGGTCTGAATACACAGCAGGGCGTCGTGCGCCTCGGAGTCCTTCTGGTGCAGGTAGTGGCAGTCGTTTGTTCCAACGAGACCTATGCCGAGCTTCTTCGAGAGACGAATGAGCCTCTCCTTGTTGCGTTTCTCGAGATCAAGTCCATGGTCCTGGATCTCGATGAAGAAATTCTCTTTGCCGAACATATCAGCGAATGTCTTTGCGAGGTGCTCCGCGGTCCTGGTGTCGTTGTCAATGAGCGCACTCGATATCTCACCTTTCAGGCATGCCGAAGTCGCAATCAAACCGTCGGCGTGCTCCTTGAGCAGCTTCTTGTCTACACGCGGTCGATGGTAGAAGCCGTCGATATAGGCTTTCGACACGAGCTTGACGAGATTACGATATCCGGTGTCGTTCTTGACAAGGAGGATCATGTGATACCCGGAGCTCGGCTTCCCGGGGATCGGCTCTTTGTACGTGTGCTCCCGCGGTGCAACATATATCTCGCAGCCGATTATTGGCTTAACACCTTCCTCTTTCGCCTTCTTATAGAATTCCACCGCTCCGAACATATTTCCGTGATCGGTTATCGCCACGGCGGGCATATTCTGCTCATGAACTAACTTCACGAACTGATCAATGCGGCATGCGCCATCCAGAAGCGAGTATTGGGTGTGATTATGCAGATGTACGAAATCGGCTGTGCTCATTGCTCGTCGTCCTCTGCCTCTCTTGCTTGTCGTTCCTTGAGCAACCTGACTGTCTCGAGCGCCTGATGGACCTCCCGTATCGTGGAGTCCAGCTCAATCGCACGCTCGTATTTTGCTATTGCTTCATCGAATTTCCCAACGCCCGCCTGAGCGTTCCCCCACCCTATGTATAACGGTGCGTCGTCGCTGTTCAATTGCGATGCTCTCTCGAATACCTCTGCCGCTCTTCCCGGCTCTCCGACCAGGTTGAGTGTGAAACCGAGATTGAGGTACGCTTCGAAGAATGTCGAATCAAGCTCTATCGCCTGCGAAAACGCTCTGCGTGCCTTGCTGTAAAGCGCTCGATCGAAATACCCCACACCCTCCCGCATCAGCTTGTGGAGCTGCATCTCGACAGAGAGGCTGTCGAACTGCGCGAGGCCGTCCTGCACCATAACATTTTCAGGATCACGCTCGGCGGCGAGTTGATAGTAATGCTTCGCGCTGTCAAGATCACCGGAAGCGAAATACATGCTTGCCAAGGTAATCAGCGTCTGAACCCTCATCGGATCAAGACTCAGAGCCTTGTAAGCGTGCTGGAATCCAACCTCGGGGCTCTCTGCCAACGCCTTGACCAGAGCAAGATTCGCCTCGATTATCGGGCTGTTCGGAAATCTCCCGGCGGCAGCCTCGATTACGCTATTCGCTTCCTCCACACGTCCCATACCTCGCAGTATCACCGACCTGTACGCCGGAATCTTGGGATTCGGGGACATCGCGACCGTATCTGCGAGATCAATATACTGCCGGGCCTGCTCGAAATCACCCGTAAGCCAGCCAATTCTCGCCAGTTCAAGGTACGCCTCGGTGTACATCTGGTCTTTCCCTATAATCTGCATTAGCGCCTGCGCGGCCGTGCCGAGGTTTCCGCTGCGTATTGACACATCCGCCAGCCCCATCAGCGCCTCGAGATTCGATTCGTCGACGCTGTACGCCTCCCGATATGCCTCTGCGGCCGCATCCAGATCGCCCGCGTAATCGAGCGAATCGGCGCGATCCATGTACTCCCCGGCTACTACAACACCTACGAGAAGGAGCAGCAGACCGAGCGGCGCCAAAACCAATATCGAACGTCTCATCTCCACCATCCGGCCTCCTGAACTCGTGGAGCCCTGCCCACAAAGAACTTGAAAATCAACAGTCCGAACACGAATCCTCCGATGTGAGCGAACCAGGCCACTCCCCCACCTCCTTTTCCACCACCGAGCGCCGGGAGGCCGTTCATTAACTGCAGAAAGAACCAGAACCCGAGGACAAAAAGCGCAGGAATCCGGGCGATCCGTATGAAGTAGAGTATGAATATCACGGTATGTATACGTGCGTGCGGATACGACACTATATAGGCTCCGAGAATGCCCGCAATCGCTCCGGAAGCCCCCACCATCGGCACTGTGCCGTCCATATCTGTCAGGATAAATGTGGACGCCGCGGCGACACCGGCCCCAAGGTAGAACAGCACGAATTTGACCCTGCCAAGTCGGTCTTCGATGTTATTTCCGAAGATCCAGAGATAGAGCATATTGCCGCCCAGGTGAAACAGCCCGCCGTGCATGAACATACTGGTGAAGAGATTTATCCAGGGCGAGGTGGCCATATAAGGCGTCATCTCTTGCCCTGTAGTCAGTTCCGCGGGAATCAGTCCCCATTTAACGGTGAAAAGTTGATACCCCTCACTCCCGAGCGTAAGCTCGTAAAGATATACAAGACAATTGATTACTATTAGCGCGATAGTAACAACCGGTTTCCGCCGAGTCGGGATGTCATCCTTTATCGGAATCATGTTTGCCCACCACTATTCAAGAAAATCCAGCCTTTGTCAATTTAGGGGAGACCCCTCGGACAACACAATCAAAAAACTGAATCGGACATCGAATCTGTCACGGACGGTATGTAAATGTCGAACTGTGAGAGGTCTTGTTGCCAACTTTGTCGTACACGGTAATGTTCAGAACATGATGCCCCGCCTTCAGTTCCTGGCTCGAATAGGTAACCATCCACTTCGTCTCGGGATCATACTCAGGAATCGCCCAGACGCCATCGACTTCGACCAGAACATCCCTGTCATCGCCGATACCGGCGAGGTTGTCATCAAGCATGAACGTAATCTTCGGTCTCTTGCTCCGCACCAGGCCACCGTCTCTGGGCGAAACTCTCGTAATCGATGGTCCCCTCGAGTCGCGCATGAGAGCGTACGTACCCATTCTGCCGACCTTGGCTACCATCACAGTATCATTGCGAATCTCAGTCGGTACGAGACTCGGTTTGCCTTCTTCCGAGATCGAGAAAACAGCAAGCCCGGCTGTGTCCGCATCTCTCGGCAGATCGAATTCGAGATGCACGTAATCCTCGAGGAGAAGGTCTCTCGGAGATGTAACCAGCGCAGAGACAATGCCATACTCAGAGACTCCGACAGTAACCGTGTCTATCGTTATTCCAACCGGATGATTCAGATCTGAGCCCTCGACAATCAGCCGTCCGCTGCCGAACTGAGCTATAGATCCCGTCCCCTGACTCGGACTGACCACGAACGGACGCCCGAACTTAACGCTGATCAGGTCCGTGGTTGCCACATCTGTGGCGCCAACAAGTATCGAGGAATCCGCCGGATCGAAGAGAACATCGAGTCCGTAGCAGACACTCGCGGCTGAGGATGTCAAATCATCGAGCGCGTCAGCCAGCGCCGAGACCTCCAGCCCCAACGCCGAATACCACGATTCGACTTTTCCGCTGGCAATCGATGACATCGGCACAGCCCCGGATGGCGCAAACACCGGCATACCGGTGTTCGACATCCGCACGATATAGTCGAAGCGCGCGCCTGAGGAACTCGCGCGCCGATCCGTTGCCGTTAACAGAATCGTTCTGCCCGCCAGATCGCGATGCGCCGAGACTTTTCCGATGTCACCTGACAGAAACTCGACTAGCTCCTGCGCCGGCGCACCCCCCACGACCGATTCGAAGCCATCTATCTGACGGTCGTAGAGAGCATAACTGTAGTTGAATCTATCGTCGATGACCGATGGACTCTCGACCACCCCATAATCAGTAGAGACCAGTTTCGGCTGACCCCTCAATTCGATGTGAACTTCAGCCCAGGTTTCGTTTCCGCTCTCATCCTGGACGCAGATGAGCAGGACATGCTCACCCGGTGTCAGGCCGAATTCGAACAAGCTGTCATTGACTTCGAGCCATCCGTTATTGACGGCAATATCGTTGACATGCGGAGTTTTCGCCCCGGGTAAAACATACAGATTTCTCACGAACCTTCGTCCATCGATAGCTCGCGTATAATTCGTCTCGAGATTTACCTCCCCCCAGTGATCGAACGACAATGTATCGTAAACGGTTGAAAAGAACGGCCGGCTCTCGTCATCTATGTACATCTCGACCTTGTGCGCCGCGTAGCTTCGCCGAGTTCCGGGCCTGAGATCAATGCAATCAATCTCCACACCAACAGGACCGTATATGACCGTCGGTTCGAATGAGACATATCTTCCTCCCGACGATCCAAGGTCAACTTCTACTGCTTCCGCCTTTCCGGCTATCCGAGCACGAACCGGGTCGAGGGGGCGAAAGAAGATGGACCTTACCACAGGTTCGCGCGTATCTGTCATCGATTTCGGATAGAACTGCAGCGGCGAAAGCGGCCGGCTGTCCGAGTCGCGCACTTCGAAATGGAGATGCGGGGCACCAGCACCTGTTTGGCCGGAATAAGCAACCACATCTCCCGCCTTGAACCGAAAAAGCTCCTTGGGGGGATAGAGATTCGTCATGTACCGCTTCGTTGCGAGCTGCTGCTCCTGGACATATACATTGATATCATGGGTGAACTTCTGCAGATGTGCATACACCGCCACGCGCCCGTCATCGAGCTTCAAATAGAGCGCCTTGCCGTAGCCGTCCCAGCGCGTCACTATTCGCTCGACGTGTCCATCCGAAATCGCAACACATTTGTATCCTGTTTTACCGAAAGTACGGATGTCGATCCCGGAATGAAAATGCCCCGATCGCCACTGACCGAAACCCGAGGTCAGTTCCCGCGATTCAGGGAGCGGCCACCTGTAGCCGGACTGAGCGAATGCGCTCGATCCGATGAGCAGAATAAAAACTGCACTGACTACGATAAAAAAGCTCTGTTTTATGCCCTTCATAGCGGTACTCACAATAGACTATCAGGCTCACGTGTCAACAATTATAATCCCTCCTCGCGCCGAATGTTCCTGCTTCAGGAACAGCACCGGAACCGCAAAAATAGCTTGTGAAACTGCCGATTGTATATATATATAGTAGCCGTTTGTGCGAAGAATCTACGTTTTCCAATAAACCGTAAGGAGACAGCGGAATATGTTGCAGGACATGCGAAAATACACGAAGGTGGTACTATACATCGTCGTTGTCGCATTTATCGGAACGATCATCTTTGCCTGGGGCGCGGACATCACGACCCCAAAGGGCCAGCGGGGCGTAATCGGCGAGGTTAACGGGGAAGAGATCGACTACCAGCTCTACTCACGCGTTATCGACAATTATTACGAGCAGGCTTCACGTCAGTCACAGCGCGAACTCGGTCCTGATGAGGTGCTCGAGATCAGGAATCGTGCCTGGACCGATCTCGTGAACGACATCGTATTTCGTCAGAAAGTCGATGAGCTCGGACTCGAGGTCACCAACGAGGAACTCGCCGAGCACCTGAAGCGATTCCCCCCGCAGGTGGTACAGCAGCAGCAGATATTTGTGAATGAGCAAGGCGGGTTCGACTATCAGGCCTATCTCCAGGCTATGGGAAATCCGGAGTATACCCAGTTCTGGATGCAGGTCGAGGCTATGACTCGTCCCGAAATCCGCGATTTCAAGCTGCAGGAAATTGTAATCTCGTCCGGTCGAGTTACCAATGAGGATGTTCGCCGGGAATACATCGCGAACAACGAAAAAGTCAAGTGCGAGTATGGAATAGTCCACAGAGATCAGCAGAGCGCCCCCGAACCGGACAGCGCTGCAGTAGTCGAGTACTACAATACTCACAAGGATCGTTACTATCGTCCGGCAGAGGCAGAACTCCAGTATGTGGAATTCACGAAAGAACCGTCTGAGGCCGACAAGGAGGGACTCCGCTCGCAGATAGAGATGCTCCATGACGAGGTCGAGGCCGGAGCCGACTTTGCCCAGCTCGCGCGCGATCTATCCGAGGATGGCTCCGCTGAGAACGGCGGCAATCTCGGCTGGTTCGGCAGGGGCCAGATGGTCGAAGAATTCGAAGAGGCTGCCTTTGCGCTGGAAGACTCAGGCGACGTCTCCGACCCGATCCAGACTCAGTTCGGCTGGCATATCATAATGAAAACCGGCGAACGCGAGAATGAAGATGGCGAGACCGAGATCCGTGCACGGCACATACTCCTCAAGTACAAGCCTTCAGGACAGACCGTCACCGATCTCCAAAACAAGGCGCTGAGTTTCAGAGAAACGGCCCTCAACATGGGTTTCGAGGAAGCCGCGGAGGAAATGGCGATCGAGGTGAAAAGCTCCGGGTTGTTCCGCGAGGGTACGTACGCCGGCAAGCTGGGACAGTCACCGCGACTCGCCGAGTTTGCGTTTGACAGCAAGATCGGCAAAATATCTCAGGTATTTGAGGAGCCCGGCAGGTTTGTCGTTGCCGAGCTATCCTCCCATCACACAGCCGGAATCCAGAAGCTCGATGATGTCTTCGCCAAGGCAAAGACTGACCTGACCCAGAAAATCCTCGGCGACAAGGCAATGGAAAAAGCTCAGAGGCTGCATGCCCAGGTTGGCGGCGGCACAGCAATGGAACAGGCATGCATCAATGTCGGCGCCGAGTACCTTATCTCGGACTTCGTCAGCAGAAGAGAACCTGTGCAGAAGATCGGAAGAGACCCGAATTTCCTCGGAACGCTCTTTACACTCTCCGAGGATGATCCACTATCCGATCCGATAATGACAAGCAAGGGCGCGGCCGTGATTCGTTACCTTGATAAAGAGGCTCCGAATCTCGACGCGTTTACATCGGTTCAGGATTCGCTTTATCAGTCGCTCGCGACCGAGAAGCGCCAGATGGTCTATCAGGAGTGGTTCGCCGAGTTGCAGGAGAAAAACGAGATCAAGGACTACCGCGAGGAACTCTTCAACAACAACCAGTAGGCACGCCCGAGCTACAGAATTGGACAATGAAAGCCCCGCTGATTCAGCGGGGCTTCCTTTATCACGATAACAACGAGTCAGGTATCGACTCGCAATACTCTGTCTATCTCACTTCGGCCTTTGTCTTGAACAGGTCGGTTACATCAAGGCTGTCGTCGAGTGATATTACCCGGTAATTCTCGGGGCTCAGGCTGTCATCCGTCTCGAGTTCGATTTTGAATCGATGATATTTCGAAAGCCTTCGCAGAATGTTGGAACCTGTCTGGGTCATTCTCTCCGCCATATCGGGGTTGAGAATCAGTCGGTATTTCTTCATCCTCGAACCCGCATGAGCCCTCTGGAACCAACGCTCGATCTTGGTCGCGATCGTGTCGCTCGAGAGCACACGTCCCAGACCGCTACAGGTCGGACACGGCTCGGAAAATGTCTGGATAAGCGATGGCCTCGTGCGCTCGCGTGTCATCTCTATCAAACCGAAATCCGACACCGGATTGATCGCGTTCTTTGCCCGATCGTTTTTGAAGCACGATTTGAAATACTCGAAGAGCCTTCTCCGGTTTTCGCGGTAATGCATATCGATGAAATCGATTACAATCAAACCTCCGATATCCCGCAGGCGAATCTGGCGAGCAATTTCAGGAGCGGCTTCCATATTCACCTTAAGGATCGTGCCTTCCTGTTCCTTTTTGCCGACATATCTACCCGTATTGACATCGATCGCCCAGAGAGCCTCGGTCTGATCGATCACAATAAACGATCCTTTGCGAATCCAGACCTTTCGGTTTAGCGTTCTGTCAATCTCGTCCTCGATGCCGTAGAGATCGAAGAGAGGTACATTCCCTTTGTAGAGCTCGACCTTCTCACGCAGTTTCGGAGCGACCATCTTGACAAATGAGATTATCTCGCGGTATTCCTTGCGGGCATCAACGATCACACGCTCGGTATCTTCGGTAAAGAAATCTCTTACTATACTCGTGGTGATGCTCGCGTCTCTATGCAAAAGAGCCGGGGCGCTCTTCTTGTCGGCAGTCCTGCGGATTCGGTTCCAGATCTTGACCAGGCGTTTGATGTCACGGCTGAAATCTCTCTCGGTCTTGCCTTCACCCTCGGTCCGCACTATCAGCCCAAAACCATCCGGTCTGAGATCGAAGAGCAGCTTCCGCAGCCGTTTTCTCTCGGCCCAGTTGGAGATTCGCTTCGAGACCCGGATGTGGCGCTCATTCGGCACCAGAACGAGGAACCTGCCGGGAAGACTGATAGCGGTGGATACTCTGGCGCCCTTCTGACCGAGAGGCTCCTTTATGACCTGGACAAGTATCTCCTGGTCCTTACTGATAAGCTTGTCAATAGGATTACGGATATGGGTCTTGCGGATGATGTCCACATCATTGCCGTTTTCCTCGTCCTCGACCTCGAAGTCGTATCGCCTGGATGCGTTGTCCGTTCCAATGTCGGAAATATGCAGAAACGATGTCCTGTCGAGCCCCAGATCGAGGAAAGCAGCCTGCATTCCCGGCAGCACCGCAGTGACTCTGCCCTTGTAGATTGCGCCTACATGCCGTTGATCGCCGGGACGCTCCACGAGAAGCTCGACAAGCTTATCGTTTTCGAGAATCGCTATCCGGGTCTCGTGCAGCGCGCAATTGATTACAATCTCTTGCTTCATTAACGCTCCTTTCCATCGGCTGCGAAAAGGAGCACCTGATTATCCGAGAACCTCTCCCGACTTGGGAGGGTTTCCTCTCCGGTAATCATCCGCGTTCATACGTTGCTTCCCAGCGGGTTGGACCTCAAGCAGCCTCAGCCAGACATCTCCGGCTGCTACGACGAGACCATTCGTGGCGGTATTGTCTACTATCCTGCCGGGAGTATAGCCCGGTTTCGCGGCCTCGACAGGCTCGCTCCTGTAGATCTTCAATTTGTCGCCATCGCGAAAGGTATACGCACCCGGCTTCGAGGAGAGGCCACGGATCTGATCACGTATCTCCGTGGCGGGTCTGCTCCAGTCGATTTCGCCGTGTTCCGGCGTCAGTTTGGGTGCGCTCGATGCCTCCGACGGATCCTGCAAAACCGGTTCTATATCGCCTCTTTCGATACGATCCACCGTTTCGACGAGAAGATCCGCTCCTGTCTGGCTCAGTCTCTCATAGAGACTGTCGTAGTCGTCATCAAGGTGAATCGGCACTTCCTTCTGAAGCAGAATATCACCCGTATCGACACGTTTCTTGATCTGGAAGGTTGTAACGCCGGTGGCTTTCTCGCCGCGCATAATCGCCCAGTTGATCGGGGCGGCGCCTCGGTACTTCGGAAGAAGCGAGGCGTGAAGGTTGATCGTACCGTGCGGCGGAATCTCGAATAGCTGCGGGGGCAGTATCCTGAAAGCAACCACCACAAACAACGCCGCAGCAAACGAAGAAATCTTTTCCAAAAAATCTTTGTCCTTGAGCTGCTCCACCTGAACGAGCGGAAGTCCGAGTTCTTTCGCCTTTAGGGCGACTTCCGGTGGGCGGAGTTTTCGTCCGCGGCCGCTCGGTCGATCGGGCGAGGTTACAACGCATGCGATCTCGTGTGACGATGACGCAAGCTTGTTAAGGCTGGGTAAAGCGAATTTCGGATTACCAAAGAAAATCAGACGCATTCTCAGCCGACTTTTATCTTTTTGAGTCTGCCGGCCAGCATATCACGATCGGAAGGTTCGAGATAGTCTATGAAGAGGACCCCGTCCAGATGATCGTTCTCATGCAGTATCGCCCTGGCCGCAAGACCGGTCGCCTCTGCGCGATGCGTCTTGCCATGGAGATCCTGAAACCTCACAATGACCTTTTCCGGGCGATGAACCTCGAGATAGAGATCCGGGAAGGAGAGACATCCCTCTTCTCCGGCTTGCTCGCCCCCGGTTTTTTCGATGACGGGGTTTATGAATGCTGTCGGTTCAGAGTCGAAATCGTGTTCCGACAGGTCAATTATAAAAACTCTTCGGGTGTCGCCTACCTGAGGCGCCGCCAAACCAACACCACGGGCGGCTTTCATGATGGAGAACATTCTCTCCACAAAGCTTTTCAGTTCCTCATCGAAGACTGTCACCGGTTCGCATTTCTCACGAAGAACCGGGTCTCCATACTTTCGAACCAGATTTCTGGCCATCAAACTCGCCTACTTCTCAACTAATCCAGCAATGGAAGTCTTTACAAATTCTACTTTTACCTGATCGGCAATCTTCAGGACCACTTTATTCTGATCATCGTGAATACCCACGACAGTTCCTATCATTCCACTATTCGTAACCACACGGTCCCCGGTCCGAAGATTGTCTATCATTTGCCGATGCTCTTTCTGACGCTTCTGCTGTGGACGAATCATGAAAAAATACATAATCGCGATAATCGGCACGAAGAAAATCAGCATCTGCACTAACGGATTTCCGCCGCCTTCTCCCGGCTGACTCGCTAAGCCTATTAGAGTCTCAATCACTAAAAACCTCCTCCTTGGAGCCTGCTAACAGATATTCTATTTATCCGTTAAGAATCCGTCCAAAACAAGCCAAAGTCAAGCTAATTTTTGTCCACAATTTTTAACATACCGCGATATAAAATGTTCCTTGTATGCCCTGAAACAGCCGTCACTTATGGCCTCTCTCGCACCGACCATCAGATCGGAGAGAAACTTCAGGTTGTGAATCGTCGCGAGCCTGAGGGCGGACGGTTCGTTGATGTTGAAGAGATGCCGCAGATACGCCCTGTGATACTGACGGCAGGTCAGGCAATGACACTCATCGTCTATCGGACGAAAGTCTCGCTTGTATCTCGCCGCCTTGACTATCATCCGGCCGTCACGTGTGAACAGAGTGGCGTTGCGGGCATTTCGTGTAGGTAGAACGCAGTCGAACATATCAAAGCCGAGATCAATCATCTCAAGAAGCTCCACCGGTGTACCAAGCCCCATGAAATACCTCGGCTTCTCCTCAGGCATCATCCGCACAGTATGACTCGCGATCTCGAACATGATATCGTGCGGCTCTCCGACGGACAACCCCCCGACAGCATAGCCGGGCAAATCGATCTCGAGAGTCCGCTCGGCCGACTCGGTCCGAAGATCGGCATAAGTTGAACCTTGGATAATACCGAAAAGCGCCTGCTTTTCCTCGAGCGGCCGCCAGGCTGCCTCCGCCCGTCTGAGCCAATCGTGGGTTGTCCTGAGCGCCTCGGCTGCATCTGTGCGGTCTGACGGATATTCAAGGCAGACGTCAAGGGGCATCATGATATCGGATTCGAGGACCCTCTGTATCTCAACCACCCTCTCCGGTGTGAATCGATGCGAGGAGCCATCGAGATGCGATTTGAATGTGACGCCATCTGAATCCATCGTCGTCAGATCACCGAGGCTGAATACCTGAAATCCTCCGGAATCGGTGAGTATTGGCTTCCGCCATGAAACGAATCTGTGCAGACCACCGGCATCAGAGATAACTTCCGTGCCGGGACGGAGATACAGATGGTACGTGTTGCCGAGAATGATCTCGAATCCGAGCGACTCGAGATCATCGGCGGATATCGCCTTAACCGCCCCCGCCGTGCCTACCGGCATGAAACACGGGGTAGTAACGGTACCACTTCGGGTCGTTATCGTACCCAAACGGGACGCCGAACTCGGGTCATGGCTCTTTTCGACAATGCTGAAAGTCATACAACTCCTGCTGCTCAACGAGATAAATAGATAGCGGCTCGAAGGCTCTGACACAAGCCGAATCTCCTTCTAATGGTTTCGAATTTGTACGGATGATGTTTTCTTTGGAAGCCACCGTAAATCGCAAAAGGTTCCGACGAGTTTACCGATAACCTAAGTGTATTCGGGAACGGCGCCATAGTCGCCCGACGACTCGATCAGTCAGAGACTTACGATGCCCTGAATAGCATTTCTTATCGGAGGCGTGAACATTGGAAGCACCGTCATCGACTACCGCAACCAGGAACCAAGTATCAGCATCAAATGAAAAAAAGGACTTCAGGCCGATCTTTATCAATTGGCCGGTAAATGATGATTCCGTTGATACATGTGACCTGTTCGACAGAATCGAGCTGAGTGATTACGATGTCGCGTTCTTCGATCCGCTCGAGTTCGCCGTGCAGAACGGCCTCAGGTCGAACACCCATGACCTCTCAGAGATGGAGTATGTCTCGTATCCGGAAACGAACTTCTTCAGTTTCCTTTCCGAAATTAAGACCGCCAGCGAGTCAGTGAGACGTCTTTTGGACAAGAACGGAATTCTCGTTGTCAGGTCACAGATTCCGAATACGCAGCTCAAGATTCGCAAGAAATCCTCGGTTGGAACCGGACAATACACAGAATCAGTCGTCTCTCCCTACTTCTGGCTAAATGACCTGATCGGACGCTACCAGTTTCAATTCACCAACATGAATACGATCAAATTCAATGTCCGGACCAACCCGCTGCGAAAAGTGTTCGGCGACACCTCGGTCATATGCAACCAGACCCAGAATGTGATCAGTGAAGGTAGAGTTGAAATTATTGCACATACCTACCCCTCGCCGAAATATCCCGCTATCTCCAAGGTGACATTCAAGGACAGCCCCGGACAGATATACTTCATACCAAAATTCAGAAAGGGCCGGGAGTGGACTCACCTCATCGATGCCTTCGAGAGGATAGCGTTCAACAAGCTGTTTGGTGTAAATAAACTGACCTGGCTGAGCAGCTTTGAGACCGAACTGGAGAAGCTCAACCCCTACCAGGCCGAACTGGAAGAGATAGAGGAGCAGGTCGGCAATCTGCAGAAACGCAAACAGGAGTTGCTGAAGAAGATCGAGGAGACCACACGCCTGATCGATCTGCTCGTCGAGAAGGATATCGAACTCGATCTATCGGTACGAACAGCCTTCGAACTTCTGGGATTCAAATCTCCGACTACTCTCGGATCAACGACTGCCGAATCACATGAGATAATCGTGCACGGCGACAAGATCCAGAGATGCGTGCTCAGAGTCCAAAGCACCGAGAAATCACCCGTCCGTGCCGGTGATGTCGAGGCTCTTCTCGAGGCTGTCGAAGCGAGAGATCTCAAATCGGTGCCCAAGGCGATTTTCGTCGGAAACTCCCAACGAATGCTCCCACCGAGCGAACGGGATACGTGGTTCGACCTTGATGCCCAGAAACTCGCACGAAAGCATGACATCTGCCTGATGCCGTCGTTCGAATTGTACCTCGCGGCGTGCTATGTTCTAAAGAACAAATCCAATGGAATGCTGGATCAGATACGCAAGTCTCTCCAGAGAGACATCCTGAACTGCGACAGTGAATTTCAGCTCAATAGAAAGAAATACGCCCTTTCGTTTCGATAGACTCAATCCCCATCCAATTGAAAACCAAATCGCGAAGCCAAACCCACGGACGGCGCGTTGCCCTCTGCTACGTACGCTATCGTCTCCTCGTAGCCCGCATCAATCATTGAGTTCACGGCATGCTTCATCAACGTCGAGGCTACTTTCGAGCGTTTCCGGTCAGGGCTGGTCATGGCGAACGCAAGAAGCGGGACATTGTCCTCCTTGTGGAGTGTCACGATGACCGCACCGACCATAACATCCGCCACTTCCGCAACATATGAGCAATCCCATATTGGCATCCCATACTCTCCGTCAACGAGACGTCGCACATCCAGGCGGGCATCCTCAATATCCTCATCCTCATAGTCAATTGTGCCTCTGTACGCGCTCAGCATCAACACCGCAAGAGCTTCGCCATCCTCCTCACTCACATTCCTGATCTCGCAATCGTTAATGTAAGGAATATCGTTCCGTGTCAATTTCGCTCTCAGCTTCTGTCTGGACTCAGTCAATCAGCCACCTCCGTTTGAATTGCCGAACAGCTAATTACAATTAATAAAGCCAAATCCCGCAAAAAAGCAAATTCGAGCAACAAGTTAATGGATACAGACGTAGATGTTCACATATTCACCTAATTGATTGCATTGCCAATCTGTCTTTCGTATAGAATACACGGTGCAATTAGATATGAATGGAGGACTTCATGAAATGGACTTTCTTCGCGACCGTGCTTCTGTGTTTTGTAGCGATGGTCTCCATATCCCTAGCGGTTGAGAAACCATCGACCGGCTATATGCCTCCCGAACAGGCTTTAGAGCGATTGAAACAGATCGCTGACGATGCCGGTGATGTCGCGGAGTTCATCGAGCTCGCAGAGACTCCCGGCGGGAGGGTAGTCGGCATTGCGATGATCGGCGAAAACCACTCTAACCCGGCGATACTTGTCGTTGCCAACATGGAGGGCAATTCACCACAGTCAACCGAAGCAGCCATCAGGCTCGCGAAAACTGTCGTTACTGATTGGAGCGATGATCTCTCGAATCTCTCGTACTACATCATAGCAATCGGCAATCCTGACGGGTACGCGCGATTCTTCGGCGATCCGCTAATCGAATCGTATGGCAACGAATCGAGCATCAATGATGATAATGATGAAGCAGTCGATGAGGACGCGCCTGCCGATCTGAACGGCGACGGTTTCGTCACGCTGATGCGCCAGAAGCACCCCGAGGGGAACTGGGTAGAGATCGAGGGTAATCCGGTACTGATGAAACGCGCGGAGAGCGGAAAGGGTGAGGTCGGCGTGTATCGTCTCTTCACAGAGAGCAGAGATAAAGATGGCGACGGGAAGATGGGCGAAGACGGCCCCGGTGGATCAAATCCGGGACGGAACTTCCCGCACAATTTCAAGCACTACACAAACACCAACGGCCCTTGGCCTGCCAGCGAGGCCGAGTCGAGAGCGATTCTGCGGTTCGCCTTCGATCATCCTGAGATCGCGATGGTGTTGACATTCGGCCGCACGAACTCACTGCGCAGCGTGCCGGAGTCGAGCCAGAAGGCGAAGGCGGGAAGCAACAGGTACAAGCTGCCGGAGAGGATTGCCGAGCAGATGGGACTCAATCCGGACGAGGAGTATGAGATATCGAAACTCGTCGAGATGGGAAAGGAATTCACCGGCTACGAAGATCTGACCGAGGAAATGGTTCTCCAGTTCCTCGGAGTTGGTGCAGCGGTCAATCCGAACCTCAACGACCTTCCCTATTGGAATGAACTGAGCGATCGATACAAGGAATTTATGAAGGAAGCCGGATTCGAGGAAGAGCGGCTCGACTCTAAGGAATTCTCGCCGGGCTGTATCGAGGAGTGGGCCTATTACCAGTACGGTGTTCCCTCCTTCAGCATGGATTTCTGGACCCTTCCCAAGCCAAAGAAGGAAGAGGATAAGGAAAAGGTCGACGGGGCTATGACTCCTGACGAGATCGAACAGATGACCAATGATGAGTTCATTGCACTCGGTGAGGAAAAGATAAACGAGTTTCTCAAGGCAAGCGGTACACCATCGCAGTATACCGCGCAGATGGTCATCATGGCGCTCCGGGGCGGTATGATGGACACAAAGAAAATGGCCGAGATGATGAGGAAGATGCAATCGAAGGAGGAATCCGGCGGTGCGGATGAAACCGAGGAAGCGCTCTACAAGTTGAAACCGGAGATGATTCTCGACTGGCAGACATTTCAGCATCCCGATCTCGGTGAGGTCGAGATCGGCGGCGCTGTACCGTACGCCGAGATAGCCCCTCCGCATGACATTCTCGATTCGATTCTAACCTCAAAGCTGCCGTTCGTGCGCAAGCTCTCGGAGCATCTTCCGATGATCCAAGTCGGGCAATCGGAAATTAGGAAGGTGGCATCCGGCGTATATCGCGTCAAGACGTGGGTCGTCAACAACGGGTTCCTTCCGTATCCGACACATCAGGGCCTCCGTTGCCAACGGCCTCTCCCGACAGTCGTGACAATTTCCGGGCCGGGTATCGAGCTGATCGAGGGCAAGGAGCGAACCACGCTCGGAGTGCTCGGTGGATCGGGCGGTTCACAGGAGCTGACATGGCTTATCGAGGCGCCGGCCGGAACGAAGATTGATATCAGGGCAACCGCGAAGAGCGCGGGAACCGACACGAAGACTGTAACACTCGGAGGTAACCGCTAATGAAAAGGCTCATTATGTACGCCGCTGTGATGATGCTGTTGCTTCCCGTCATTTCCAACGCGGACAAGCTCAAGCTCAGCTTCGATCACTACTATGACCACGACGCGGTGGTGCAAGCTTTGAAGGATATTAACTCCGCCTATTCCAATATGACCGAGCTCCGTTCAATCGGTCAGTCGGAGGAGGGACGCGAAATCTGGATGCTGCAGATCAACAACCCGAAAACGGGCCCAGATCTGGACAAACCGGCCGTTTATGTCGAGGGCACAATTCATGGAAACGAAATACAGGCTACAGAAGTGTGTCTCTATCTTGCGTGGTACCTTCTCGACAATTACGGCAGCGTAGAAGATGTCACCGAATTGGTGGACACGCGCGCATTCTATATCGTGCCGATAGTGAATGTTGACAACCGCGCGAGGTTCTTCGAGGACCCGTCGAACTACAACATCGGTCGGAGCGCCATCGTCGGCTATGATGACGACCGCGATGGTCTCGTCGATGAGGATGACTACGACGATCTTGATGAGGACGGCGAAATCGTACAGATGCGGATCAAGGACCCCGGCGGCGAATGGAAGACTCATCCCGACGATCCGCGAGTTATGGTTCGTGTAGAGGACGGGGAGCGCGGAGAATACCGGCTGCTCGGAATGGAGGGAATAGATAATGACGACGATGGCAACCTGAACGAGGATACGCCAGGCTACCTCGACATGAACCGCAACTACGGTTTCATGTGGCAGCCGCCCTACGTTCAGTCGGGCGCAGGCGACTTTCCGATGTCCGCGAAGCCTACAAAGGCAGTCGCAGACTTCCTCATCACCAAACCAAACATTGCGTTCGCATTCTCATACCACAACTCCGGCGGAATGATCCTGCGAGGACCTGCATCGAAACTCATCCCAATGTATATGCCGCAGGATATCTCCGTCTATGACTACCTCGGATTCGAGGGTGAGCGGATCATACCGAACTATCGCTATCTTATTACGGTCGACGACCTCTACACCTGCCACGGTGACTTCACCGAGTTTCTATATTCGAATCTCGGAATCTTCAGCTTCGTCGGTGAACTCTTCATGAGCATCCAGGAACAGTTCAGGAAGCCGGGCGAGGAAGGGTACTCAGACGAGGAGCGCTATTCCTACTTCGGCGGAGTACCATCGGAGGAGCGTCAGAAGTTCAACGACCGTCTCGCGCATGGCACGATGTTCAAGGAATGGGAGGAGTTCGACCATCCGCAGTTCGGTAAGATAGAGCTGGGCGGCTGGAAGGCTTTCACGACTCGCATACCTCAGAAATTCCAACTTCTCGATCTCGTTCACCGCAATGCCTCCCATGTCATATTCGTGGCGCAGCACACACCCGAAGTCGAGCTGGAAGTGCTCGAAATCAAAAGCCTGGGTGATGGTCTCAATAGAATTCGCATCCGCGCATGGAACGATAATGCGATACCGTCGCTCTCGCATGTCGCAATGAACAAGGATATCGTTCGCCCGGATATCTTCAGTATCAAAGGCTCAGGAATCGAGGTCGTGTCGGGCGGTATCGTGCAGGACATCCACTACGATCGTGTTCGCTTTGTCGAGCACAGACCACACATGGTCTTCACCAGCGTGCCCTCCTTCGGGTACCGTGACATACAATGGATCGTGCGGGGAAATGGTAAGGTGACGATTTCATACGATGCCAAAAAGGCAGCAAACCGCGAGTTGTCCGTGAATCTGTAGGCGCAGAATCAGCAGATAGTTGAGAAGAAACGATGGAGGGCAACGTAAAAGTTGCCCTCTTCCCGTGTGCAGCAATTCGTCTGTCTGAGCGTCAAAACAGAACGCATCTCTATCAGTGACTGATCTGCAGCTGATCCAGGTCGAGAATCAGCCCTTCCTTCGAGAATGCTGTCAGTATGTCGTAGATATCGTCGGTGACCTCCGGGTTGTCCGTCCAACTAAATGACGCCGCCGCAGTGTCGCCTGCCGCAAGCTGTGTCGACGGATCGGTCAGGCGTGTGTAGAGTAATTCATCACCAAACTTGTTCGACACGATCAGCATCCCCCGCCACGCCCGGATGTGTTCGGATGAGTTGTTTGCGAGCATGAGAGTCAGCACAGCCTGTGGCTGAGTCCGGCCGGAACCGGCGTCCGCAGGCAGCGTGCCTATCTCGAAATCTGTGAGGTCGAGTAGCGCTACACCTTTCTCGACTTCAATCTCCGATGTGCTGATCATATCCGGATTGCCGGTCGTCGAAGCCTTCCATATCCATCCCTCGACCTGCACTTTCACCCAGTTTCCCTGCCGATCAATTACTTTGAGCGGCACGTTCTTTGAGACTGTGCCCAGCCCCTGTCCCTCGGGCGAGAGACGAAGATTCGCACTCTTGGCGCGCACAAAAACGGTGTCGACCTGCCCTTGGGCGAACGCCCCAGCGGTCAGCGACAGGCATATCAGACAAATAATCCCAACAGTTGATTGCCTCATAAGTCCTCCCGTGTATTGTAAAATATGCTGCAATCTGTAGGAGACCTCTTACAAGCAGCATTAACTCACTAAACAATCGGAGAAGGAAGCGCAGTTCCTCACTTCTTCACAGAAAAGCCACCCACGCCTATTACGTCCGACAGCCCGCCGACATACTGCCTTCCGGTCGGCACATACGCAAACGGGTTAACCTTCGTTATATCGACATTGCCCTTCTCGTCGAGACAGCTCTCCTCCACCTGTATCGCGACAATCTCGCCCAGGAACAGATCGTGTGACCCGATATTGATCTGCTTAAGAACCTTGCATTCGATATTAACGGGACACTCGGCAATAATCGGCGCAGAAACAACGAGTCCCTTCTGAGCCGTGAGTTCCAGCTCAGCAAACTTGTCGTGTTTGCTTCCGCTGACATGACCGCAGAAATCCGTCTCTCTCGCCTGATCGACCGAAGGAACATTAATAACAAACTCGCCGGATTCCTGAACGATGTGATGCGAATGTCTCTGCGGCGTAATTCCGACTCCAATCTGCGGCGGTTTGCTGGCGAGCACGCCGACCCATGACATAGTGATAATGTTCGGGTTCTCACCCTCGACCTCGCATGAGAGCATTACCGCCGGGAGCGGCAGCATGAATCCTGCAGGTGTCAGTGCTTTCTTGGCCATGCAGCGACCTTTCTATTTGAATGTATAGCCGAATGCCTCCGAAAGTGCGGAGACGCGGAGAATTTCTATCGAGGTATCGCCAGTGATTCGCGACGTGCCCCTCTCCGGGACGACGATCCTTTTGAATCCGAGGCTCAACGCCTCATTGATGCGACTCTCCACGCGCGATACGCTCCGTACTTCACCGCCGAGTCCCACCTCACCGACTACGACCGTGTCATCACGCACCGGCGCTTCCTCCAGGCTCGACACGATAGCACAGACGACGCCGAGGTCGATCGCGGGTTCATCGATCCGGAGGCCGCCCGCCAGATTGACGAACACATCCTTGGAAGATATCCTGAACTGTTCTTTCTTCTCAAGTATCGCAAGCAGAAGCGACAACCGCCGCTGGTCGAATCCGGATGAAACCCGCTGCGGAACGCCGTAGCTGGAGTCCGCGACCAGTGCCTGCAGTTCGAACAATATCGGCCGCGCGCCCTCGACCGAGCAGACAATCACCTGTCCTGACACACCGCTCGATCTCTCGGAGAGGAACAACTCGGACGGATTGGAGACAGTCTCCAGACCGTTCGCGCCGATAGTAAATATGCCGATCTCTGATGTCGAACCGAAACGGTTCTTGTTAGCGCGGAGAATCCTGTACAGATAGTTCTTCTCACCCTCGAAGTACAATACGACATCGACCATATGCTCGAGGACTTTCGGCCCGGCGATAGAACCTTCCTTCGTGATATGCCCAATCAAAAGCAGCCCCATCGACCGCGCTTCGCAGACATCCTGAAGATACGCGACACACTCACGAATTTGCGTGATAGTGCCGGGCGAGGAATCGAACTCCCTCGAACGCAGAGTCTGAATCGAATCGACAATCACGAAAGCATGATATTCGCTGTTGATGATGGATGTTATCTCATGCAGATCTGTTGTCGTGGCGACATTGATCTTGTCCGACACAATCCCCAGACGATCCGCACGGTTCTTGATCTGTTCGCTCGACTCCTCACCGGAGACATACAGCACGGCATGCCCAGCGGCTCCGAGTCTACCGGCGGTCTGCAGGAGGAGAGTCGATTTGCCGATACCGGGATCGCCGCCGAGAAGCACAGTCGATCCGGGCACCACCCCGCCACCAAGCACGCGATCGAACTCATCAAGGCCCGTCGCAACGTGGAACTCCTCGAGAGTGTCGATCTGATCGAGACGGGTCACCGTGGCTTCCTTCGCCTTCTCGCGCCTGGTCTCGCTCTTTCGAACCCGCTCCTCGACGAGCGAATTCCATTCGCCGCACTGCGAGCATCGGCCGGACCACTTGGGATGGGTCGCTCCGCACGACTGGCAAACATAGACCGTCTTCTCTTTTGACGTGGATCGTGCCATTGGTATCTATCTCAGCAAACGCATCTGTGTAGAGTCATCGGTGGGAAAGAAACTCCCGAACCATATCATCATCCGACCGCTCGATCTCATCCTTGTCTCCGACGAATCGAATTTCGCCTTCGTGCAGAAGTGACAGCCGGTCGCCAAGCATGAATGCGGAGCGCATGTCGTGAGTTACGATAACGGATGTTATGTTGAGTCTCTCCTGAAGCGACATTATCAGCTCATTGATTGTATCCGCAATAACCGGGTCGAGGCCGGTAGTCGGTTCGTCATAAAGAACGATCTCCGGGTCCATACAGATTGCACGTGCCAGCCCCACCCGCTTTTTCATTCCACCCGAGAGTTCAGCGGGATAGAGATCTTCTTTGAGTGACAAACCTACAAGATCGAGCTTCTCCGCCACAATCTCGCGCCTCTCCTCTTCCGACATCTTCTTATGCTCGGTGAGTCCCACAGAGACATTCTCATACACGGTCATCGAATCGAATAGCGCCGCAGACTGAAACAGCATGCCGAACTTCCGGCGCATCTCGAAGAGCCCGTCCCTGTCAAGCGATGACAAATCGGTGTCGTCAATCAGTATTCGGCCCTCATCCGGAATCATCAGACCGATTATATGTTTCAGAAGCACGCTCTTGCCGCAACCGGACGGCCCGAGGATTACCATCGCCTCCCCGTCCTTAATCTCGAGATTCACACCGCGTAGAACTTCGTTGTCCTCAAAACTCTTGTATACGCCTTCAATCTTTATCATCTTATCCAACATTAAAGAGAATGGTCGCAATTACAAAATCGCTCACCAGGATCATTACCGATGATGCCACAACTGCGTGAGTTGTCGCCCGACCGACACCCTGCGCCCCACCAGACGCCTTGAAGCCGTAGTAACACCCGAGAAGCGAGATCAGTATTCCGAACACAGCGGCCTTCGTGAGCCCGGAGAGTACGTCCCCTATTGCAAAGAACTGTTTGACGCCACTCCAGAAGGTCTCCGGTTCCATGTCGAGCATCAGCAGAGCCACGGTAAGCGCGCCGCCCATTGCCACCGCATTCGCGAATATAACGAGGATCGGCAGCATTATGAGGCCGGATACTATCCTTGGGGTTACAAGATAGCCTACCGGGTCGATTGCGAGTGATTCGAGAGCGTCAATCTGCTCCGTCACCCGCATGGTCCCCAGCTCGGCCGCAATCGAGGCACCGACTCTGCCCGCCACCACGAGCGATGTAAGAACCGGGGCGAGCTCGATGAAAATAGCCTTGGAAACCCCTGTCCCCAGATAACGGAGCGGTACATACCCCTCCATCTGATATGCGGCCTGCCACGCCGCCACAGCGCCGGTGAATACTGAGGTTAGCGTAATCAGCGGCAGGGAGTTCACACCCATGGCGAGCATCTGCTCGGAGAGCAGCTTTAGATGCCCGAATAGAGACGGCAGCGAGCGTACTGCCCCCGCAACCATCACTATTATGCCGCCCAATTCGGTAAAAAATGCCAGGACCTTGTCACCAATATACCCGAACATCAGAAGGGCGTATCCTCCACGTCGTCGTCATCGAGACGAACTCCCGCCGGTTCTTCACGGACAAACTCCGGATTGACGAACTGGATATAGTCTTTGAGAAATGTCAGCCGCACCGTTCCGGTTGGACCGTTACGCTGTTTCGCGATAATTATCTCCGCCAGTCCCTGCTTATCGGGCGGACAGCCATCGGGCGTACGCTCAAGGTAATACTCTTCGCGATAGACGAACATCACTATATCGGCGTCCTGCTCAATTGCTCCCGATTCACGTAGGTCGGCGAGCTGGGGACGGCGGTCCCCGCCGCGCATCTCCGGCGCACGGGATAGCTGTGACACGGCGATCACCGGAATGCCCAGATCCTTTGCGATCCCCTTGAGCGACCTCGAAATCTGCGATATCTCCTGCTGACGGCTCTCGACGTATTTCCCGGCTTCCATCATCTGGAGATAGTCTACGAAGATGATCCCGATGTCTTCACGCGATTTGAGTCGTCTCGCTCTCGAACGCAGCTCAACGATGTTAATATTCGGCGAGTCATCAATGAATATCGGTGCCTCGCTCAGATCGCCGACCGCGTGCGACAGCTTGGAATACTCCGTCGCCGGAAGTTTCCCGGACCTGAGCAAATGCGGGCTGATATGAGCTCGCGCGCAGAGAAGCCTCTGCGCTATCTGATTGGCCGACATTTCGAGTGAGAAAAACCCGATCGGTTTCTTCTCGATCATCCCCATGTGCGTGCAGATATTCAGCGCAAACGCTGTCTTGCCCATCGACGGTCTTCCCGCCACTACAACGAGATCGCCATCCTGAAAACCGGAGGTCATTTCATCGAGATAGTAGAAACCGGTCGCGGTCCCGATAACCGCACCACGCCGTTTCTTGTATGACTCGATTTCGTCGAATGTCCCCGGGAGAATCTTGTCTATTCTGCGCGCGGAATCTCCGAGTCGTCCCTGACTGATCTGGAAAATTTTGTCTTCGGCGGAATTGATGATATTGACTGCCTTGTCTGTCGCCTGCACTGCTTCGGAAGATATCTCGTCGGCGGCATGTTTTAGGCGCCTTAGCAGATAGCAGTCATAGATGATCTGAGCATGATATGTTACATTGGCGGAGGTTGATACGACCGCCATAAGGTCCGACAGGGCTTCGTAGCCGCCGATATTATCCAGATCGCCACTGGTCTTGAGCTGATCCGAGGTCGTGATATAATCGATTGGAGTCCCGTCGGCATAGAGATCGCGGATTGCATTGAAGATCAGCTTGTGTTTGCCGTCAAAAAAATACTCCGGCTGCAGCAGTTCCGCTGCATCATGGATAGCATCTTCGAAATTGAGGATTGCACTCAGCACTGCTCGCTCGGCTTCGATCGAGTGCGGAAGCGGCTTCTGTTCCCTCTCAGCCATCGGCGCCCTTCCCTGAGGTGTTAGTTCGAGTGTTTCAACTCTTGGAGATTACAAAATACAAAATGGCGCTGCATGAGGCAAGGATGTAGGTCGCGGCTGTCAAAAATGTTCAGAGTTGGTTGGTCTCGAAGGTCGACAGCCCACTTCCCGTTCTTGAAGGTCTTGCACGCCGGAGTCGTGTGTGACCTTCAGACACATAGGCGGTTGACTTAGAGTTGAACCAGAAGCTGTTGCGTATTGGCCCAACTATGAGACGATGCTTAGTCCGCCGCCAGCTCAGGAACGAAAATCTGCGCCATTTCCGCGCGTTCCGGCATCGTCGGGCCATTCAAGATCAGACTTCTGCCGTCTCGCTCGAGCGTTACGTTGGCGTCTTCCTTGTCCCTCATATAGGCGGTCAGAATACGATACAGGGACACGAAGTTATTTGCGGAATCGAGAGATACGAGGATTTCATAGCTGTCGCCGATAGCCTCTTTGAACCGTGAATACGAAATGTAGACTGTCCCGTGAGTGTCCAGCTTTGTGGACAGAACATCGGGCAGCATAGTGTCATCGGCCTTGATTCTGATAAATACTTTGTTCATCTTGCCCTCTCATTCTCTGGAAAGAAATGTTGATCGATTGCCGTAGAATCAGCTACGGTAGCTTATTCTCCTCTCCTGACGGGTTCACTCAGCACTCGAAGGGGGCATCCCGAAATATCGGGTCACCCGATCTCATAAGCATACATCGTGGATTGGTATTTATAATTTACGACCAATCAAGTATTCATCCAAGCTAAAAATCGAGAGTTTGCCTCTCCGGCAAGCACTTGTGGGCTTTAATGTGTTGACGTGCAATATCTTGTCGGATGGACCGTGCAGGTGCTCAGAACTCGCTCTCGACACCGCGGAGACGGTCGTATTCGCGACGAAGCATCCTGACATCATCCCACGTCCCCCGCTTGAACTGTGGATTTCGGAGTAGCGCGGCGGGGTGATAAGTGACGCAGAGTTTCGTTCCACGGAAGTCGTGAAACTCTCCGCGCAGCTTTCCGAGCGGTTTGGTAGTCTGCAGAAGCGCCTGCGCCGAAACTCTGCCGAGACAGCAGATCAGTTTCGGTCGGATTACCTCGATCTGTTTCAACAGGTACGGCATACAAGTGGCCATCTCATCGGTTTCCGGGTCACGGTTGTTCGGCGGTCGGCACTTCACGATATTGGCAATGTAGACAGTTTGACGATCCAGCTTTATCGCCTCGAGAATCTTATCCAGAAGCTTCCCGCCTCGACCGACGAACGGTTCGCCTTTCAGATCCTCCTCACGGCCGGGCCCCTCACCGACGAACATTATGTCGGCGTTCGGATTACCGACGCCAAACACGAACTTGTTTCTGCCCTGGTGCAGCTTACACTGGGTGCAATCCTTGATCGAATTTGAGAAACTGTCGAGGACTTCTGCCTTATCCTCAACCGACAGGCCGGACTTGAGGCTATCGAGGAGACCGCGATCGACCTCCGGGAGGCCATCGCCTTCTTCCACGGCCTCGGTCAGCGCCCGTTCGGCCAGTTCAACAATCTCCGAGACTTTGGTCTTACCGGCCATCATTTCACCAGCTTCCGTATGCGATCGAGAATTGCATGCGCCACCTGGAGCTTGGCCATCAATGGAAGCTCCTCCGGCTTCGACCTTCCTTTCAGCAGAGTAACCTGGTTGGTTGAAGTACCAAACCCCGCGCCCTCCACCGTAGGATTATTCAGGACGATCATATCGAGATTCTTGGATTTGATCTTCTTGCGGGCATTCGCAATTTCGTCGTCGGTCTCGAGCGCGAAGCCCACCACTATTCGATTCCCCTTGATCCTGCCGACTTCTTTCAATATGTCAACCGTCGGCTTGAGTTTGAGTGAGATATCCTCGGTCGACTTCTTGATCTTCTTACCGGATGGCGTCTCCGGGGAATAGTCGCTGGGAGCGGCAGCCATTATAAGGATATCCGTATCTTCGAATCTTCTCAGCACCTCGGACGCCAACTGTTCGGTCGATACGACCGAGCAAAACTCATCGACTGACGGCGGAATCAAACTGCTCGGTCCCGAGATCAGGCTGACCTCCGCACCGCGAGCCATCGCGGCCTCGGCGATAGCGTACCCCATCGCTCCGGACGATGGATTGCCGATAAACCTGACCGGATCGATGAACTCATATGTCGGTCCGGCTGTCACGAGGATTCTTTTTCCGACGAAATCGGAGCTTCGGGCGAAGACAGCGACTATTCGGTCTACGATCGTGCTCGTCTCGGGGAATCTGCCGGGCCCGGTCGCCCAACTCGCCAAGTCTCCCTCAATCGGGTCGATGAACTCATAACCGAGCGATTTGAGCTTCTCGACATTGTCCTGAGTGACAGCGTTCTTCCACATGAACGAGTTCATAGCCGGTGAAAACACAACCGGGCTTTGCGCCGCGCAGATAAGCGTGGTCAGCAGATCATCCGACACACCGGAGGCGACTTTGCCGATGCAGTTGGCCGTAGCCGGCGCCACCAGTATCAAGTCGGCCCATTCCGCAGCGTATATGTGGTGAACCGATGTGAATTCGCCCCTGGGAAACATCTCCACAGCGACTTCCTTTCCGGAGAGCGACTCGAATGTCAGAGGCGTAACAAACTCGCAGGCTGATTTTGTCATCACGACACGCACCTCCGCACCCTCGCGGATCATCTCGCGCAACAGATAGCCTGCCTTAAACGCAGCTATACAGCCGGTAATACCATGGATTATCTTTTTGCCGGTGAGACGCACTGCAGGTTCTAATTCACTGTCTCATCACCCGAGACATTGAACCAGTTAAGGTCAAGCGCCATTGGCACATTCCCGAAGAGAACCGTCGATGCGAGCATCTTTACGGCCTCCAGATCGACATACTCCGGAGCCATCATAAGCCCGCGCTCGACGACCTGCTCGAGCTCCTCATCGTTCACCAGACCCATCTGATAAAGCTGGATAAGATAGCCCTGAGCATCGATCGAGAACTGCTGTTTCTCAATCTCGGAGAATATGCGCGGAGGCATCTGCCCGGAATCGTTCGAGAAAAGAAACTTCTCACTCCGGGACTGAACCTCTTCGAGGAACCATCCATACGCGGATGATATCTCGCTGTCGGTGAAGCCGAGATTTCTGAGTGATTTGGATATATCCTCGAGCCGCGCAAGCGAGCCGTTGTGCGACCTAACATGCTGAACCAGGTAAAAGACGATCTCTAAGATCCGATCTCCCACTCTCTTCCTCCAAGTTATAAGGCCAATCTAAGCAATCTGGTCGAAAGCGCAAGGGTAAAAACCTCAGTGCTTGAAATGTCTTATTCCGGTGAAAACCATCGCTATCTTGTGCTCGTTTGCGGCCTGAATTGCCTCGTCATCCCGCTTCGATCCGCCCGGCTGTATGATTGCGCTCACACCCGCTTCGGCAGCGGCATCGACACCATCCCGCATCGGGAAAAACGCATCCGAGCCCAACACTGCGCCCTTGGCGCGTTCACCTGCCTTATGAGCGGCAAGAAATGAAGCGTCGACACGCGATGTCTGACCGCATCCAACACCGACTGTCTGAGTCCCCTGAACAAGCACGATAGCATTAGACTTGATATGTTTGACGATTTGGAATGCAAACAGAAGCGACTTCATCTGCTCATCGGTCGGCTTGACCTCGGTGACGATCTTCAGGTCGTCTTCTGTAACTCTGTATTTATCAGCCGTTTGCGCCAGAAGACCTCCGCGAAGATACGAGTACTTCATTCCTGTCTCTCTCTCCACCTTCTCTATTCCGGGCAGCGCGAGAAGACGCCGGGCTTTCTTCTTCTTCATCAGCGCGAATGCTTCATCGGAGTAGCCCGGCGCGAGCACACATTCCACGAACTGAGTCTCGTGCAACAACTTAGCGGTTTCCATATCCACGAACCGGTTCACGCCGATGATAGAGCCATACGCCGACATCGGATCAGACTCCAGCGCACGCTTATAGGCTTCGGCCGGTGTGTCTGCAATCGCCGCACCGCACGGATTTGTGTGTTTGACCACGCATGCGAACGGCTCCTCGAAATCGAGGATCATATCGAGCACCGCCTCTATGTCGACGTAATTGTTGTACGAAAGCTCTTTGCCCGAAAGCACCTCGGCATCGACAAGCGATGGCCCGCTGCGGCCGGTCAGCGAGTAAATCGCGGCTTCCTGATGCGGGTTCTCTCCGTAGCGGAGGCTGCTCTGGCGTGCGAATTCCGGCTTGAAGGTGTCCGGAAGGCTCTCCGCCTTGTCTTTTTTCTGCCGCGCGAAATAGCCCGCTATCAGCGCGTCGTACCTAGCAGTTAGCTTGAACGCCTGCCTTGCGAGGTCGAATCTTGTCTCGTACGATACCTCGCCGTCGTTCGCGGCCATCTCCTTCAGGACTTTCGAGTACTGATTCGGGTTGGTTACCGCAACGACATCCTTGTGGTTCTTGGCCGCCGATCGGACCATGGACGGTCCCCCGATATCAATATTCTCGATAATCTCTTCCTCGGTTGCACCCTTGCGCGCAAGTGTCTCCTCGAACGGATAGAGATTAACTACAATCATATCTATCGGCTTCATATCGTGCTCTGCGATCTGCTTACAGTGCTTTTCGTCGTCGCGCTTAAAGAGTATCCCCCCATGCACCGCCGGATGCAGGGTCTTCACACGACCATCGAGCATCTCCGGCGCGCCCGTAAACGACGATATCGGTACAACCTGAACACCGGCATCCTTGAGCATTTTCTTCGTGCCGCCGGTGGAGATTATCTCCACACCCATCTCGGAGAGCTTCTCCGCAAATTCCACAATTCCGGTCTTATCCGAAACGCTGATCAGCGCACGTCTTATGTTCATCGATTTCTTGTCACTTGCTTCCATGCTTCACCTCTGTGTCGATTCAGGCCGTCAGAATCTCCAGTGCTCTTTGGTATTTCTCGGCCGTCTTCTTAACAATATCCGTGGGCAGTTCCGGTCCCGGCGGGGTCTTGTCCCACCCGGATTCCTTGAGCCAGTCTCGTACGAACTGCTTGTCGAAGCTTTTCTGTGCCCTGCCAGACTCATAATCATCGGCAGGCCAGAAACGGGATGAATCCGGAGTAAGGACCTCATCGATCAGGACGATCTCGTTGTCCTTGAATCCGAACTCGAACTTCGTGTCAGCGATAATGATACCTCGGTCGCGAGCATACTCCGATGCTTTCTTGTAGAGCGAAATCGAAATTTCGCGGAGCTTCTTACCGGTCTCCTCACCCGTGATCTCGCACATCTCCGCAAACGATATGTTTTCGTCATGGCCGGATTCGGCTTTTGTGGACGGCGTGAAGATCGGCTCCGGAAGCTTGTCCGACTCGCGGAGATTCTCCGGGAATTCGATTCCGTTGATCTCTAATGGTCCGAACGAATCCTCAATCTCTTTGGAGTATGCTTTCCAGAGCGAACCAGAGATATAGCCGCGCACTATACACTCGACATCGAGCCGTTTGCACTTCTCGACAACCATAGACCGGCCGTAGAGCATCTCGCGATACTGCTGAAAGTTTTCGACATACTCGTCCGGATCGGTCGTCACGAAGTGGTTACGCACGATATCAGCCAGATAATCGAACCAGAATTTGGAGATCGATGTCAACACGCTTCCTTTGCCCGGAATCGGAGTCGGAAGCACTACGTCGAAAGCCGAAATCCTGTCTGACGCAATGAACAGCAGTTTGTCACCGAGATCATATATCTCGCGGACTTTGCCCCGCGCGAATTTGTCTAATCCGCTCAGTTCGAATTCCCACTTATCCTCTGCCATCAAATCACCTCTTGTCACTTTGAATTTCCTCGCAGATTCTTCCAAGCACCTCGGGGTACACCCTGTGCTCCTGCTCGAGGACCCGTTTCTGCAGACTCTCCGGATCTTCGCCGGGGATCACGGGCACCTCTCTCTGCGCGAGTATCTCACCATTGTCATAGATTTCGTCAACTATGTGGACCGTGGGTCCGGAAACCTTCTCACCGGCTTCCAGCACCGCCTGATGAACCCGGAGGCCGTACATCCCCTTGCCGCCGAACTTCGGCAGCAATGCAGGGTGAATGTTCAGTATACGGTCCCGGTATGCCTTCACCACCTCGGGCGGAATTAGCTTGAGATAGCCGGCAAGACAAATAACATCGGTATTGTGTTCTTTCAGCACGTCGAGGAGCCGGGTCGTGTACTCCTCCCGAGAGTCGAAATCCTTCTTGCGTATCACGAGACCCGGAATCCCGGCGTTTTCCGCACGCGTGAGGCCGTACGCCTTCTTCGAGCTCGAGACCACCACGGCAATCCGTGCAGGATAGTCGGGATCGCCTGCAGAATCGATTAGAGATTGAAGATTGGTTCCGCCACCGGATATCAAAACGGCGACGTTGAGCTTAGCCTTCATCGAGGTACTTCCTCAAAATCTCGTTCGTAACCCTCGGATTTGCTCTGCCCTTCGTCACCCTCATTACCTGACCGACAAAATGGCCCAGAAGGCCGGTTTTGCCTGACCGGTATAATTTCACATTTTCGGTCTCTCTGTCAACAATATCCGAGATTATTTTCGATAGTTCCTCCGGATCGGAAATCTGCCCCAAACCCCGCTTCTTTACAATCTCGAGCGGTGAGCTGCCCGATTCGATCATCTCGGCGAATACTTCCTTGGCGATTTTTCCAGAAATCGTCTCGTCTTCCACCGCATTCAGCAGTTCGCCCAGCCGCCTGGCCTCGACCGGAAACTCGGATATCGGCATTCCGCGATCTCTCAGAACCGCCAGAACTTCCGTGAGAATCCAGCTCGACGCCCGCGATGGATTCTCGACATGACGCGCCGTCTCCTCGTAGTAATCCGCCAGTTCCCGGCTGTCGATCAAGATACTCGCGTCACATCGTGGTATCCCGTGCTCGGAGACAAACCGCTCGAACTTCTCATGCGGCAGTTCGGGCATTTCCGGTTTCGCGCGCGAGACCATCTCGCCGGTTACCCGAAGCGGTGGAATATCCGGTTCGGGGAAGTAGCGATAGTCGTTAGCCTCCTCTTTGGATCGCATCGGGATAGTAACCTTCTGTGACTCATTGTAGAGCCGGGTTTCGTGCACCACAGCGCTGTCATGCGACAGAAGCTCGATCTGTCGAGCAATTTCGAACTCGAGCGCTTTCTGCACGAACTTAAACGAGTTCAGATTCTTCAACTCGACTTTCGTCCCGGGCATTTCGCTGTCGCGCCTATGAACTGATACATTCGCATCGCACCGAAACGCTCCCTTCTCCATATCCCCCGAGCAGATTCCGAGATATTGAACAAGCCGCCGCAGTGCAACCATGTATTCACAGGCTTCTTCCGGGCTTCCGATCACAGGTTCCGAGACAATCTCAATCAGCGGCACTCCACACCGGTTGAGATCGACCAGCGAATGATCCGCTCCGGGAACATGCACCGATTTGCCCGCGTCCTCCTCGAGATGAATTCGCGTTAGTGCGATGGCCCGCTTTTCGTCGCCCATGTACAATAACACCTCGCCGCCTCTGCCGATTGGGCGGTCGTACTGCGAGATCTGGTAGCCTTTCGGAAGATCGGGATAAAAGTAGTTCTTGCGCGCGAAGACAGACTCGCGGGCCACATTTCCGCCCACAGCTTCTATCATCCGGATCGCGAAATCTACAGCCCGCTGGTTCACGACCGGAAGCGCACCCGGCAGGCCCAGACAGACCGGGCATGTCTGCGTGTTCGGATCCGCGCCGAACTCGGTCGAGCAGCCGCAAAACATCTTCGATCCCGTCAATAGCTGCGCGTGAATTTCGAGTCCGATTGTGGGAACGAAATCACTCATCAGCCCGCTCCACGCAGTTCTGATATCCCAGTTCGGCCTCGAGCCGTGTAGCTACCCGCAAGATCGAATTCTCGTCGAACGGCCTTCCGACAAGTTGAAATCCAACCGGCATACCGTTTTCACCGCGTCCACAAGGTATAGAGATCGCGCACGTTCCGATGAAATTGACCAGTACCGTGTATATATCAGCATGGTACATCGAAATTGGATCTTGAATTTCTCCCAGACGAATCCCCGATTTCGGAGAAGTCGGCAGTGCTATAATATCCATCTGTTTGAATAGCTGTCCAACCCGCGCGGTCACACTGTCCCTCATATCTCTCGCGCGCTGGTAGTACTTGTCGTAGTAGCCGGCAGAGAGAACGTACGTCCCGAGCATTATCCGTCGCTTCACCTCAGCACCAAACCCCTCCGAGCGCGAGCCGTTGTACATCTCATCCAACGTCGCAGCATCCGCGACTCGATGGCCATACCGGACGCCGTCATATCGCGCCAGATTGGAGGAGGCTTCGGCCATCGCGATGATATAATACGCTGCGACAACTTCCCGCACATCCGGCAACTCTATATCTCGCATATCGCAGCCGAGAGCGCCGAGCACATCCAGAGTACGATCAAATTCTCCGGCAACATCGCTGTCCGCGCCTTCGATATATTCACGCGGGACGCCGACAGTAACATCTCTAAGATCATTTGGAAGGGACGGATCGTATCGGAACGAATAGTCGACGGACATAGAATCGCGCTCGTCTCTCCCGCAAATAGCCTCGAAAAGAAGGGCTGCATCCTCCACATTTCGCGCAATCGGTCCGATCTGATCCAGCGAGGAGGCATACGCAACGAGTCCGTATCGTGACACCGTGCCGTAAGTCGGCTTCAGCCCAACCATACCGCAGAGCGCTGCCGGCTGACGAATCGAACCGCCGGTATCCGAACCGAGCGCGAGCGGACATTCCATGGCGGCTACGGATGCCGCAGACCCGCCGGATGAGCCGCCCGGTGAGTAGTCAAGATCGATCGGATTTCGACACGGGCCAAACCACGATGTCTCGTTCGTCGAACCCATCGCGAATTCGTCCATGTTGGTCTTGCCGATTATTATCGCGCCCGCATCGATCAGACAATCCACGACTGTTGCGCTGTATGGAGACATGAATTCGGAGAGAATCCGTGAGCCGCACGTTGTCGGATAACCGCGCAGGCACATATTGTCCTTGATAGCGATTGGCACCCCAGCGAGCGGCCCTACCTTCCCCTTCCTGCCAAGGAGCTCCCTCACTCTCTTCGCAGATTCTATAGCAAGATCGGGTGTGAATGAGATGAAGGCGTTCAGGCGCTCCCGGTTCGAGACGGCGGTATTGACGAACACTTCCGCCGTCTCAATCGGGTCAATATCAAGATTCAGTGTTTTGTCGCGGATTTCTCGCGCGGAAAACCGGAATAGACTCATGAACCGAGTTTACAGCATCGGCAGATAAGTGTCAAGCTCGTACCGTGAGACATGCGTCCGGTATCCCTCCCACTCGACCTCTTTATTGGCAATGAGAGTGGTGAAGATGTGCTCGCCCAACGTTTCCTTTAGCCATTCCGATTCTCTTGCGATTCGTACCGCATTCTCGAGCGTATCCGGCAGAACCTCGAATTCTCTCTTCTCTATCTCATCCGGGGACATATGGAAAATGTTCTGTTCGACCGGTTCCGAAAGCGGATACTTCTTCTCCATACCGTCCAGGCCGGCGGCGAGCATGACCGCAAATGCAAGATACGGATTGCAGGCCGGATCGGGACTGCGCAGCTCGATTCTCGTAGCCTTTTCTTTCCCGACGCGGTACATAGGGACGCGTATCAGTGACGAGCGGTTGCGGCGACCCCACGTAACATAGCACGGCGCCTCATAGCCAGGCACGAGACGCTTGTACGAATTGACCCACTGGTTGGTCACGAGCGTGAATTCGCGTATATGACGCAAAAGCCCCGCCATATAGTGCCTGGCGTCGTCGGACAGGTTGTATTCGGTGTCCGGGGCGAAGAATATATTCTTGTTACCATTGAAGAGCGACTGGTGCGTGTGCATGCCGTTCCCATTCTGCCCGAATAGCGGCTTGGGCATGAACGTGGCATAATAGCCCGCATGCTGTGCGACTTCTTTGACTATCAGACGATAGACCTGCACGGAATCAGCCATCTTGAGCGCTTCCTGATACTGCAGATCGATCTCATGCTGACTGTTCGCAACCTCGTGATGAGAGCACTCCACCGGAATGCCCACCTGCTCGAGGAATTTCACCGTCTTCTTGCGCAGACGGACACCCTCGTCGACTGTCGAATAGTCGAAATAACCGCCGGTGTCCATAGTCTCCGGGTTGTCGCTGCTGCGGAAGTAGAAATACTCGAGCTCCGGGCCTGTGTAGAAGGTCAGCTTCTTCTCGGTGGCACGCTTCAGATTGCGCCTGAGACACCACCTCGGATCGCCCGCGTACGGGGTCCCATCCGGGTTCTCAATGTCGCAGAACATCATGGCGACCCGTTCACCGCCGAGGTCCCACGGAAACACGCAAAATGTCTCGAGATCGGGACGGGCCATCAGGTCCGATTCCTCGATACGAACGAATCCCTCGATTGAGGAACCATCGAAACCCTGCCCCATTTCAAGGACATTCTCGATCTCGCTTCGAGTAATAGTCATCCCTTTTAGCTGACCGAGAATATCAGTAAACCAGAGCCGGATATACTTGACCTGGTTATCGTGGATTTCACGCAGAATATCTTCTTTAGTGACCGGCATTGTCCTCTCCTTCGTCTTCAACGTTTACTGCCAGTGACTTGCCAAAAGATAGAAAAGAAACTACTCCGCCTCAGGCTCAGATCAACAATAAAGAGCGTGATTTGGTCCAGTTTCGGCGGATACGTCTCGAAACATCCGACCGGCGAACGAGTTCCCACAAAACAATACACATTAAGTCTTGTTGTTGCGTCGACCCAAACCGGTTATCGCCCATGTACTTTTTCACATATAGAGACCGCAACATATTGCTTGACAGCAGCTTGCGCTTACGCTACCTTTCCAGCGAGAGGCCGACAGCTCGTGTCGGCTTAACTCAACTTTGTGAATACTTTCACTTACTACAATCGGAAAGGACTCCGATGATCTCCAAAATCAAAATGCATCCACTCGCATCTGCGGGCTTTACGGCGATGGCGATCCTGCTCGGCATTTTCGTCATTGTTTCCGGTGGTGCAGTTGCGGAGGATGAGACGGGATTTCCACACGCAGGCGATGCCGCTCTCGGCACGAGATCGTATGATGACTACGACACGCCCAGGTATTGTGGGACTTCGTGCCACATCGATCTCTACCGACAGTGGGAGCAGGCTATGATGTCGCAGGCGTATACCCATCACTGGGATGAGATCGAGTATTTCAAACTCGCCGTACCGCACGCGGAGAGAGACACAGTGGTTGCGGGGGTCAAGGCTGGCTGCAACGGCTGTCATTCGCCGCTCGCATTTCTTTCCGGCGATGTTCCGCCGCCCAAACCGGAGGAGGGCAGCCGCGCCAACGAATCGGTCTCGTGCGAGGTCTGCCACACAATAACCGGATTCGTGGGCGACACACCGTACAACTACAACTGGGTCAGTGAACCGGGCGACAAGAAATATGGCCCGAGATCGACCGGCGAATCACCTGCGCATGATATGGTCAAGTCCGACTTCCTCGATGATGCCGAATTCTGTGGCACGTGTCATAACGAGCAGAGCCCGTATGGCATCTGGGTCAAATCCACGCATCTCGAATGGAAAGACGGACCCTACGCGGTGGAGGATGTGAGGTGCCACGACTGCCATATGACGTATGCTCCCGGCGTCTCCGCACAGATGGGTAACGAGTACCCCGATGTCCGTCAGCATCTCTTTCACGGCGCGCACGATCCCGGAAAGATTGCGGGCACTATCGAGCTTCGAATCCACCCGGACATCAGGGAAGTGGAACCCGGCGGAACTGTCAGGTTCACACTGGCGCTGTTCAACCAGAAGACAGGTCACAAATTTCCAACGGGATCCGTTGAAGACCGCATAGTCTGGCTGCATGTCGAGGCGAAAGATGCGGATGGACATACCTATCATCTGCCTGTCGACAAGAAGGGTTTCGATGGTGAGGAGTATACGATCGGCGATTCGGTCCTCGCATATCAGGATATGGGAATAGCATTCGACGATCCCGACTTCGAGGGCGTGCAGCGAGACGGTATCCCGGTCGGGGATCGCATATACCGCATGCCCTACTTCGATCCGCAGGGGCGAATGACGATCATGCAGTGGAATACGAAGTCACTCGGCGTCGACTATCGCATCGGGCCGCGTGAGACCAAACTCGAGACATTCACATTCGATCTACCCTTCGAGGCAGCACCGGGCAAGATGACCGTGACGGCCACGCTGAATTACCAGAAGCTGGTAGCACCGGTAGCGGAATTTCTCGAGGTGCCCGATGAGGAGGCCGAGGTCGTAGTCGTGAACACACACTCTACGGAGATAGAGGTACTGCCATAGAACAGGGATAGAAATTAGCAAGGAGATTCGAATGAGACGAACACTGACGTGCTTCATAACAGCGACAATCGTACTCGGCGCGATTGCTGTTTCCTTCATAGCCGACACCCAATCCGCCGAGGCCATACCGGCTTTTGCACGCAAATACCGCATGTCATGCTGGACCTGCCACGAGCCAACCCCAAGATTGAAACCGTACGGCGATGATTTTGCCGGAAACGGATTCGTACTGAAGGATCAGGATGCTCCGAGGTATTACGTGGACACGGGTGACGAAGACCTCTCACTTATCCGTGAGTTCCCGATCGCAGTCCGGATGGATGGCTTCCTGAAGTACGAAAGCAGGACAGACAGGAACGTCGACTTGTCGTCGCCATACATTCTGAAGTTGCTTTCGGGAGGCTCGCTCGCCGATGATCTCGCGTATTACTTCTACTTCTATTTCAGCGAACATGGCGAGATAGCGGGAGTCGAGGACGCCTACCTGATGTTCAACAATCTCTTTGATTCTGAGCTCGACGTCTATCTGGGACAATTTCAGGTTTCGGATCCATTGTTCAAGCGCGAGTTGCGCCTGACGTATGAAGACTACCAGATATACAAGACATCCGTAGGTGAATCCCGGGTAAGCCTCGCTTACGATCGCGGCATCATGCTGACATACGGTTTCGAAAACGGGCCGGATGTAATAGCGGAGATCGTCAACGGTAACGGCCTCTCAGAGGCTGACAGCTACCTTGTGTATGACGACGACAAGTACAAGTGCTTCGCCGGTCGCATATCACAGGATGTCACCGAGTACGGACGCGTTGGCGCGTTCGGCTACTGGGGCAGGGAGGAATCAGATGCCGATAACGAAGTTTGGTATATCGGCGGTGACGCTTCCGTGGGCGACGGCAAGTTTATCGAGGTCAACGGGCAGTTTCTCGAACGACGCGACTCCGATCCGCTATTCACGGGGCTTGACGATGCGGAGAAAGTGGAAACGCGCGGGGTGATGGCTGAAGCGATAATCACACCAAAAGGCCAGCGAAGCCCCGTGTATCTTGTCGGGCTCGTCAACTGGGTAGATTCCGACTACGATCACCTCAAATACCGCACGGGGACCGCACACATCGGATATATGCTTCGAACGAACCTTCGATTGACCGGTGAAGTGACCTACGACTTCAATCACGAAGAAGTTAGAATCGTGACAGGATTCGTGGGAGGATTCTAACTCTGCGCAGGTTGAGAAGTTTACGTACCAATGCAGAAAGGCACGCCAAACGGCGTGCCTTTTATTTTTCCTTCTCTCGAGCTAAGTCCACTACTCTTCGGACTTATTCTTGCCCCCCACAGAGTCTATCAGACCCTTGAACAATTCGATCGGTATCGGGAATACGACCGTCGAGTTCTTCTCGGATGCAATCTCGGTCAGGGTCTGAAGATATCTGAGCTGAACCGCAGCGCCCTGCTTCGACAGTATCTCGGCGGCATCGGCGAGCCTCTGCGCTGCCTGGTATTCACCGTCGGCATGGATAACCTTCGCGCGCCTCTCTCGTTCGGCTTCCGCCTGACGGGCAATCGCTCTCGTCATCTGCTCCGGTATATCGACATTCTTGACCTCAACCACAGATACCTTGATCCCCCATGGTTCCGTCTGGTCATCGATTATTTCCTGGAGTTTCTGGTTTATCTGCTCGCGATTCGAGAGCAGATCGTCGAGATCGACCTCGCCGAGAACCGATCGCAGCGTGGTCTGCGCTATCTGCGAGGTTGCATACAGGTAGTCCTCCACGTTGATGACCGCCCTGTTGGAGTCCATTACGGCGAAGTAGATAACAGCATTTACTTTCACGGTCACGTTATCCCTGGTGATTACATCCTGCGACGGGACATCCATAGTGACGGTTCGCAGAGGAACCTTGACCATCTTATCCACCAGCGGAATAAGCAGGATCAGCCCCGGTCCCTTAATGCCGATTACTCTTCCGAGCCTGAAGACTACGCCACGCTCGTACTCCTTCAGAATACGTATGGCGTTTACCAGAATGAAGAATGCGAGAATTATGGCGGGCAGAAGAAATGTTCCTGCTCCCATCTATTTCCTCCTCTCTTGTCAGTTTTTCTTCTCAACTTTGACAGACATGCCATCGACCTCAGTCACGACTACCATCTCGCCCTTCTCAAGCGGCTGATCAGCGGTCGCTTTCCACAAGGCTCCGGCAACATAGACCATTCCCTCAGGATCAATCTTCTCCTTAACTTTGCCACTCAAGCCGACCATTCCCTCATTGCCGGTCGTCACCTTGCTGCGCTGCGCCTTGACAACATATCGCAACACAAAGACTATGAACAGCGCCGAGAAGACCGCGACCGAGATGATCACGCTCTTTGATACCTGTAGATATGGTGCAGGTGAATCTATCAAGAATATACCTCCCAGGATAAGAGATATCACTCCTCCGATCGAGAGAATCCCGTATGAGGGGACCTTGATCTCGAGCAAAAACAGTATGACGGCGAAGATTATAAGCGCAATACCCGAATAGTTGATCGGGAGCGTCTGGAGAGAGAAAAACGCCAGAATGATGCATATTCCGCCCACGACACCGGGCACTATGGCCCCCGGATTATAGAGTTCCATCGCCAGTCCAAGTGAACCTAGCGTAAACAGAATGAAGGCGATATTGGGGTTCGATATTATTTCGAGGAATTCCTCCTGGAAAGTTCGTTCTATCGCAATCGTCCGTGCGTCTTTCGTCTGCAGCGTAACCGAATCCTCCTTCAGCACAACCACCATACCGTCGATCTTCGAAAGCAAATCATCCATGTCATCCGCGATCAGGTCGACTACGTTGGAATCGAGAGCGTCGGACGATTGTATCGACTCACCGTCCCGAATCGCGCGCTCCACCCAGGCCTGATTGCGGCCTCGTTTCTCTGCTATAGATCTAAGATTCGCGACGGCATCATTGGTCACCTTCTTTGCCATCGCGGAGTCCATCTCACCTTCCATCTGTACCGGTGTGGCAGCGCCGATATTTGTGCCGGTTGCCATTGCCGCTATGTGCGCTGCGTATGTGATGAAAACTCCCGCGGATCCGGCGCGGGCGCCGGATGGCCAGACATGCACGACTACGGGCACATCGGCATTCAACATCGCAGTCGTTATGCGCCACGTGGAATTAGTGAGTCCGCCGGGCGTGTTGAGACGAATGATCAGAGCCTCCGAGCCGTTGTCTTCGGCCTCTTCGATGGCTCGATCGATGAGCTTAACCGTGATGGGGCCGATTGGGGTCTCTATGTCGAGAACGGTCACACGATCATTCTCGCCCGTCCGGACAGTCGTAGCAAAGAGCACTACTATCAGTAGTGCTACCACTATTCTCTTCATCATCTATACCTCCGGAAAGCGGCGGAGCCAATTGTACCGCTAATATGGACTTTAGCCACACTTATTAAAGTAGTCAACCAAAAGTATTCAATCCAATAGTATTGAACGCGCCGATTCATCCCTCGGTTTCGGTCAAGACAATGAAAAAAGGCGGGGCCGAAGCTCCGCCTCTTTTCTAATCTCAGTCTCGGTCTAATTCCTCGACTCGGTCTTCAAATACTGATTGAAGAAATCGACCATCTGGCGGTAGAAATCCAGGCGGTTCGAGAGTTTGCCGATGCCGTGTCCCTCGTCGGGGTAGATCACAAAATCGACCTCGCCGCCCTGTGCCTCCATCGCGGAGATGATCTGCCGGGCCTCGTCGACCGGAACGCGCGGATCGTTTTCCCCATGCTGCACAAACAGCGCGGCCTTGATTCTATCTACCTTGTGGATCGGGCTGATCGACTCGAGGAACGTCGAGTCCTCGAGGGGGCCATACTCCGCCTCACGGAGGGATCTTCTGTATGCCCGAGTGTTTTCGAGGAAGGTCACGAAATTGACTATTCCCACGCTGTTCAGTCCTGCGCGATACAGATTCGGATACTCTGTGAGCGATGCCATGACCATATAGCCGCCGTACGAGCCCCCCTTGATGCCAAGCATGCTCTCTTCGGTGTATCCGTTCCTGATGAGCCATTTCGCACCCCAGGCATAGTCTTTCACCGAGTCAAGGCGCTTCTTGTAATTGTCCAAATCCATGTATTCTTTGCCGTAGCCCGATGACCCGCGCGGGTTGACAGCAAGAATACCGTAGCCGTTCTGCATCAGATATGTGAAATGGCGCGAGAACGACGGCCTGTATTGGCTTTCAGGGCCTCCGTGCGCATGAATAATGAACGGGATTTTGCCGCTCTCATATCCCGGAGGCAGATACAGGAATGCGGGAATCTCGAGACCATCAAACGACTCGTACCGAATCAGCTCCGGGTCACTAAATATGTCGGGGTCGATTCCGGCATAGCTCGAATGTGTGACCCTCCGCAGCTCTTTCGTATTCCAGTCCCAAAGCCAGATATCAGGAGCCTTGGTGGACGAGTTGAATCCAAAGAGAATCTTGCCGTTCTCAGTCATCCAGCCGCCGGAATAGAGGCCCTGTAACGGCGGGGTGGGAAGCATATCACCCGTTGTCAGATCCTGAAGGTACGGAACCGAGTATCCGTCCTCATTCACAAGCCAGAAGAGGTAGTTCCCGTCTTCTGAAAGCCCGGCGCCCTCATAACCCCACTTCGAATCTGTATCGAGGAATGTGATCTCTCTTGTCGCAATGTCCATCCTGGCGAGACGGGCTATACCATCTTCGTTGTAATTGGTCACCAGATACGCCTCGGTATAGTCCGGCGTCAAATTGAAAGAGTGGAAGAGCGCGTCTCCCTCATGCGGAGTGAGAAGCGTTTCCTCACCGGTCGCAAGATCGAGGAGGTAGTAATTGTTGTCTGTGTTTGAAGTGTAGGTGTAAGTCAACAGGTGCTTCGCGTCCTTTGTCAGTGCTGCGGGTCCATTATACCCGGCCTTCCCCTGCACGAGAACCTCGTCGCCCTCGGTCAAATCCATCTTCCAGATCTCGAAGTCGGTGCCGTTACGCTTGTTCGAGCGGAAATAGATGATCTCATCGTCCCAGGACCAGACAACGCTGCCGTACCGCACGTCAGGACTGTCGGTAAGCTGTCTCAGTCGTCCGGTTCTTAGATCGAGAAGGTACAACTGGCTGTCCTCATCGCCTCCAACAGAGCCGCCAATGATCGCATGCTCGGAGTTGTGCGAGGGGACATACCAGTCGATCCCGTCCTTGAAGAAAGTGAGCTGGTACGGCCATCCTTCATCGGTGAGACGGAATAGCTGGTTCGCCTCGGTGAATGAGGTTATAAACAGAATTGTCTCTCCATCGCGCGAAATCGAGCCGTCAGCCGACCACCCGATCTGCATAAACGTTTCAATGTCCGGCAGATAGGCGGAGTCGGGGAACAGCGTGCTCTCCCCGGCTGCAAACGCCGGGATCATAAACAAAGCCAATATTGAAATCAAAGCCTTTTTCATCAAGTCCTCCAGTGATGTGAAAGTTAATGTTAACGCCAATTCTAACTCTCCGGGGATCACAAGTCAAGCGCGTAAGTTGTCCATTTTTCGGTTGCATTTGGGCCGTTTTTCGATATATTTACTGACTTGTTGCGACAATTTCGAGGAGTGGACTAACTTATGCCAGGACCGATCAAGGTTATATCCGGGCGGGCAAATCAGCCCCTCTCACACAGGATCTCCGACTATCTCGGTACTGAACTCACTCAGACTGAGTTTACAGACTTCGTGGATGGGGAGGTTCGTGTTCAGGTGACAGAGAACATCCGCGGCGCGAATGTATTCATTGTTCAGGCCACGAATCCACCGGCGGAAAATATCCTCGAGCTCCTGATGCTCATCGAAACTGCAAAGCGAGCCTCGGCGGAGACTGTAACTGCAGTGATCCCGTATTACGGCTATGGTCGCCAGGACAGAAAGGACCGCCCGAGGGTGGGTATCACAGCCAAGCTTGTCGCGAATCTCATATCAACTGCCGGTGCGGACCGCGTTGTAATGCTCGATCTGCACGCACCTCAGTTGCAGGCCTTTTTCGACATCCCCTCCGATCACCTTTTCGCGAATCCGGTATTTCTGAGCGCATTCAAGACGATGCAGATCCCTATAGACAGTGAGAATACTGTAATGCTGTCGCCGGATATTGGCGGAGTCAAAATGGTACGATCGTTTGCAAGCAAACTTCACTGCGGACTCGCAATAATTGACAAGCGGCGCACGGATGTAAATAAGTCCGAGGTTGTGAATGTGATCGGTGATGTGCAGGGCAAGGTTGCGATCATCCGCGATGATATCTGCGATACCGGCGGTACGCTGACTGATGCTGCGCGCGCAGCAGTCGATCATGGCGCCGCCGAGGTTTACGCCTGCTGCACGCATGGTCTCCTCTCCGGAAACGCCATGGAGCGGATCGACAAGTCACCTATCAAGAAGCTCATAATCACTGACAGTATCGACTTGCGCAAGCGGGAACTTTCTCCGAAGATAGAGATAATATACACTGCTCAGCTGTTCGGCGAGGCGATCCGCCGGATATCCAATAGAGAATCCATTTCAATACTCTTCGATTAAAATATAAAAGGAGAATACAGTGAAAGCGAATGAGTTGAAGGTTGGACTGCGCGAGGAGATCGGCAAGGGGCCGGCGCGACGATACCGTGCCGCTGGTCTGCTGCCCGGAATCCTCTATGGTCCCGAGCTCGATACCAGGCACATCACGATCAGTGAGAAGGATATCGCGAAGATCTTTCGCGACGCGAAATCGAACAATATCCTTCTCGATGTCTACCTTGACGGTAACGGCGACAAGCCATACAAGGCACTCGTGAAGCAGGTGCAGAGAGAGCCGGTCGATGGCAGCATCGTACATATTGACCTGCTGCAGGTGGCTCTCGATAAGAAGCTGGAGATCAACATCCCGATCAAGATCGTTGGAACACCGGTTGGCGTGAAGTCGCAGGGTGGCGTGCTCGCTATCGTGCGCAGAGAGATCATGGTGTCGTGTCTGCCGACAGACATCGATGACTTTATCGAGGTGGATGTCACCAATCTCGAGATCGGGGACACAATCCACGCCGGCGATCTGGAGATGGAGAAGTACGAGGTTCTCACAGAACCGCAGCGCACAATGGTAACCGTCTCCGCACCGACTATTGTCAAAGCCGTCGTCGAAGAAGAGGAAGCCGAGGAAGGCGAAGAGGGCGAGGAAGGCGAAGGCGCCGAGGCTGCCGAGGAAGGCGAAGAGCAGAAAGAGCCCGAAGTTATCAAGCAGAAGGATAAGCAGGAATAGTCTACACGTACGCTGCACGAATAGCGAAAGGCCGGAGAAGAAATCTCCGGCCTTTTTGTATTCCGATATGTCTATAGGTTAGAGAACCAATGTCCTTCCAGTGCCCTTCCCTACAACCCGTCCGATCACCGATGCGCGCATTCCGGTCTCAGCCTGAATCCTTCGAGAAACCTCCTCTGCTATGTCGCTCTCAACGGCCGCGAGCAGCCCGCCGGACGTTTGCGCATCGCACATCAATACTTTAACGGTTCTGCCAATACCGCTCGTCCAGGATACCTTGTTCTCCAGGAAGCGCACGTTCGCTTCTGTGCCGCCGGGGATGATGCCGCTCGCTGCGTGTTCACGAGCGCCCGACATGATCGGAACCGCACTCGATTCGATCTCTACCTCAACTCCGCTTGCCTGAGTCATCTCGTGAAGATGCCCGAGCAGACCAAATCCGGTGACATCGGTGCAGGCGTGCACATCGTATTCGGCAAGAATGCGCGCCGCCTTGTCATTAAGGCTTGCCATTTGCTCGATCAGCGTCTTTCTATTCTCCTCGCTCAGAACCCCGCGCTTCAGCGCAGTCGAGAGTATTCCGGTACCAATAGGCTTCCCGAGAATCACTGCATTGCCCGGCTTCGCTCCGGAATTCAACCAGACACGATTCGGATGAACCGTTCCCGTGACTGCAAGGCCGTATTTTGGTTCGACATCATCGATCGTGTGACCTCCGATGATACTGACTCCGGCTTCGGCCGCCTTGTCGTGCGCGCCTTGGAGTATCTCGTTCAGGACCGATATGGGCAAACGATTCGACGGAAACCCTACTACGCTCAGCGCAAAGACCGGCTTCGCCCCCATCGCATACACATCGCTGAGGGAATTTGCTGCGGCTATCTGCCCGAATTCGTACGGGTCATCCACGACCGGTGTAAAGAAGTCAACAGTCTGAACGATGGCAATGTCATCAGTAATTCGATACACCGCAGCATCATCTGCAGTCTCCGTACCTACCATCACATTCGAATCGTTCGGCGCGGGAATCGAACGGAGAATTTCTTCCAGCAACTGCGGCCTCAGTTTGCACGCGCACCCGAGACCCTGCGTGTACCGAGTGAGCCTGATCCCCTCGTGCGATTCTACAGCGATCTCCCGTACACCGCCGGACAATCGCGAGACGACATGAGAGAGCTCCTCGAAAGCTCTATCCACCTCGTTATCGGTAGTGCTCCTCCCGGTAGATATCCTCAGCGTGCCCATCGCGGTCTCCTCCGGCAGTCCCATCGCCTTCAAAACATGCGACATCTCGACCACATCCGAATGACACGCGGCCCCCGCAGATATGGCGACACCGGTCGCCTCCGAAATTATCTGGTTCGCCTCGATACCGGGGAAAGAGATGCTCAGCGTGTTCGGCAGACGATGCTCCGGGTGACCGTTCACCGAAGCACTTGGGAACGATTCAGTCAGTCTCAACTGGAGCTTGTCGCGGGTCCGACGCATGTTGCGGGCGTAGCCTTGAATATTCGCGTTAACCAGTTCGCACGCCTTCCCGAGTCCGACAATTTCGAGCACATTTTCGGTTCCGGCTCGACGATTGGATTCATGGTCAGCTCCCAACATGAATTTCTCGAGATCGACACCACTCTTGACATATAATGCCCCGATCCCTTTCGGCGCATACAACTTGTGCCCCGCAATCGAGAGCATATCTACGCCGAGAGCATCGACTTCCACCGGAATCTTCCCGATAGCCTGAGCCGCATCCGTATGAAGCGCTATCTCGCGCCCCGCCGCCACCTCCGCTATCTCTGTTATAGGTTGAATCGTGCCGACCTCGTTGTTCGCGAGCATGATAGTGATCAGTATGGTCTCGTTACGGATCGCGTTGGCAAGTGCGTCCAGACTGATCATTCCGTACTGATCGACCGGAAGGTACGTTACTGAAAAACCATGCTCCTCGAGGTATTCACAAACCTCGAGCACTGCCGGATGCTCGATCTGGGATGTTATGATATGATTCCCGCGATCCCTGTATTTGATAACATAACCGCGGATCGCGTGATTATTGGCCTCGGTGCCGCCGCTCGTAAACGTAATTTCTTCCGGCAGGCAGCCGAGCATACCCGCAACCTGCCCGCGCGCAGTTTCGACAGCAGCACGCGTACGCAGTCCGTATGGATGGCCGCTGGATGGATTACCGAACTCCTCCGCAAGGTACGGCATCATCGCATCTGCAACCACGCGATCAACCGGAGTCGTCGCGTTGTGATCGAGGTATATCGGCTTCATCTGGTGCAGTGGGAGTATCAACCAATCTTTTCGAGCGCACTCTGGAGGCGCTCCCTGGCTTCGGTCGCGATCTCGGCGAGAGCCTCGTTTCCCGAAATCTGCATTATCTGCATCGGATCGGCTATAGCCACACGGGTCCTGCCGTCCGGTTGCTCGTAGACTATCACATTGCAGGGCAACAGTGCGCCAATCTCAAGATCATTCTGGAATGCCGTGTAGGCGAGCTTGGGATTGCATGCGCCGAGTATCTTGTATTTCTTGAAATCGACATCAAGCTTTTCTTTCAGCGTCCCCTTAACATCAATCTCCGTCAAAACCCCGAATCCTTCGTCTTTCAGTATCGGTGGGACTTTCTCAAGGGCTTCCTCATAGGACCAGTCAATATCTTTGCCGAATGTATAGTCGATTTCGGCCATTGTTCCTCCTGTGTTCGTAAGAATTAGATTCGTATGCCCAGTATATGTAAAATGATGGATGACGGCAATCTGTTCCGACAATGGAGACAATCGGATAACTACTCAGAAGAAAAGTCGGAGTAGCGCGTGGCTCTGTTCAGTTCGAAACGAACGTATCCACGTACTTCGGTCCCGTGGGCGACATAGACAGCTTGCCCTTCAACTCGCGTCGTAACGCAAGTCGAGCCCGGTGAATATACCAACGTACCGTTGCCGGAGGCATATCGAGAATCTCGGCAACTTCCGAGACCTCATGTCCCTCGAAATCTTTGAGGATGAACGCCGCCCGCTGCTTGTCGTTCAAGCGCTCCGCAGCTTTCAGAATCAGGTAACGGATATACTTGCGATGGTAAATATCCGCAGGTGACGCCTCGAAATTCTCCAGCGACTCGGAATAATTCTCGAGATCCTCGTGCGTGTGGCGCTTATGCTTACGAATGTAATCGATCGATGCATTGATCGTAATTCTATATAGCCAGGTCGAAAACCGCTTCGACGGGTCATATCGATGCAGGTTCTTGACCATCTTGACAAAAACGAGCTGCGTAACATCCTTGGCGTCGTCATAGTCGCCCACCATGCGGTAGGCCACACCAGCAACCTGAGACTTATACCTGTCCATCAGTCCCTGGTACGCATCCTTGTTACCCGCTCGAATCTCGTCGATTATCTTGAGAGTTTCCGCCTCATCTTCACGATTCTTGCGGAGTTTCTTCAGCCTCTTCGATTTATCGTCTGCTGTCGGAGAAGCCTTCCTGTAAGACTTCTTCAGTTTCTTTTTGCGTTCACTCATCAGGAACACCGTCCTTCCGTCCACGCAGCAATATAACTGTGTGGATAAGCTTTGTCTACCAATTTTAACCTGTGAAGGGGTATTTTGTTCCAGAAGTCTAAGTCACGCAATGTCAATATCTTAGACCGACGATTCGCAGCTCTCAGTTGGTTGGTTTGACTTCTGCCGTTGACCGCTGGTCCCTGCCATTCCCGTGAGGGGTCTGCTGT
>CAYQCE010000005.1:0-104140 GCA_964415885.1 uncultured Ignavibacteria bacterium
TCGGTCACATTAGTTCCCATATTCCGGATCGAGACTGCGTTCAAGTCCAGAAGTGTAATTATATGTATAACGCCAAACGCCCGCAAGGAGTTTAGCTTTTGCGCCGCACCAACAGAAGAAGCCGGAAGCGCGAGGGCTCCCGGCTCGGAATCCTGCAGATAAGATAACACCTATCCCATGAACGGGTATCTGTAGTTTTTCGCCGGAACGAACGTCTCCTTGATTGTCCGCGGCGAACACCAGCGAATCAAATTGAGGAAACTGCCCGCCTTGTCGTTGGTGCCGGACGCTCTCGCGCCCCCGAACGGCTGCTGGCCGACGACCGCGCCGGTGGGCTTGTCGTTGATATAGAAGTTACCGGCTGCATGCCGCAGGATTTTGAACGCTTCCTCGACGGCATATCGATCGGTTGCGAAAATTGCTCCGGTCAGCGCGAACGGCGAGGTTTCGTCGCACAGATGCAGCGTCTCGGTATATTTGTCATCATCATATACATACATCGTCAGCACAGGGCCGAAGATCTCCTCCTGCATCAGCTTGAACTTCGGATCTTCGGTCACCACTACGGTCGGATCGATGTAGAGACCCTTCGAGTTATCGTAGTTGCCGCCACAAATGACCTCGCAGTCGGATGAGTTTTTCGCGAAATCGATGTATTCCGCTATCGAATCGAAGGCCGACTTGTCTATCACCGCGTTAACGAAATTGCCGAAGTCTTCCGGCGATCCCATCTTGAGTTCTTTGAGCGTGCTCAACAGAGATTCTTTGAGATCCGGCCACATCGATTTGGGGATATAAGTGCGAGAAACAGCCGAGCACTTCTGACCCTGGTATTCGTATGCTCCGCGAACTATCGCGGTAAGAGTCTCATCGATGTTGGCGGAGTTGTGTACGAACACGAAGTCCTTGCCGCCGGTCTCTCCCACGATTCTCGGGTACGACTTGTAGTTGGCGATATTCTCACCGACCGTCTTCCACATTGTCTGGAAAACGCCGGTCGAACCGGTGAAATGAATTCCTCCCAGATCGGGGTGCTTGAGCACCAATTCACCAATGTCTTTTCCTCGCGCGGTGACCATATTGATGACGCCGTCCGGCAGCCCGGCTTCCCTGAATATCTGCATGATAAGATAGGCCGTATAGGTTACCGATGACGCCGGCTTCCATACCGTTGTGTTACCCATCAGCGCCGGCGATGACGGCAGATTACCCGCGATTGAGACGAAATTGAACGGTGTGACTGCGAAGATGAAGCCCTCCAGCGGTCGGTACTCGATTCGGTTCCACATCGTTGGAGCGCTCTCCGGCTGCTGGTCGTAGATCATCTGCATGTAGAAAGCGTTAAACCGGAAGAAGTCGATCAGCTCGCAGACTCCGTCGATTTCGGCCTGAAATGCGTTCTTCGAGTGCGCGAGCATGCTCGCGGCGTTCATTTTGTATCTGTACGGTCCCGCAAGCAGATCGGCGGCTTTCAGGAACACCGCGGCCCTGTCCCACGCGGGAAGATCCGCCCACGCAGCCTTGGCATCCATAGCGGCCTTAACTGCAGACTTAACCTGGTCCGCTCCACCCTGGTACCACTGACCTAGTTCGAGCGAGTGGTCATGAGGAGCGGTGATCTTCTTCGGATCGCCGACCTTGATTTCCTGCCCGCCGATAATCATCGGCACATCGACGAAATTCGCCTTCGCCTCCTCCAGCGCAGCCTCGAGTTTCTTGCGTTCGGGCGTGCCCGGGGCATAGGAGTATACAGGCTCGTTCTTCGGATAGGGTATTCTGAAATTGCCCATTTAACCTCCACCGTGAGTACAGAGTGATATTTGTTTTCGATTTGGAATTAAATCAATTCCGGAAGTTAGTCAAGCGGTACGTACTGCTGGTCCCTGCCGAAAGACACGCGGGCGCCGCATTTGTTCTGCAGCGCCCGCTCAGGGTACCCCTAACAACTCAGGGGATATCTATTCCGTCGATATGAACCAGTCCGGGAGAGCCTCCTCGGTGATAGCTGAGATGTCGCGGTCGACCTCGTCGAGCGCTTTTCTCTCAATCAGGGCCTCGACGGTGCGGTGCAGGAGGACCATCTTGTCCCGGATCGGTATGAGCGCCGGATAATATTCGTTAGTGAAGAAGATACGGAATCTCCAGCGCATATACTCGTCTTCGATCATCTGGTCGATTCTCTTCTTCAACTCGAGGCCTCGGTAATCCTCCAGAAGCTCTTTCGGCGAGGTCATTTTGTCGACACTCTTGTCGATTCCCTCGAGGCACTTGAATGTCATCGACCAGAGTTCCATCATGCCGAGCGAATTGACGATGAAGACGTCAACGAATATCAGATTCTTCTCGCGGTCGGCCGAAACACCCTTCATGTCGGGGTAGAAGTAATTATCTGAGATAGCCCCGAAACACGCGATTCCGCCGGCAAACGGATCCTCCATGATGTCGCGAATCGTGAAATACGGCTTGTGCTCGAAACGGCCATCCTGAATCTGGATAAACTCATCCTCGGTATAGTGGAACCTCTCAGCCCAGAGCTGCTCGGGCGTCAAATCCTTACGTGTCAGCGAGGACTGGCTCGTTAACATACCGAGCGCCTGGCCGCCGCGCCACGCGAGCGGAAGCACACCGACGGCCCATTCCGCCGACCCGCCGATTTCGCCGATCATGGAATCGAGCGTTCGCCCGTTCGAGAATTCCAACCCCTTCTGGCCGAGAATAATGGCAGGAAAGAGGTCGCCATCTTTGTCGTACGGAGTCGCAACATTGATCTTATTGAGCGCATCCATTGCCGGATGGTGCCGTGGCCGGTCAATGAAAAACGATGAGAGCTTTTCGACCTTCGTGCCGTATGCATCCGCGATGATCTCTGCGGCGTCGGTCACGCTAACCTCGCGCGGATTGAATTCATCGAAATATGCACCCGACATCCAGCGCTGAACGTAGATGTCCGGTAGATGTCGTTTGACTCCGGATTCGGTTACGAAGAGCGTGGTCATCGATGAATGCTGTCCCTTAACCGACTTCCCGGTACCTTCGATGACGTCGTTGCCCATCGAAAGGAGGGTCACCGACTCGGGCATCTTGAGCCCGTAGACCGACTTGTGCTCCGCCTTCCCGAATAGCGCACCAACAGCTATCGTCGGGTTTCCCCCTGCTTCCTTGCCGGGTTTAACGCGCACACCCTCGGTTATTGTCGACTCAATGACGACTTCTTCACCGAGTGGTAGAGTCTCCGTTGTGCACTGCAGGACCTCCGCCATTATCTGCGCGGCCGTCCGGTCGTTGGCTCGTTTCAGCCGGTTAATATTGTGCTTGGTGCGATCCTCTTCGGAGAGCCGTGCAGCGCTGCCGAATCCATGAAGCCCTACGGCGGCTGCGGACAGGGCAGCCGAGAGTTTGACCGATTCGCGTATCTGACGGTTTCTCAGTGCTCCGAGGTTCGATTTGTTGTTGATCTTGCCATCGAGAACGCAGACCTTGTTCGCGACCAACTCCAGTGAGTAGCGAGACAGCACAGTATAATGTCTCTGGTTGAACTCCTGGATGTTGTTCTTCGTGAACTCCCTGTCTTCCTTTTTGCCCTTATACTCCAGCCGCTGATCACCTATATTGAACCGCAGGTCATTGCTATTGCTCATTTAGCACCTCAACTGAGCGGAATGTCACCCGCCCGGACATTTCGAGTTTGGACAATCCAATGGACTTCATGACTGCCAAACAATAAAGGAAATTGGATTTCAGAATTCAAGCGGTTTTGTAATGGCCGATAGTCATCGGTTTCTCATCCTGGAATCACTGCCCATTTTACCTCTCGCCATCGACGCGAATATCCCGACGACGCAGAGCACCGTGAATATACGAAATGCTGTCTGCACGCTGCCGATGAACGGTTCGTAGACCTGCGGTGTGATCTCGACTCTTCCGAGCTGAACCGTGAAGATCAGCATTATTGTCGCCATCGAGAACATCTGACCGAGGAGCCGCATTGTTGCGGCAGTCCCGGCAGCGACGCCGTAGTAGCGCTTTTCGACTGAGCTGACGATAGCGTTCATATTCGGCGACGAGAAGTGTGCGAATCCGAATCCGAGCACAGCCAGACTCGCAATCACGAACCACAGGCCGGTTTCGCTCCCTACGAACGACAGCAGGAACAGTCCAAGTGCGACGATAACCATTCCTGTCGAGACAACATAGCGTGGTTCGAAGCGATCGGAGAGCTTCCCGGCTCCGGGAGAGAAGATTGCCATAACGACCGGTCGAGACACGAGTATCAGTCCGGCCCAGGTTGGATCGAGTCCCTGAATGTACTGCAGATAGAGGCTGAGAAGAAACGTCACGCCGTAGCTCGCCGAATATTGCAGCATTGCGGCGAGGTTCGACATCGCGAACACGATGTTCCGGGTCAGGAGCCGCATCTCGAAGACGGGGTATTCAATACGCAGTTCCCAGTAGACGAAAACAATCAAACCTGCTATACCGGAGAGCGCGAGGATAGTCCCGAGGTCTTCCGGAATCAGGGATACACCGTAGACCATGATCGCGAGCGACACTGCGTAGATCATCGATCCGATAAAATCGAACTTCTCACCCCTTGCCGCAGCCCACTCGCCCTTCAGTTTCCAGAAGATGGAGTAGATCACGACGAGGCCGAGGGGGACATTGACGGCGAAGGTGCTTCTCCACCCGAGATGTTCGGTCAGTATCCCGCCCGCGAATGGTCCGAGCGAGAGACCGGAATAGACTGCCGCGATAGTGACACCGAGTGCCTTCCCTCGTTCACCTTTGGGAAAGACCGACGTGACTATTGCGACGCCGGTTCCGAATATCATCGCCGAACCGATACCCTGCAGGACTCGGAAAGCGAGAAGAAGTTCGATTGTGGGCGCTATGGCGAGGAGGAGGGAGGATACGGTTACGACTATCATGCCCGCCGCGAAAATCCGCTTGCGGCCGTAGATGTCCGCGATTCGTCCGAACGGAAGCAGAAACGTCGCCGATGACAGCAGGAAGACCGTGGCGATCCAGTTCAGGATCACGGCGTCCGCCTCGAAAGTCTTGCCGATGGAAGGGAGAGCGACATTGACCGATGCCGCCATGAACGGAGTCAGGAACGACGCCAGCGTAGCGACAAAGAGCGCTGATTTCTTCTGAGACTCGAGTGATGTAGATTCGCCAGTCATTGGTCAGATGAAAATAGCCAAAATGATAACGACCCGCAAACGCTCATTTGCGGGTCGTTGAATCTACGAGTAAAATTATCTTATATGTTAACCCGGCTTCTTTGCTGAGACTCTGACACTGGAGACCATCGCAGTCGGATTGCCATTTTCCGATGACATATTCCCGGATCTGCCAATCGCAAAGCCGTCGTCCACTTCTCTCACCGGGCACTTGACTTCTTCGAGAACGTCGACATCGGTAAATCCTGCGTTTTTGAGTTTACCGAGATAGGAGTTCTTCATCTCAGCACCCGCGATACAACTGACGTAAGCCTCCACCGATTTCTTCACTCTGTCCGGAAGCTCTTCTGTAAGTACTATGTCCGATACCATCAGTCTGCCACCGGGCTTCAGAATTCTGTACGCCTCGGCGAACACCTTCTGCTTGTCGGGAGAAAGGTTGATTACGCAGTTCGAGATGATGCAATCCGCTTCATTGTTACCCACCGGGATATTCTCGATTTCACCGAGCCGAAACTCGACATTGTCGAACTCGCCCTTCTGAGCGTTTACACGGGCCTTGTTTATCATCTCGGGTGTCATATCGACACCAATTACTCTGCCGCTCGGCCCCACGGCTTTCGCCGCGATGAAGCAGTCTATCCCACCGCCAGATCCGAGGTCGACCACTGTCTCGCCTTCCTCGATCGACGCCAGAGCGGTCGGATTGCCGCATCCGAGTCCCATGTCGGCGCCCTCCGGAAGGGAACTGAGCTGTTCCTCCCTGTATGTCGATCCGGTCGGGAGTTCTGCGAGAGTCACTATATCCTTGCAGCAGACATCCCCATCGCTGCAGCAGTTCTCGGGACGGTTGGATATTCTGCCATAGGCTTTCTGTACCGTCTGCTTTATATTTTCGCTGGACATATATGTCTCCGTTTGTTGTGTTGGAAGTGGTGATACTGATTAGAGTGCATACTGGCACTATATGTTCCAAACTATCTTCGATGCACTACAAACAGTCGATCGAACGGATCGAACGAGATCGCGAACTTTCGATCGAATATGTCCGGACCCAGCACGACATCCGGTGAAAATCCAGTCAGCGGGTCTCGTGCGTTGGTCGGCACGACTTCGATCGCGCCATCGATGAAGCAAACCCGGTCGGCGCAGACCGTTGTCTCTGCCCTGAGGTACCGTCTCCTGCCACTCTCTCCGTCATCATGAATGACCGGTGTATAGTCCAGGCCAATCCGATCCGCAAACTCCCTGGTGATTCTCGTACGTGAAGCACCCGTTTCGATTATAGCCAGAGCCCGATGAGTATCGCCGACCGTGACTTCGATTAGCGGTTGATTGTAACCGAGAAGCGGGAAATACCATATCGAGCCGCGCTCTCCGATCATGTCCTCGTCGAAACGTCGCTTGTCACGAATCACCAGCTTGTCGTTCGCGAAATCGATCGTCGTGACCACGTCTTTCAAACAGAATGGATTTAGTGCTGCGTCCACGAAGATTCGATGCGGCTTGCGGAACAACGCTCCGGTCAGCCTCTTAATCGATGCGTTTCCGAAGTCAACCGATTCGGTCACGATGCGTCTACCGCTGAGCGGACGCTCCATCATCCCGAGTGCGAGCGATATCCCCGAACCGACGGCATCGGCGACTTCCCTGCCGTAATGGTGATCGAATACCGCCCATCCGATCCAGTTTCCGGTATCGAGCAAAATCTTGTACTTGCGCGCATCGACCGTCTGCTCGATACAACGGTGGGACCATTCATCCCGCCATCGAACGAGGTCGATTTCGATCATCTCGCCATCCGTGCTCGTTTCCCATGTCTTCGATTCGCCGCCGATACGACTCAGCATATCCAGGTCCCGCCGGATGTCCCTGCTTTCGGAGCGATTCACTTGATCCGGATTGTCGGAGCTCCGCAAGTTGAAATGAAACAGGATTCTCTTCATTTCATCTGTATCCTGAGTCGCATATGCGATTTCCTGCGCCATCTCAAAATAGAGCGGGGATTCTGTGCATTCCAGGATGCCGGAGTCGATATAGGATTGTTGTCGCCCGGCATACATCGCAGCGAGAGTCTTCGACAATACGGCTTCGCAGTTCTCTATTTCAAAGTCTGCCGAATCAAGAGAGTACAAAGCCCGGTCAAATCGACCGGCAGACAGGTAGACCACGCCACGGCTGAGCATGAGCTCGGCACCAGGGATGTCCGCATCCTCAGCCAGCATTTCAATTGTCCGTGTCGCCTCGGCAAGCCTGCCGCCTCGAGCGTATGCCCTGGAGAGGAGGCTTTTCTCGGAGGCGGTCAGATTAGCTCTGCCTACCGAGTCTGCGAGAGACACAGTGCGATCGAACTCCATCTCGAGATATGCCTTCTCGAGACGGTTGCCCGCCTGTCCCCAGCTATCCTGACGTTCGACACATCCAGCCTGCAGCAGAGCGAGGAGCAGGAGGCAGAGCAGTGATTTCGAGTATATTCTCATACCATTGCGGTCCAAATTGACAATAACGTATAAGGTATATATATTCCCCTACAATAAAGGAGAAGAATATGGGTCAGACAATAGCTGAGAAGATTTTTTCCAGAAAAGCTGGTCGCGATGTGGTACCGGGCGAGATCGTCGAAATCGGACCGGATATCGCGATGTCGCATGACAATACGGCGGATATATCGAACACGTTCTACAATATAGGTGTGGAGAAGGTTGCAAAACCGGACATCCACGTCATAGTGCTCGACCACTGCTCGCCGCCTGCAAACGAGAAGTATGCCGAAAACCACAAAGTGGTGCGTGATTTCGTACAGAAGCAGGGGATAGAAAACTTCTTCGATGTCAACCGAGGGATATGTCACCAGGTATTGATCGAAGAGGGTTTCATTGTCCCGGGCACAGTCTGCGTCGGGTCCGATTCGCACACGACTCACTACGGCTCGCTGGGCGCATTCGGATGCGGTATCGGACGATCCGAGATGGCGGTGGTTTTTGCCACTGGTCAGCTCTGGCTGCGTTGTCCGGAGACGATCAAAATGACAATCAACGGCGAGTTCCAGCCGGGCATAACGACGAAAGACCTTACTCTCCACATCATCGGCACTATCAAGGCCGATGGTGCGCTTTACAAGTGCGTGGAGTTCCACGGCGACGCTCTCGAGAGAATGACGTTCGATTCGCGTATGGTCTTCTCGAACATGTCAGTGGAGATGGGCGCCAAGGCCGGTATCGTTCCTCCGGACGAGAAGACCGAAGCATACCTCAAGGGCCGGGCGAAGAAGGAATACGAGATGGTCCTGCCCGATAGCGACGCCGAATATGAGCAGGAACTCACTTTCGATATCTCAGAGCTCGAGCCGCAGGTGGCCTGCCCGCACACGGTCGATAACGTCAAACCCGTAAGCGAAATTAAGGGCACGAAGATCAACATGGCATTCCTCGGAACCTGCTGCAATGCGCGCCTCGAGGATCTGCATGCTGCCGCAGAGATCGTAAAGGGCAGGAAGATTGCGAAGAGTGTCCGTTTTCAGATTACACCGTCATCCCAGCTCGTGTACAGGGAGGCGATGAAGGACGGCACGCTCGAGACCCTGATGGATGCCGGGGCGTACGTTACCAACTCCAACTGTGGCCCGTGTCTTGGGGCGCATATGGGTGTGCCGGCCCCTGACGAAGTCGTGATCTCGACAGCTAACCGCAACTTCAAGGGCAGAATGGGCTCGAAAAAGTCTTTCGTCTACCTTGCGTCACCCGCAACAGTGGCAGCTGCCGCTCTGGCAGGCGAAATCATCGATTTCAGGGATGCGCTTTAGAGCGAAGCGGGTGTAGGATACCGAGTACCCCACCCAAAGCCGCTGGCGGCGGATGGGAATACGTATGTCGCAGATTCACCCGGCGGCTCCGCCTCGCCTCTATGTGAGCTACAGAGCTTACAAATACCCCCATTTGTCAAAGGTAATCCGACAAAGGTAATCCGACAAAAAAGAGAGAGCCTGCGTAACGCAGGCTCTCTGTAGTATCTGCTCTACTCGCTAAGAGCAGTTCAGGCTATTCACCGACTGTTTCGTAGCACGGTGTGTCGCCGCCCTGGAAGACGTAGCCAATCATGTAGACAACGTCATCCACGTCTACGCTGTGCGAGCAGTTAACGTCAGATATCATGAGCTGGCCGAATACATCGCCGCCCTGGAAGATGATACCGATCATGGCAACAACGTCGTCGACGTCATGAGCGCCGTCGATGTTAGCGTCACCAGGCAGTACAACCTGATCCGGAGGCAGGATCCAGCGCTTGCCGCCGGAAGCTGACGACTTACCGATGAGTTCGACGCGACCCTGCGCATCAAACGTGCTGGCATCGGAGAATTCGCCGACAACCGCGAACGGCAGCTTGACTGTGTCGATCGGAGCTCCCCAGACCTCCAGGAATGGAGCAAGCGAGAACTCGACCTCAACAGCGTCGCCGCTGAAGGCCGGATGTGTGGTTGTGCCGACGATAGTACCGGCAACGCCCTCGATCGTAACGGCAGCCACGTCAGCGGCCGTGTACGGAGCGTTGAAGTTACCAACGTAGGCAGTACCGGTCATGGCATCAAAGGCGTACTTGTAGTAGATGTACATAAGCTCGGGAAGGAGCTTGGCCTTCGAGTCACCGCCGGTAACGGTCAGGGTGACCGGAACCTCATCCGTATTCTTGGCATTGTGTGTGATCACGATATCAGCATTGTACGTATCGTTAATCAGGCCGGTAGCATCCCAGAGGACGTCAACAGCGTTGGTCACGCCGCCAGGTGTCGAACCCGAACCCGGAGTAACGTTGAGCCAACTGGTCAGCGGATCGGCCATATCGATGGTCGTGCTGCCGGAGATATCGTGAGGCGGGCTGCCCCAGTCGTCGCCGGAAATCGTGTAGTTAATCGTCAGAGGACCGGAGAGACCGGCATCAAACGACAGTGTAATCGCTGCAAACGCGGCTTCAGAGCTATACACATTACCGTAGCTACCGTTGTGGTCGAACCAGGTAACCGTAACGCCGTCACCGGTGGTGCCGTCGTACTCGAGATACTTGGTCGGTGTGACCTCGAAGTTCGTCGAGTTAACGACGTTTACTCCGGCCGGGAAGGTAATTGTGCACTCATCCAGCCACTCGGCATCGCTACTGGCATTCTGCAGGATGAAGTCAATGTCCATCGTTGCACCCGGCGAGTAGTCGCCAAGAGCAGCAATGAAAGCGCCGTCGATCTCTCTCGGCGGAGCATACGATACATCAAGATCCCACTGGAGGATGCCGCCGCCAACGTTTTCGATCTCGAGCACGTCGCCGCCGTTGTCACCAACGTTGACGGTGCCGAAGTCGAACGAAGTCGGATCGAAGGACAGTGACGGTCCGAGCTCGATCGTGAGATCGAAGTCCGGAATGCACTGCGGGCTCGGCCAGGTATCTACCATGATATAGTAGGTGCCCGGATCGAGTACGATTTCGATGACCTTGAGAGTTGTGCCGGAAGATCCAGTCACAAAGTCGAGACACGGATCGCCGAGCGGGCAGGCATCACCGATCCCGATACCTGTCCACGAGGTACCCTTCGGATCGAGAGTGATGACTGCGGCCAGCGGATCGGTGACGTCGAGCTGATAGATTATGTCGTCGCCGCCATCGTAGTAACCGAGGCAGGTGTTCTCATAATCATCCACACGGGTACAGGTCTTCTGGGCGATATCCGCATACGGAAGATCGGCCGGAAGCTTGACTATCACAGGATCGGAACAGTCGTTACCAGGACCAGCTTCTTCCGCTTCTCTGATGTTCAGAGTGAAGTCGACGCAGTCAGGCGCCGGCCAGGTATCGATCATGATGTAGTAAGTACCCGGATCGAGTGTTACGCTGTAGAAGCCGTACTCGGTAGTCGAGTAACCGGCAGTGGCGGAATAGAGACAGGTCGTCGGATCCGGAGGACAGGCGTCATCCAGAAGAATTCCGGAGTAGGTCTGATCCGGATCGAGGAGGATATCCACATCGGTCGTAGCAGTAACGACCAGTTCGTAGATGATGTCCTCACCACCGTCGTAGTACGGACCAAGACAGGTGGTACCGGCGCCATAAACATCGACCTTGCCACAGGTTGTGTTGACGTCGGTGTAATCGACGTCGGCCGGGATGTTCACAGTCACAGGATCATCACAGGAGCCGCCCGGAGGAATCGGGGCGCTCTCGGCAATGCTGAAGTTAAATGCGAACGGCGACTCTATCGGATTAACGTCGGCATCGCCTATGAAGACCGGATAGTAGTATGTGGCCGGTCCGGGCAGACGGTTGAAGTATGTGATCGGCTGGGTCGACGGAGCCGGCGGGCAGGCTACCCACTCATTCTCGGAATAGAGAATGTAGTTCGGGCAATCGGCCGGGCACTCATCGTACAGGACCACACCGAGACTCTCAAGATTCTCGACTATCGGGACGTTGCAATAGTCAAACACAACGTCGGCATTGGCATACGGGTTATCGAAGTAATACCATACGGCATTCCAGTCGAGGACACCCGGACAGTCGACAGTAGCGCCGGCAGTCGTACCGGTAACATCGTCACCATCAACCATTTCAAGAGCGCCTGTGCACTCGTCGTTCGGTCCGGCAACCGGACACGGATCGTCGGTGCAGTTCAGCGCGGCGTTCCAGTCGCCGCCGAGAGCATCACAGTCGATTTCGGTGACGTCATCGCAATCCGGAGCGGTCGGGTCGCCATAGCAGCAGCGTCCGATCGGCAGCGGATCATCATTAACGTCGATGCCGTCGAAGGAACCCTGCGCGCCATCATAGCCATCATATACAAAAGCGAGCTGAATGGTGTCGCCTATGTAAGCTGAAAGGCCTATTGTCTTCTCGTACCAGACCCAGCTGTCGAATACGCCTTCAGACTGCTCGGTCCAGAGATCGGTCCAGGTGGAACCGCCATCATCCGAAACCTTGACAATCAGGTCGTAGTTATCATAAGGATCGACACCCCAGTAGTACGACATCTGCCAGGCGAATTCGAGCTTGACATCGCTCGTGGCAGTCGCAAGATCCAGATCCGGAGTGATCATCCACTCGTTCTGGACATCGGTATAGGTGTCGTCGTACAGACAGGTAGCGTAATAGGAACCCTCGAACGGATTGTAGGTATCCACGCCCCAGGTCTCTACGGGATTGAACTGGTCGAGAGTCCATCCGGTCGGGGGCATGACTCCACCTTCAAAGCCCTCAGAGAGATACTGATCTCTGAAGGTGAAGCTGGTCTGGACATCATACTGGAACGGGTTTTCCCTTGCATCCGGCTGAGCGATGATGGTCTCAGATTTTGACTTCGTCTGTGTGAGCTTGAACGCGATATCATCCGGATTTGGGATGACCTCGGCGATTGTCAACGCGGTCAGACCGGTCAGGAATGCCAACACAACAAGTGCCTGCAAAACCTTCTTAGTTTTTGACATTTACTCTCCCTCCGTTGCAGGTAATTCAGTAAACTCTAAAATCGAGTATGTTTCCGGCGTCGTTACCCCCCACGAGTTTGCGCCGCATGTGGAATCAGAAGTTAGCTTCACATCCCTCCTTCCCGAACACTGATGTTCGATTGACTGCATTTAGTTGCCTCAGAAATTGGTAAACTTCAAACTTTGATACAAAAACACAGTTTTGCAAAAATTTTAGTTAGAGAATGATAGGAACTTCAGACTTGAGAAAGTTCGTCTGTAATCAGTAATAACAAAAGTGTCTTAGACTTGACGCAACACTAAGATTAATAATACATTCCACGCTCAGTTTGTCAAGGGAATTATTGAATCTGACTGCACAATCTGAGAATCTTCGTAAGAGCTAAAAGCGACTTGGAGGATCACTCAAGTCCCTGTAGTTTATAGAAGTCGAGCCTGCAAAACCGAACAGGGACTTCATCGGTCCAAGGTGGCGCGCGATGCGAGGTTTGTCCAGTTAGGCACAAAAACAATTGCTGCATATCCTGATCCCGATGAGAATCGAGGCTGTGATATGACGTTTTTCCGTTCACGCCAAGTGTGTTTAAGCGAGTTACGAGCGGTCAGTCAAAACTCGCCTTCGGCGAGCATGAACAGACCGAACCATTCCACCCACAGATGGGACAGCTTCCTGCTCCTTTCTGAAACTCGGCCACTTTAACGAAACAACGGCCGCCGAGTCTGCATTATTGAACGTAGAACATACAGAGACAAGGTGCTCTATTAAAGCGCTAATGGGCGGTCGAATATGCCACGATACTAACTGTATGGAGTGGCGGTGAAGATGTTCAACACCGTTCTTGACAATCTGGAATTACGTATTATATAGCCGCTCGGATAACAACGCGAACGGCAAAGGAGATGACAATATGGCGGATGCAGCTAAGACAAAAACGACTGTTGGCGCCGGTACCGGTTCGGTCGGTTTTACGAACCTCACAGACAACGAGGTTTACGAAATTGAGGGACTGTTCGGCGCTCACCATTACAGTCGAATGAAGGCCGTGATTCGCAAGACCGAGGGATGTTGGCTCTACACTCAGGATGGCACCAAAATCCTCGATTGCCTGGCGGCATATTCCGCAGCCAATCCGGGGCATCATCATCCGAAAATCGTGGGGGCACTCAAGAACGCCCTCGACCGTGGATTCGGATCGGTGATTTCGAACGTCATATATACTGACACCCTCGCGACATTTTTGAAGAAAACCGCCAATCTCCTTCCGCAGCTCGGACCGAGATTCGGGGATAACGGCAACAAGGTTCTTCCGAAAAACGGCGGAGTGGAATCGGTCGAAACCGCTATCAAAATGGCGCGCTACTACGGTTACATTCAGAAGGGAATTCCGGACGGCCAGCAGGAGATCATCGTCTTTAACAACAATTTCCACGGACGGATGATTACGGTCGTTTCATTCTCTTCCTCCGATCACTACAAGCAGGGATTTGGACCTCTTACTCCGGGTTTCGCAACGGCGGATTTTGGCGATCTCGATATGGTCGAGGCGCTCATCAACAAGAATACCTGCGGAGTTCTCGTCGAGCCGATGCAGGGTGAAGGCGGAATGTATCAGCCGCCGAAGGGATTCATGTCGGGTCTTCGTGAACTTTGCGATCAGCACGACATGCTCCTCCTGGCAGACGAGATTCAGGTCGGACTCGGCAGAACCGGCAAGATGTTCTGTTTCGAGCACGAAGGCGTGATTCCGGATGTCGTTATTCTCGGCAAGGCAATCTCCGGCGGACTGGTTCCTCTTTCGGTTATGTGCACAAACCGGAGGCTTATGGACCTCGCGTTCCGTCCCGGATCGGATGGCTCCACTTACGGTGGATATCCGCTTGCCTGTGTCGCCGGAAACGCGGCGCTCGATGTCATGCAGGAAGAGAATCTCGTACAGAGATCGGCGACTAACGGAGCGATTCTGATGGAGAGAATCTGCGACATCGCGGATCGCTCGCCGTACGTCAAGGAAGTACGTGGTCAGGGCCTGTTCATCGGCATCGAGGTCAAGAGCGGCGATGCCACCAAGTTCTGCACGCGACTCCTCGATCTTGGAATGCTCGCGAACGACAGCCATCATCACACGATACGTATCAGCCCGCCGCTCATTGTCGGCGACGAGGAGATGAACTATATCTGCGAGAGACTCGAACGGGTCCTTGTGGATGAATTCCGCAGACCGGTGTGATTATGTTCCGGATTCGAATCAGATAGCAAACTAAGCCCGTCTCGTTTGAGGCGGGCTTTTCTTTTGTCACATCCTGGAATCGAGACTGAATTAGTCGTGGCATCCTGGTGACTCCCCAAACGGCTTGCCATGTTCTTCATTTGACCTTATATCTATCAGACAAACTTGGAATACAAAGGAGTGAATTATGAGCAAATCGCCCAAAGAGGCCTATGACCAACTCGTTGCGAAACTGAGGGAACTGCACACACTCGCTTCATGCGAGGCGCTTCTCTATTGGGACGAGCGCACCTATATGCCGCGAGGCGGAGCGGAGGCCCGCTCGAATCAGGTGGCGCTGCTCTCCGGGATGCTGCACGAGCAGTTCACCTCGCCGGAAGTCGGCGAGTTATTAGAGGCTGTTGAGGGAAGCGAGCTGGTCTCGGATCAGAATTCGGACGAGGCCGCGGTGATTCGCGAGGAGAGGCGCGACTACAACAAGGCGACCAAGCTTCCAAAAAAGCTCGTGTCGGAGGTGGCGCGTGTAACTTCGCTCGCGCAGGGTGTCTGGGCGGAAGCCCGTGAGAAGAAGGATTTCTCGATTTTTCTGCCAAAGCTCAAAGAGGTCATCGATCTCAAGTTCAAGGTTGCCGAGGCCTATGGATACGACAACGAACCATACGATGCTCTTGTCGACGACTATGAGCCCGAGATGACATCCGCCGAAATCGAGAAAGTGTTCAGCAATCTTCGTGATGAGCTCGTGCCGCTCGTGAAAGAGATCGCGGAGTCATCGAAGAAGCCGAACATGTCTGTAGTCAGGAACGATTTTCCGGCCAACCTGCAGGAGAAATTCGGTCAGGAGGCATCCGCCGCTATCGGATTCAATTATGGGGAAGGTCGTCTGGATGTCACGACTCATCCGTTCTGCTCCGGAATCGCTCCCGGTGATGTTCGAATAACGACCCGGTATGATCCGAAATTCTTCAATCAGGCATTCTTCGGCATTCTGCATGAATCCGGCCACGGTATCTATGAACAGGGGCTGCCGAAGGACAAGTTCGGTACCCCGCTGGCGGAATCGGTTTCTCTCGGTATTCACGAATCCCAGTCGAGGATGTGGGAGAATCTTGTGGGACGGAGCAAGCCGTTCTGGAAACACTTTTATCCGAAGGCACTGGAGACGTTCGATTCGCTTAAAGGCATCAACTTCGAAGACTTCTACTTCGCGATCAACAACGTCGAGCCATCGTTCATTCGAGTCGAGGCGGATGAGGTGACCTACAACCTCCATATCCTGCTCCGTTTCGAGATCGAGCGGGATCTCTTCCAGGGCAAAATAAAGACGGAGGACCTGCCGCAGGTCTGGAACGACAAGTTCAACGACTACTTCGGCATCACTCCTCCGAATGATGCTGAGGGTTGCATGCAGGATATCCACTGGAGCGCGGGACTGTTCGGATACTTCGCGACTTATGCTCTCGGAAATCTGTACGCGTCGCAGTTCTTCGCAAAGGCGAAGGAAGAGATGCCCGATCTCGACACGCAGTTCGAGAAAGGTGACTATGCGAATCTGAAGAAGTGGCTGAACGAGAATATCCACTCATGCGGCAAGAAATACAAAGCGGGCGAGCTGGTTGAAAAGGTGACCGGGAAGCCTCTGAGTCATAAGCCGATGATGGACTACCTGCGCAGTAAGTTCGGAGAACTTTACGGCCTGTAAACGAACTCAATTTCATTCTGCCATAAAAAATGGCCCGTCCGGGGGGTTCCGACGGGCCATTTTCAGTGTTGTGCCAGACCTAAGTACTGGTATATATATAAAGGAGCTTGAGAGATTGTTGCCTGTCTTCTATTAGGCGAAGGAGTCCTTCTTCTCAAAAGGACTCCTTCAATTCCCCTCCTCTTAGTACCCTTCACCGCCAAATCAAGTACACTAAGAGTAACTGACGCCCTATAAGAGGAACAAACATCATGCCAAACTATGGGAGATTCCCTATAGGTTTGCGTAAGCCGTTGTCGAACAACGAGGTTGTTATTATGCATAGAAACATCTGTGTGGAGTCATAATACCCCGGTTCCGCACAAGTTGCGCGGAAATCGAGGCGCGAAATATCACGGGTGGCTGTAACGTGTAGATTGGCAGTGGGTTACAGAGGCGCATCCACTGCGCCGCTGTGGTTCGTAGAAAGTGTGTCTCTTGCGTTTATGCTCGTGCATTTATGCTCGCTTCTTCTTTGCCGTGTGGATTGAGAGATCGTGTACGTCATGCACCGCCTCAAGTATTGCCTCCGACATGACAGGATGAGCATGAAACGAGTTTCCGAGTTGATCGGCGGTCAGGCCGTGGCGAATGGCCAGCGCGGCCTCGTGGATAAGATCAGTCGCGTGAGCCGACACGATATGAATTCCGAGCAGCTTGTCGGTGTCCGCGTCGGCGATCACCTTGACCTCACCCTCCGTTTCGTTTTCAGCCTGCGCCTTGCCGAGGGCGATGAATCGAAACTTGCCGATCTTAAGCTTGTGGCCGAGCTTTTCCGCCTGTTTCTCGCGTAAGCCAACCGACCCGACCTCCGGCTGTGTGAATATCGCATTCGGCACTCCCGAATAGTCGATCGTTTCCTGACGGCCGACACAATTCGCAGCCGCGACACATCCCTCCGCGGAGGCTGTGTACGCGAGGAGGAACTTGCCCGCAACGTCACCGATAGCGTAGATATTGTCGACATTCGTTCGCATCGCCTCATCGACTTTGATCGAGCCGTTGTCGTTGAGTTCGACACCGACTTTCTCCAGACCAATATCTTTCGTGTTGAACGATCTCCCGATCGAGACGAGCACTTTTTCAGTCTCGATTTTCGTTCCACCTTCAACCGTAGAGATTATTTTTACTGAGGAATCTCTCTCAACCGATTCGACGCGTTTGCCGAGATGAAGCTTGATTTTCGATTTCTTCAGTTCGCGTTCGATCAGGCGTGAGACATCATGATCCTCGAGGGGCAATGCATGCTCCATCATCTCGACCATCTCGACCCTGCAGCCGAGCTTCGACATCAGAAAACCGAACTCACAGCCGATCACTCCGGCTCCGATTATGAGAAGCGATTCGGGTACACTCTCGAGTGCAACCATGTCATTCGAGGAGAGTATGCCTTCACCGTCGAACGGAAACGCGGGAATGTTCAGCGGACTCGATCCGACCGCGAGTATGATGTTCTCCGCTTCCACAATTCCGTTCGAGCCGTCCGAAGACTCGTATACGATCTCGTGCTTCGACTTCAGTCGTCCCTTCCCCTTGAATGTATCGACGCCGTAGCTCTTGAACAGGAACCCCACGCCTTTGACCAGGTCGTCAACGATCTTGTCCTTCCGGGCGATGACTGCAGAGAAATCGACCGAGACGCTCCCCTCGACCTTCAGGCCGAACTTTTCCGCATTCTGTATTTTCTCATACAGCGATGACGATGCGATCATCGCTTTCGTCGGAATGCATCCCCAGTTGAGGCAGACTCCGCCGAGGCGGGCTTTCTCTACACACGCTACCTTTGCGCCGAGTTGTGCGGCACGAATCGCGGCGACGTAGCCGCCGGGTCCCCCGCCCAACACTACAACATCATATCTTTCGCTCATGTCCTTTCCTCTCCGCAGGTGTCACAATTCGCAGCAAGTTCCTACACATTGTCAAGTGACACAACATGCACGCTGTTTTCATGTTTCCGAAGAATGTGCTGGAGACACGATTGTCAAGATAAGAAAACCCCGCACTCGGAGTGACGGGGTCTTCCTGTCGAAAATGGAATTATCGTCCGTATCTATTTGGCGACATTCACTGTTATTATAACAGCAATGCGGGTCAGGTCGACATCGAGAGCCGTACCGACGCCGATGGCATAGGCATAGAACTCACCGTCAATGATGTACTGCTTCAGCACATCGAAATTCGAGAGATAATCGTACGACTTCCTCCAACTGATTGACAGCTCGGAATCGGCTGCGACCTCCATATCGGTCAGAACCGGAATGCCCTCAGCTATGACCTCGGCTGCGCTGCTCAGATTACCGTTCCTGGAGATGTACACGTCGCCGGTAGCAGCCTGTGTCGGGTTGTTGTTTGTTATCTTCATCGCAAACCCGACGTCGACGATGTGCTTTATATCCTCGGCGTGATCTTCCCAGTCCTCTTCGAGCTCTTTGCTGACCTCCCACCTCTCGAAGTCATCATTGCTGGTGAGGCGAGTATCACTTAGTTTGTAGACGATAATGAAGTTGCCGCTGACAATGCAGCCTGCGAGAAGGAGGACCGCAAGCAGTGGCAGGAATTTGATTCTTCCACGCATCTTACATCCCTCCCAGATCGAAGTAGTAGTTCAGGCCCCCTGTGATGAGACCATTCTTGTACGAGCCGTCTTCAAACGGAATCACTAGGAGCCTGGCACGAAGCTCGAGCGAGATCATCTCATTGACGCCGTACTCGAACCCGAACCCGCCGTTGTAGCTTACCTCCGAAACATCATCGAGGTAATCGCGGGACCATTTCGAAGAGCCGATACCACCAAATGCGAAAAACGAAAGCCCGGTGTTGTTGGACATGGCGAAGAAAACGAGATCGACGCCGATATGCGTTATGCTTCCGGCGTCGCGTTCCATCATGTCGCCGTAGACGTCAACTTCCGGATCCCTGTAATCGGCTACGTAAAAATTCGGCTCGACAGCGATATTCGGCATTAGATAGAGACGTGCCTTTGCGCCGTAAGTAGTCGACGATTCAGCATCCTCCATTGCGATTGGGATGTTAAGACCGCCGAAAGCACCAACGCCCAGCCGAAAAGCGTTGGCATCCGCAGCCGTAGCGACTATCAACAAGGCTGCAAGAACCATTAGCAAGGTTTTCCGCAAAAATTCACTCCTTTCGGTTTTTGAGTGTGGACGCATTATTTAAGCGAAATTCTTAATCTATTGTCAACAGCTTTTGTCTACAATGATGGATAAGACTGCGGGCGGGGATTGCGGTATTTTTTGGAACCCGAACGAGCGACAGAACCTGTATATTGCAGACTCAATAACAAAGGAGGACTCGTGGCCCAGAAAGAAATTCTGTTGCTCGGAAATCCGAAGCTGCTCGAGAAATCTCGAGAGGTGAGGAAAGACGAGCTCGGTGAAGTGGAGAGAATCGTCAGAGATCTCCACGACACACTCGTGGCGTTCCGAAGACATCATGGTTGCGGTCGCGGCATTGCAGCCCCACAGATAGGAGTACCACTGAGGCTTGTGTACGTTTACACGGAGACTCCGCTTGTTTTTATCAATCCGGAGCTGACTGATAAGAGTGACGAGATGATCCAGATCTGGGATGACTGCATGTCATTTCCCGATATCTCGGTGAAGCTCGAGCGTAACAAGACCTGCACAATTTCCTATCGAGATATGGAGTGGAAAGAACAGCATATGCATCTCGATGGAGACATGTCGGAACTGCTTCAGCACGAATGCGACCATCTGGATGGGGTCCTGGCGGTGATGCGCGCGATCGATCCGAAGTTCATCATCTACAAGAGCCAGAGACATCTGGTGGAGGAGAGCGGGGGAGAGGATTGATCGGGGATTGACTGAATCGCGAATTGGAACTCTGCAGGTTGGCGCCGGTGCCTCGATCATAAGTTTCGCTGCGGTTTTCGCGCGAATATCAGATGTCGACCCGAGCATCTCCGCATTCTACAGGATGATCTTCGGAGGCGCGCTGCTCGCTGCGATCGTGCTATATCTACGACCCCGTCTCGCGCTGACGAGGCGTGATTACATTTTGGCCATAGCAAGCGGTGTAGTCTTTGCGATCGATCTCGCGATCTGGCACCGCAGTATCTATTACATCGGTCCCGGTCTCTCAACCCTTCTCGCAAACTTCCAGGTGTTCCTGATGGCGATCTACGGCGTGCTCTTTCTGAGAGAAATGCTGACATTGCGGCTGGCGATATCGATTCCGCTCGCGGTGATCGGTCTCCTCATGATCGTCGGGGTGGACCTCAATGCGATGCACTCCGATTACAAGCTCGGCGTCACGCTCGCACTCCTGACAGCTCTCTGCTATACGACTTTCCTGATCCTGTTTCGACAGATCAACACCGGATCGCGGACAAGTGTGTCGATTTCGGTCATGACTCTGGTGAGCTTCTCCGCAGCCGTCACTCTCGGGCTTCTGTCGCTCGCAACCGGAGAGGGGTTCGCGATACCGTCGGCAAAGTCTGCGACTGTGCTCGTGGCCTATGGCGTTGCCGGCCAGGCACTTGGTTGGGTTCTGATTTCGGTCGGTATTCGTAAGATTGCGGCCTCCAAAGTGGGATTGCTGCTCCTGATGCAACCCACTCTCGCCTTTGTCTGGGACATCCTTTTCTTTAATCGCAGGACTACGATCATTGAAGCTGTGGGGGCAGTAATTGCTATCACGGCAATATACCTCGGCAGCACGGCTCGCAGGTCGACAAAGTGAATTGCGATCAATCCTCTGGACAATCGGACGGACTGCTGTTATAATCACAAAACTGCTCGGGAGGATATGATGAAGCACGCTGTTCTGGGATGCGGCATGATGGGTACGGCCGCAATATACGATCTCACGAAAAACGCCAAAGTCACACATATACTGGCCGCGGACCGCGATCTCGCGAAGGCGCAAGCTGCCAAGAGATGGCTCGACGATGACCGGATTGAACCGGTCGAGATTGATGTGGGCAAACCCGATGAAACGGCGCGAACGCTCGAAGGTGTGGATGCGATCCTCGGTGCTGCACACTACAGGTACAATGTTGAGCTCACGAAGATCGCGATCAGCATTGGAGCACATTTCTGTGATCTGGGAGGGAACAACACGATTGTCGATCAGCAGCTTCAACTGACCAAGGCGGCAGCCCGTGCGGGAGTTTCCGTAATACCCGACTGTGGGCTGGCTCCCGGCATGGTCTCTATTGTGGTTGCGCACGGCGAAAAAGAGTTTCACGAGCTCACGGACATCAAGATTCGAGTCGGCGGACTGCCGCAGCACCCCAAGCCTCCGCTCGGTTACAAGCTCGTCTTCTCGATCGAAGGCCTGATCAACGAGTACATTGAGCCGGTGCGTCTCATCAGAAACGGCAAACTCGAAACAACGGAACCGTTGAGCGAGCTGGAGCATGTCACGACTTTCGCGAGTCCGTTCGACAGCCTCGAGGCTTTCACTACCTCCGGCGGGACATCAACCCTGGTCAACACATATCTCGGCAGAGTGCGCAATCTCGACTACAAGACAATCCGCTATCCCGGACATTGTGAACGGATCAAGACTCTCCACCAGCTCGGCTTCTTCTCATCCGAGCCGATGCAGATTGACGATCACCGGATAACGCCACGCTCGGTCTCCGGAAGAGTTCTCGAGAACGCGCTCTCGAATGAGGACACAGATGTAGTGCTGGTCAGTGTGGAGCTGATCGGTAAAGTGGGACCGCGGACGAAGCGACTCTTATATCGTCTCGTCGACTCTCATGATACATCCACCGGGCTTTCCGCGATGGCGCGTTGTACGGCTTTTCCAGCGATCATAATCTCTCAAATGCAGGCGGAGGGCAAAGTAAGAGCCGCCGGCGCACTGCCGCAGGAGCTGGCGGTTCCAACCGACCTTTTCTTCGAGGAGCTCATCAGGCGAGAGATAAAGTTCGAGGAAATATTCGAGGATGTTTGAGAAGCGTCAGCGAGCCTTGTATATCTTTAGCACGCCATCCATTCCGATGCCGGTGATCTTGACAAGATAGTAACCGCCGGCGACCTCTTCGCCCGAGCTGTTTCTCCCATCCCACGATAACCCAATTGTGCCGGCAGACAGGTCAAGCTCGAAAACATGCGAGCCGTCCACCGCCAATATATGGATCGATCCGCCATCGCCTCCGAGCCGGTCGAACTCGAACCAGACCTTGTCGGTGAAAGGATTTGGATAGGCCTTTGCGAAGGGCTCACGGCCCTCACGTATTGTCAGGTGGATAGGAATCTCGAGCGGGGAATTCGAAGCTGAGTCGGATTCAATCGTCAGAATCTCCCTGTAGTCACCGAGAGTCAGCCCCGTGATATCGACTGCCACTGCGATTTCATCCGGAGTAATACCCGAAACCGGGCCCACCGACAGCCAGGTCGAATCCCAGGCTGCTGTCCATTCCAACTCCAGCCCGCTCCTTTCTGTAAGGTCGATTATCTGGCTTGCCGTATCGAGGTCCTCATAGTAGACCCTGAAAAGCAGCGAGTCGACAGAAGACAGAAGCACGGGCTCAAACTCAAATGTATCAGCCGCGGCGGCATTGACTATACCGTAGCCGTAGTCGTTGTTTGGATACTGTAGTGAGCCGACCGGTTGTGTTGCGGTTGCGCGGAGTGCCGTACGAATGTCTATCGGCCCCCAGTTGGGATGGCTCTGCAGAAGAAGCGCTATGGCACCAGCCGCCAGCGGTGTCGCGGCAGATGTGCCGCTGAATCCGGAGTAGCCGCCGAACAAGTTGGCGGAGGTGACCACCGTGCCCTGCGCCATGACGTCCGGCTTGATTCGGCCGTCAGCGGTCGGACCCGGTGATGAAAACGACGAGAGCAGGCTGTCAGGATTGACCGCCCCAACGGCGATCACGCTGTCTCCGTCGGCCGGGACATTGATATGGCCCCATGGGTCATGCCGCCCGTTGCCGGCAGCCGCCACAACTGTGATTCCCCGCTGTACGGCGGCATCACACGCTGCTGTCAGAGGAGATGTGTCCCCATCGAGATCGGAGAATGTGTACCAGTCGATGTAGCCGAGGGATGCCGTGATTAGATCGCAGCCGATTGAGTCCGCCCACTCGAGTGCTGCTATGAAATTGTCCTCCTCGGCGCGTACCTCCCGACGGACGTCCTCCGTCTTGGCGAGAATGTATGTCGCGCCGAATGCCGGGCCGATGAGATTACCCTCGTCGCGTCCGCCTATAACAGAAAATGCCGCGGTGCCGTGGTCCATCTGCGACTGGTCATTATCTCCTACATCTGCATCATTATTGATGAAATCGTACGCTGCGAGGATATCGATCAGCCCGAACGCGGGATGATCGGTCAGGAAGCCGGTGTCGAACACTCCAATCAGCACATCTTTTCCGTTGAGCCCCTTCTCGTGAAGTGGCGGGACATTGACCATAGCCAGTTGACCATATGATGGCCCATAGTCGAGCTGCAGCGCTTGAGGTGCGATCTTGTCGAGCTTCTCGCGCGGCGTGGGAGTCGAAATCGAGCGTCTGTAGGTGGCGACCGGCTTAATTCGATCGACGAATGGCAACGCACTTAACTCTGCGAGATCATCAATATCCGCATACACCGAGACCGCATTCAGAAAGCGTGACACGACCCGGATTCGCAGTCCGAGATTCTTCAGTTGTTTGATGTATTCCTCTCTTACCGGAATGTCTGTTTGAAGAACGCCCTCGACCCCGGAGCGGCTGATGCGCCGTGCGATGGCCCTCTCGGAGAGAGGCAATTCAGCCGTTGTGAGTGCCTGGTTCAGTTTGTGCTGGACTTTGCCTCTGTCAGAAAGGAAGATCCAGTAACGCCCCGACTCGGGTTCGGCACGTCTATCGTTAATATCGCTCCCAAGTCCGCTGAGCGGAACTGAAGCGAGCAGTAAGATTATCAGTAGACCGACCAATTTCGTCATCATTCTTCTCCGCTCAAGCAAGCACTTTGTCGAGAAAGGTCTTCAGGCGCGGACTCGCGGGGTCATCGAGTATCTCGCTGACCGGGCCTATCGCCTCGACCGCCCCATCGTCAAGAAACAACACCCTGTCCGCTACCTGTCGCGCAACTCCGAGTTCATGCGTAACGATGAGCAGCGTGATCCCTTCTTTTGCCAGCAGGTTCATGACTCCGACTACATCGGCCATTGCCTCCGGATCGAGCGCAGATGTCGCCTCGTCGAAGAGCAATATCTTCGGCTCGAGCGCCATCGCCCGGCAGATCGCGGCGCGCTGACGCTGCCCGCCCGATAACTCAGACGGGAAGCTCTTCTCCTTGTCCAACAACCCGAAACGGCCGAGAAGGTCGCGCGACTTCCTTTTCGATTCCGCGCCGCTTCGCTTCCTGACCACCTTCTGTGCGAGCGTGATGTTCTCCAGTACGCTCAGATGCGGGAAGAGGTGGAAGTGTTGAAAGACGAATCCTACTTCGGCCCGTACCTTGGATATGTCTCTATGACTTCTGTCGAGAATGATCTCATCGATGAAGATCCTGCCTGAGTCGATTTCTTCGAGACCATTTATACAGCGCAGGAGCGTGCTTTTACCGGCACCCGATGGCCCGATCACCACTATCTTCTCGCCGCGAGCAACCTCGAAGCTCACTTCATCGAGAGCCCTTTTGGTTGCGAATTCGCGGGTGACATCCTCGCATCTGACGATATAGTCACTCATCATCCGACACCATAGCCGTGAAGCTTGAATCGCTTCTCGATTATTGATACGAGCCGCGCGAGAGTAAGAGTCATTACAAGATAGAGCACAGCCACCACAAGCCACACCTGGAAGTCCACGAAGTGAGCCGAGAAATATTCCCTGCCCGCGCGCGTGATTTCGCGCATGCCGATGATTGATACGAGCGAACTGTCCTTGAGGCACGCTATGAATTCATTGGCAACGGGCGGAATCACCATCCGGAGTGCCTGCGGGATTATCACGTGACGGAATGCCTGCCGTCGCGTCATACCGAGCGCGAGCGCCGCCTCGAACTGACCTTTCGGTATCGAAAGGATGCCTCCGCGGAATATCTCGGCGACATACGCCCCGTAGCAGATGCCGAGCGCCAGGACGGCAGCGGTCAGCCTGTCCAGGTTCAAGTACTTTCCGAGCCCGAAATAGATGAAGAAGATAAGTACCAGCAGCGGTACGCCACGGATGACATCGACGTACAGCCGCGTGAGCCTGGACACGAATCGGATGTTTGCGACACGGATTGTTCCAGCGACTATTCCGATACCGAGCGCGAGTGCAAACGCGAGTACTGTGATTTCAATCGCCGCCGGAACGGCCGGTAGAAGGTAGACGAATATTTCAGCGAGAAGCTCTATCTGTGTCAGCAGCCAGTCAATCATAGCGTAGCTATCTAACTCCTAAAACCACTTCTCTTTGAGCTGATCGAAGAATCCACGCGCTTTCAGCGTATCGAGTGCAGAGTTGATACTATGCAGGAGCAGTGTGTCTCCCTGGCGGACGCCGATTCCGTACTGCTCGGATGTCAATACGGTACCGACAGTCTCGATTTCGCCTCGATCTCGAATAGCCCGCAACGTCACCGGCAGGTCGTTTATCACAGCATCGACCCGGCCATTACCAAGGTCTATGAAGGCAGCTCCGATGTGATCGAACGGCACCAGCTCGACTCCTTCGATTGTCTGCGCGAGAAGCATTCCGGTCGTGCCCATCTGCACACCGATCTTCTTTCCCTGCAGATCCTCTATCGATTCGATGTTCTCGTTGTCCGTCCGAATCGCGATTATCTGCCCGGCAGAGTAGTACGGGTCGGAGAATGCAATTGACTGCTTGCGCCCGTCGGTGATAGTCATCGCAGAGATGATACAGTCGTACTTCTCGGCATTCAAACCGGCTATTACTCCCTCGAAAGGCACCACCATGAAGTCCGGGGTTACGCCCAGCTCAGCGCAGAGGGCATCCATCAAATCGATGTCATATCCAACCAACGACTCCGATTCGGTATCCATGAATTCGAACGGGCTGTATGTGGCATCCGTGCCGATTCGCAGCACTCCCGATGATTCTACCCGCTCCCATGTAGACATTCCTGTGGTTTCGGACTTGTTGGATCCGCCACAGGACAGGAGCAGGATCAATGTGAGAAGACAGAATGATTGCGCGATGTGCTTCATGCTCTCAGATCTCCCGGATTCGTTCTTTTCGTTCCTCAAGGATATGGAGGAGAGAGCACAGATTGCAACATAAATCAGGAGCCTGTGGGGAGTGTGGGTTAGTAGTAGATAAGTCTCAAGAGTCGCGCATAGCCGGCTATCTCTAAATCGATCTTTACGGGAACGTCATCGTAGTTCACGGTAACGAAATCATCTCCGAGCTTGAGAAAGTCGATTTCACCGACATAGTAATCCTCGAAATCGTTGGGATCGAGTATTCTCACTCCGGCGCTGTCCGGTATTCGCAGATGCACCATCGATCCTGGCACATCCAACATAACGTCAACGACAGGAGAGCCGCTGCCAAACTTGACATTGATATTGGAGCGGGATGCCTCAAGGTCGAGTCTATCGAGGTGGAAGTCGTATAATCTCAGCGTCAGATCGCAGTCATCGCAATCGAAGCTCATCCCGGTCGGCAGCGAGTTGTTGATCTTGATTGCCCAATCCGCGGTAAAATCATCGTAACGATCGATGAAGTCGAACCCGACAAGCCTGTCTTCCTCGATGTCAATCTCGAGCGCGTTTCCGTCTTTGGTGAGATCGATATCCGGGCGTGTTACCGGGTTTGAATTGTGACACAGCACGAGGTAGTCCTTCTCGGCCGAGACCGTCAGATCGGTATCATCAAGGTCGAACGATACATTGAGCCGTTCGATGTTGTCATCTAGCTCATCGAGCGGTACAGACATCTCACGTCCGCCGTATTCGATAGAGTAGACGTCGTAGTTCGCGTAGAGGACCCAGAATCCTACCGCGAGCAGAACTATGCTTGAGAGATATGCGAGCTGGGGAACGGGCAGACGTTTGAGCACCATCTGAAGACCAATGACAATCAAAAGCACCGGCCACAAGTCGAGAAGATCGAGATAGACTGACCAGTGCATGTAATCGACATTGACCGCGAATGCAGCAACGCCGATGATTATCAGGATCAGCCCGAAATTAACTTTCCCTGCGTTCACTTACCGTGTTCTCCTCCTTGCGGTTCACAGCCGCAATTATCAGCACTGCACCAACTACGATAAGGATCAGCGGCCAAAGGTGCTCAAAGCTGAACCAGTAGAAGCTGTCCTCAAGGAGGAAGATCAAGCCGATGAATATCAGCCCTGCGCCGGGCAGATACTTCACCCACTCCACTCTGGAATCATCTCTGGAATCATCCTTTGCCCCTGCAACAACTTCGGCTTTCTTGCCCTCCGGCCTGCGAGGAATTGCGATCCAGCATATAACATAGGCCACAATTCCGACGCCTTCAGCCAGGGCAAGTATGATAAATGCGATGCGGAAGATTACCGGATCGATGTTGAAGTATTCACCGAGACCGCCGCAGACACCCCCGATGACTGAGCTTTCTCTCGATCTTTCAAGCCTTTTCATTTCCGCCTCCTTCTACAGCTTCAGTAATAGTCTACGAAACCGGGAAGGAATTGTTACGCGCTTCGGGAGTCGTCTTCGCCTTTCTTGATCGTAGCATCCCCCATACGTGATTTCCACGGTGGGTCGCCGTTCTTTTCCTGGGACTTCGACTTAGCGGGCTCGGAGTCGCGTATCTCGACCTCGGCCTTGCCGGATTTCTCCTTTTCGAATCCGGGGATCCGGCTCAGTATATCATCGAATTTGAGCCCGGTGAGGGCTTCAACAAGTGGAGGCAGTTGCGCGATAATCTCGGTAACGTCCCCGGTCAGCTTGGAGGCCCCCCCTCCGCTCCCGTTCGAGCCGGAGTTGATGATTACGATCTTATCGGTCTTCGCCAACGGTTCCGAGATAGCTCTTGCGATATCGGGAAGCTTTTCGATGAGCATCTGCGCAACTGCCGCCTGATTGTATTCCTTCCATGCCGTGGCCTTTTTCTCCATAGCCTCGGCTTCAGAGAGCCCCTGTGCCCGCGTGATATCCGCGTGAGCAATTCCGCGTGACCGATTGGCCTCCGCCTCCGCTGCGCCGGTCAGCCGGATAGCTTCGGATTCACCCTGGGCAACGGTTCTAAGCTTGTACTTTTCAGCCTCTGCGGGCCGCTCGATATCGGCGTTTAGCTGAAGCTCCTTGCGGGAGACTTCCTTTTCGGCGAGCTCGATCTGTTTCGTCTTCTCGACAATCTGCACGGCGATCTCCTGCTCTTTGAGCTCCTGCTCTGTCTTATATCGCTGGAGATCATATGCGAGATCAGCCACGGCTTTCTTCTCGTTCACTGATGCGTCATACTCGGCAATCTTGATTTTGTAGTCGCGGTTTGCCTCGGCGATTTTGGCCTCAGCCTGCAATCGGGCCGTCTCTCCCATCTGGTGAGCCTCGGCGGACTTGATTGTCGCGTCTCGCTGTGCTTCGGCTTCGCCAACCACCGCATCCTTCTTCACCTGTGCGGTTCGTGGTTTGCCGAGTGCTTCGAGGTAGCCGCGCTTGTCGCGGATATCGCGAATTGTGAATGATACCACGACCATTCCCATGTTCGCCATATCGGCGGCTGCGACATCCTGGACCTTGGATGCGAATGCGTCGCGGTTGGAGTAGAGCTCCTCGACGGTCATTGTGCCGAGGATAGCACGAAGGTGCCCCTCCATCGTCTGGAGGGAGATATTCATAATATCTTCCTTGCCCTTGGAGAGAAACTGCTCCGCGGCGGTCCTGATAGAGATGTTGTCGCCCTTGATCTTGACCTGCGCTACGCCGTCGACTATCACCGGTACACCCTGTATCGTGTAGACTTCCGGAGTGTTTACATCGAGCGTGAACAATTCGAGCGAGAGATGATCCACTCGTTCGAATATTGGTATGACGAATGTACCGCCGCCTTTGACTATTCTGAACCCTACCGATTCCTTCGCACCGCTGATACCGAGCATCTTGTGACGGATACCGGAGATGATAAGCACCTCGTTCGGGCCGACCTTCACATAGCGGGTCGAGATCGCTATCAGGAGCAGAAATACGACGACGACGACGGCCAGAACGGCAAAGACCCAACTTACTTCGAGCCCGAACATAATCTATTCCTCCACTGGTTCTGTGTCCCTGGATAGTGTATTGACGAGAAGCGATGACCCGGAGCTGTCTCGGATCGTGACCGACGTGCCTCGCGCGATCGGTTTGCCATCGAGTGACCGGGCGGATGATGTCGACCGCGATCCTCTCACCACATATGCGATCTCTCCGACACCCTTCTCCGGAATTGCGGTGATAACCTCGGCGGAGAGCCCTATCAATTCCGGCGAGTCCGGTTCGGATGAGCCCTGTGTCCTGCTGTAAACTGCGTTCAGCACGAAGTAAACCACTCCACCGATCGCCAGTCCTGAGCCAACGCCGAGTGCCACACTCGCGAGTGCGCTCCATTGGAGTCCCTCAAGGCCTACGACACCGCCCGCGCCGAATGCTGTGACGAAAGTCGCGAGCACCGTTGTTGAGAAAGGGGAGAAGGATGGATCACCACCGGAGACATCCCCGACATCAGCATCGGCGCCGTCTCCGCCGAACGGCAGACCATTGCCGCCGAATGCGGTGGAGAAGATTGCGCTGAGAACCGCGAAGATCAGCCCGGCTATTATGCACAGTAAGAAGAAAGCAACCAGAGTCATTTGATCCTCTGTGTGAGACCGATTCCGGATCAGAGTGTTATCTGTTACGAAATGTTACCGCAAAGCAGAGGAAGGTCAACAAAAACAGGATTAAACTGGGGGTACCGGGACGCGACTGCTCAGTCGGTGCTTTCACGCCTTCTCGTTTTCTTCGTGAAAACATCAAAGAGCATGGAGATTCCGAGCGCTATGATCACAACCGGCCAGAGATCGTGCCAGTCTATCCAGTAAGGTATCACATTCAGGTTTTGCAGCAAGAAGAAGCCGCCTATGAGAATTAACAGTAAACCAACAAACATCATATCCTCCCGTCCATACGCTCTTGATACGGAAAGACCGGCCGGAATGTTGCGTTGGTTAGCATTCCTGACTATTCCTTCGTCTCAGCCTCACCGGTCATGGGAACAAAACGCACCGGGATCGACCTTCGGCGCTTCAAGCCCTCTTCCGTCTTCTCGACAACGATTAGCTCCTGATAGAAATCACCAACCGGGAGCACCATGATTCCGCCGACTTTGAGCTGCTCAATGAGTGGGTCCGGAATGTGATCCGGGGCGGCGGTTACGATCACTCTGTCAAACGGCGCGGCTTCAGGCACGCCGCGATATCCATCACCGCATCTAACGCTAACGTTGTTGTATTCGAGTCGTTTGATGACAGCCTCTGCGCTCTCGGCCAGATCGCAGAGAATCTCTATCGTGTAAACTGAGTCCGCGAGCTTGGACAGAACTGCTGCCTGGTAGCCGGATCCCGTACCGATCTCCAGAACACGTTCGTCACCATCGAGATCGAGTAGCTCTGTCATGAGCGCGACGATATAGGGTTGGCTTATCGTCTGATCCTGTCCGATAGGAAGCGGGCTGTCATCGTATGCCCGTTCTTTTAGCCTCTCCGGGATAAACAGATGACGCGGGACCTCGCGCATCGCTTCCAAAACCCGCTCGTCCTTGATTCCACGTGCCTCTATCTGGTTCTTCACCATCAGCAGTCGTTCATCTTTGTATGCTTCCCTGAGATCTTCGATAGACTTTTCGCTGAATTCACCCATAAGGTTGAATGACATCAGTAGCACCGCCCAAATAGTAGTCAATGTGAGTGTTCGTGTTCTCATACGATCAAAATAGCTCAATGACTGTTAAAGTCAATGCCAAAGCCGGAATTTGATCATTCGGTCTCGATTCGCGATCTCAACAACTGGAGCTGATCCCGGCGTTTCCGCATCTTGTGATCCGTGAGCTGTGGCTGATGAACAATTACGGAATCGATCGTGTTCATTGCGTCGTAAATATCCACCGAATCGCGCGTCAGTATCGCGAAAGATGATTTCATCTTCGCATACCTGATATATGTGTCGCTCTCGTACGAGAGCTGGTCCAGCATCTTTTCGATGTTCTTGATTTCCGTAATTAGCCTGTCCGCAGTCCAGGCATCATACACCCACAGATTGGCGAGATCATCCGCATTCAAAGGCGTCGACGAGTATCGCCTGTCATACATAGACTCATCCTGGATGCCCGTTGCAGCCTGCCCCTTCAACCCGATTATCTTCTCGGGTGTTGTTGGGGGAACAGCGATCTGCTCGGACTCCATACTAATGCTGATCTTGGGTTCGGCCTCGCGCATCTTTTTGAGTGCCTCTTCCGGGATTTCCTGATCGCGTTCCGTGGTTATCTCTTTCGGAGGCGCCTTCTGTATATCCTGTTCCGCCAGGTCTGACGTTTCCACCTTCTCCAGGGCTTCGGTGCCGGAAAGCATTCCCTGATCGGCGACAGGTTCAGCCGGTTCTATCTCATTCAGTGCGGCCTCAGATTTTGGAGCGGCAACATCCGGCGCTTCCTTTTGTATGGGGACTCCTTCGCCAACGATTCGACTCTCCATGTCGGTCCGTTTAGGTTTAGTCTCATATGAGAGATCGCCTCTCTCCATCAGCTGATCACCGACTATGGCTACGATCAGGATCGCCGCCGCGACGCCCGCAATCTTGATGGCCCTCGTGGGGTTGGCGGGGAATAGAGCGGCGAACATGCGATGCAACAGCGGTGGCTTCTCTTTTTTCTCCTCAGGAAGCCGCGAGATTACCCGTTCTGAGAATGTCTCCCAGTAATCGGAGGGAACTTCCGGCTCCTCGATCTGGCGGTACAGCTCCTCAATACGCGAAACCTTGTCCCTGAAAGCCATAATCTGGTTTATGTCGACACCGAAGTCACTCTTTCCGAGGTATTCAGTCAGCTCTTCGTCGGTCAGACGACCGTCCAGATATTCGTTAATTCTCTTCTTGAGATCATCCATATTGCCCTGCATCATATATACTCCTGCAGCGCTTTCTTCAGCCGTGCCCTCGCGCGGAACAACCGGGACATGACAGTCCCGATTTCAATGTTTAGCCTGTCTGCGATCTCTTCGTAGCTCATATCCTCATAGACTCTCAGGACGAACACGGCCTTGTATTCGGGCGGAAGGTTCTCCACTTCCTCGTTGAGTTTTTCCATCATCTCCTTGTCTGTAAGAGCACTCGATGGATTCCGCGAGGGATTCGTGTCCTCCACGATTTCATCTATCGGGTAGTCCTGCATCGAAACCTGACGTTTGTGTCGCTTGAGATAGTTGATCGCGAGATTTGAGGCGATTGCGGAAATCCATCCTCCGAAACGGTATTCCTCACGAAATGTGTGCAGCTTCTCGTAGGCTTTCACAAAAGTCTCCTGTGCCAATTCATCGGCTGTGTCATGGTCCGGGCAGAACCTGTATATCAAATTGTAGATTCGCTTCTGATGCGCCTTCACGAGTGATCCGTATGCCGAGTGATCGCCGGCCTTGGCGTTTCTGACCGCCGATTGCTCCTCCGCCGGGCTCATCCCTTTGCGCGAATCCGCCATCATCTATACAATCGCAATCCGTGTCTATTCCAGCTTATCGCCGGCTAATTATTAGATGTCAGCTTTATGACCAGATTTTCGAGCAAAAGCTCCGGACGTATATGGTCAAATCGGATCGATATTTCCGTCTCGGTGACCGCCTCGACCGCTTCCTCGACATCTGTCATTTTCATTCTGGATGCTGTATCTCTAAGTTTTCCGAAAATATACGGCGACATCCCCAGTTCAGCGGCCCCGATACGTTCACCGGATTTGTTGGCAGCCGCTATCTTATAGTACATCCAGTATTGCCGCCCGAGCCAGAAAAGCACCGTGCGGATACCGTCAGAGCGTTCGAGAAGCTTTTTCAGCACGACCAGCGCCGATGTCCGATCCGATTGTTCTATGAAGTCGAGGAGCTTGAAAATGTCGTATTCGGCGGCGACCGCGGTGTGGTTTTTCACGTCTTCAACGGTGAGTGTCTTTTGCTCTCCAATGGCAATGGCGATCTTGTCGAGCTGATTCGCGAGCAGCCCGTACGAATTGCCCACGAACTTGAGCAGCAGCTTCACCGCATCCGGCTCAGGTGTGATACCGTGTTTTTTGAGGCGTTTCTTAATCCAGAATGGTGCCGAGCGGTCGTCCAGACCGGTAAGGGTAGACCAGACTGTTTCGGTGGTCAGGGACTTGTAGAACTTCACACGTTTGTCGAATGATGCCGGGCCGAAGAGCACCAGGTGATTCCCCTGCGGGAGTTCCTTAATAAAGTCGACGAGCATTTTGCGGCCCTTTTCGGAGAGCCGCTGGATATCATACACGACTACGAGCCTGCCTCCGCTGAACAGGGAGTAATCAGATGCGGTGTCAATGATCTTCGGAGCCGATCCGGCTGAAGCGGTGATTTTTTCGACATTAGACGTCGCCCCTGAATCTCCAAAGAGCTTGCGGCGCAGGAGCTTCAAGAGTTCGATCCGGGCGTACTCCTCATCACCGTTTATGAAATAGACGGGATCGATCTTGCCCTTGTCGATCTGACCGTAAAGATCTTCTAGTTTCAGCGGGCTGATTTGGTCCTTTGCCATGCCATGAAAGTAGAGCACGCAGAGTCAAGAGTCAATCGCTTTCATGATATCAAAAGGCGGCAGTCATGGCTGCCGCCTCTCGCGGGAAGGGTGGTAGAAAAGGAGAAAAGTATCTATGTGCTGCGTGCACTGTTCTGAGCGGGATTATCTTCTGCGGGTACGAATTTTAGGACGTACGGTACTTTCTTCCTGAAGAGTACCGCCATCTTGCGGTACGGTTCGAGATCTGCGCTGCAATACATCTCGTTGTTGACCTGATGCACGATATCGAAGGAGTCCGAAAATATCTCAATTGCTTTGTTCTTGAATATCTGCGGGTTGATTTCGACGAATTCCAGAAGGCTCAACAGACCGGCGTATTCACATTCCTTCTCGTCGCCCTGGAACTGTGCGCGAAACACGATATTCATTTCCGGTACTGTAAACGAAATCAAGGCATTGTGTTTCGATGATTCGGATTCGAGCCGCTGCGATGTGAAATAGCACTCCATTGAAGACCCTCCCGTTGTGAACGTACGCTCCTCACAAGCGCAAAGATCATGCCGGGAGGTGGTTTGCGCGTGCACTGCAACAAATCGCCTGTGCGAATCCGTTGCCGCTCATGCAGCTGTGTGGACTGCTGTGGGAGAATCCCCATACGCGGCTATGCCATGCTGCTGGCTCAGTGCTGATCGAATCAGTGAACCACTTTTCACAGTATCTGCAGAATGGAAGAGGTGAGCAGCCGATACGACGAATCAGATGCTTACCCTGACAAATCACTCACAATCCGGTTCACCGAAATACCCATATGCATTTGATACGAACTCATGGCCGATATCGTGACCGAAAGCGTTCATCGCGAACGTGCGCGTCATCTTGGTTCCCGGTGGGTCAGCAGCAAGCGGCCTAAATCGCAGAGTCTCTGCGCTGCACCACGTCGCAGTTAACAGAAGACATATAGCAACAATTGGAATCCATCAATCCTCCTCATGGTTCACCCCGCTTTCTATAAGAAATTTAAACAGATTGCTACATTCCGCGAGCTTCCAACCGAGCTCTTCCCTTACAAACAACAACCGATCCGTCATGGAATATTCTGACCCATCGCTCGTCTTCTGGGCATGTAGAATCAGGCGACAGCTTACAAATGCAGAATCGCCATTGATAGTAATGTTTGCGTCCTGGATGTCGAAATCCCAAAAGCCATTGAACGGAATTGTAGAGGGTCTTGGCAAAGTAGTAGCCCGCTTTGAAACGGAGGCGAAAGCGGAGTCGATTAATGCGGCGGCATCTGATTTGGCACGATCGATACCACCTGTTCTGCAATCTGCAGCCATGATGTCTTCAATAGAAGCAGAATGGCCATCCATGACAATCCTCCGTAGCTGGTCAAGTCTGAATGACACCGCATCCGAATCTCCGATTCGCATCAATCCCTGCCCGGACGCTTGAGATATTAGAATTATGCCAAGAATACAGAATGAACATACCAAGCGGCTCATCTTTTCCTCCCTTTGTTAGTCGTCAATCAGTATCGCCTAAATGCGCGTGTTCCCAATCGAAGACGGAGACTTTCGGGGTGCTCTTCAACGATGTCTGATAGCCTCTTTGCACCCTCTTCCTTCCCGAATCTGGAAATGAGATAGCTTTGATTCCTCAACGCAAATCCAGAAAGCGGGTAATTTCTAACAATATAGATTCCCCACTCTTCTGCCAATTCACCATTCGGTGTAATGATGTCATATACAGGTTGAATAACGTCACACGACGCTGGTGCATATACGCTTTTAGGAAAATCAGTGACCAATTTCTGCGCATCAGCAACAGCTTCTTGTGGTCTACCAGATATATGTTTGATGAATGCCGATACATATAGATCTCTTGCAGTACTTTCTTCACCAACTGGATATACAACCTTGAAATTGACAGCCTCTGATTGGGCAAGACCTGGATACACGGCGTATGTTCGGTAATGTCCAACTTCAAGTGCTTGAGGGTGATTTATTGTCTCTTTTGCCCCGAATTCCTCTAATATATTCACCATTCCTAATACCGTATCTCGATCTCAACAGCGAGTGCGGCAGAGTATGCGTTGGTTACGAGTAAGGCGATAACCAGACTCATAATTCTCCAAAAAGCTATCATTGACATCTTTGAGTCCCTCCAGTATCAGTCCAGTACAGCTACCTGTGCGATCCGAGCAAGGCATATCGGTTCTTGGCACTCATCCCAGACGGATAGTTCTCATTCCACGGACATAGGCCTAACAGCGAGTCGCAACCTATGAGCAGCAGTGGCAGCGGTCAGCGAATCAAACAGCGCTTTTGCCCCATCCCGCCCCAGTATTGCCTGCACATTAGGAAAAAGCCTCACTGAGTAGCCAGAGTTTGGGTAAGATCGAAGAAGGTCCATTGTCACATCTCGCGCAGTGGCCTTGTCGAATAAGCCGTAGCGGCTAAGCTCGTATGCCAGTTTCAATGCGACAGGTGAGTACGGACTTTCTGGATAATCAACCGCGAAATCCCTTAATTGCCTTACGCTTTCCAGCTTATTCTGTGTTCGGGTTTTGGCTAATGATGAAAAGTGGTCGAAAATTCCCGAATGCATGCCTGCCGGTTGTATCACTCTCAATTGCAGGGAGTTCGAGCGCAACTTTCCTGGGTAAGCGGCTGTTATTTGGTAGATGCCCGGTTCAAGTGACGGTATGCCAAGTTGATTCGGACTTCCGAATTCCTCTTGCAAGTTCACGAAAGTGAAACCAGTGTCTCCCGGGGAAGGACTTGCCATTGGAATCGATATGAAATCCCCCCGAGGACTCCGATCATCGAGTGTGTCCCCCGATGCGTCCACAACGAAGATGTTAAACCAATCACCATAGAGCGTTGGAGCAGGAATCTCCTCAGTTTCACTTCCCTCGTTGATAAGGTAGATGTCGAGCCAAATCGGCTCGTGAATAATGTATTCGCTCGTATCCAACGAGATACGAAGATCAAGAGCCAACGCACTGGCCGGACAGACAATTATCAATGCGAATAGCGCTGCTGCAAGCGCCAAGTATCGATCATGCTGTGTAAGCAATCCGACGAACACCATAGGAAACCCCTTTCCTTTATATCTTACGCATAAACGTCCCTTACATCCAATATACCCCCCCCCTGAATCTCGATGTCAAGGGCTAATTTGACTTACTAAACAATTTCGTGTCGCTCACACCCGCTCGTAGGGGTCGAAGAGTTTGCGGTATTCGAGGATTGCGAAACGGTCGGTCATGCCTGCGATGTAATCGCAGATCACCTGCGGCTTGGCGCCGTCGGTGGCCTGCGCGCAGTATTTCGCCGGAAGCTGCCGGGGATCATCCATGTACGCCTCGAACAAATTCGTGAGTATACGCCGCGCCTTGTTGGTCATGCGGATCAGCCGAGTGTGCCGGTACATATTCTCCATCAGGAACGACTTCAGCTCGCGGTTCTGCTCTTGCAGATCGTCCGAGAAATCTACCAGACGCACTCTCGAATTGCGTACGTCATCGAGCAACGAGATCCCCTCATCGTGCAGTCTCTTCGCGGCAGTGTAGATCATATCCGTAACCTCACGGTTGATCATCTGGCGGATGACATGATACTGACGTTTCGAGCGCGTCAGGTTCGGATACATCTTCTCCGACTGTTCGTACAGTTCGCGCCAGATGCGGACATCCATTATCTCATCACGATTGAGAACATCAGAGAATAGGCCGTCGTCAACATCGTGACAGTTGTAGGCTATCTCATCGGCGAAATTCACGATCTGCGCCTCGAGTGTGGCGTTTAACTCGGGATCATATTCGTGCGCCTCAGGGACATCATAGTCTGTCTCGTGCTTGACTATGCCCTCGCGTGTCTCGTATGTGAGGTTCAATCCGTCATAGTCGGGATATCGTTTCTCAATGTGCTCAACGACTCGCAGCGATTGCTGATTGTGATTGAACCCCTGTCCGGCGTGATGTTTCATCAGGTCGTCGAGAATCTCCTCGCCGGCGTGTCCGAATGGAGTATGCCCGAGATCATGCACAAGCGCGACCGTCTCTGTAAGGTCCTCGTTCAGGCGCAGCCCACGCGCAATACTGCGGGATATCTGTGCGACTTCAATTGTGTGAGTGAGACGGGTGCGGTAGTGGTCGCCCTCGTGATTGACGAAGACCTGCGTCTTGTACTCCAGTCGGCGGAATGCTGCAGAATGTATGACCCGGTCACGGTCCCGCTGGAATCGAGTCCGGAACGGGTGATCGTCCTCGGGGAATTTGCGACCCTGCGAGTCTCGGGAGAGCGCGGCGAACGGGGCGAGCGTTTGCGCTTCGTTTCGCTCGATCTCCTCGCGGGTGTTGACCAAACCGTAGTCTTCCATAAGTCCAAATATATATGGTTGATGGATATTTCCAAATCTGTTATTGCGTGGAGTAAGCCAGACCCCAGGTGTGAGTGCCGCCGAGATCAGAGTGATACGAGTAGGCGTAGCCGATTCGAAAGCCGTGCGTTCCGATATCGAAACCGAACGACGGCACGAACGGGGCGGTCATGAGTCCGGCGTTGAGACGGAGCTCGTCGGATACTCTGTATGACTCTCCAATGCGATATCGGATATCGTCACCCGATCGCGCGAAAATCTCAATAGCGAGGTACATCCTTTCAACGGATGTGATCAGCACGCCCGCTGTCAATTCTCGATGAATTACGGAGCCGTGCACAATCTCCGGCTCGAACGGATTCGCGAGCGCGGCGTGTACTACGATTGATTCGTGAGCTTTCAATGCGGAACCGATAGCGAGAGTGACGGCGTCCAAGTCGTGGTATCCTTCCGGCTGATCCACCCGGTTGTAAGTGGCTGCGAGTCCGAGGGCGAGTTCACTTGTGATGTCCATTGCGGCTCCAAAACCTGCTCGCGATTCGAGATACAATCCTGACTCTCCGAACGACTGAAATCCGGCCCCAATCGACAGCGTGCGGAGAGAGTATGCGGCCTGCACGCAGTACGTGTCGAGTTCGTCGAGAGAATGCAGCCGTTGCCCGCCGAACGAGATGCTCAGTTTGTCGATGAATCGCAACATTGCGGGATTTGAGGCGGTGGCATCCGCCGAGCCAAAAGTCGCCGCCTGAGTTCGAGCCGACGCAACCGAGGATGGGGAAATGTATGGCTGCCGAAAGGCTGCTTCCGCGCACGCTGAAAGGGCGAGCACCAGGCAAAGTAGTATGGGAGCTTTACTCATCTGCCACCACCGCGAATACGATTCTTCTCTCGGCTGACACGGAACCCCTGAGCTCGGCATAGAGAATGTACATCCCGACTTCAAGAGGACCGCCGCTGTCATCGGAGCCATCGAATTGCAGGCTGCCGGATGAGAGCGGCTCTTCATCAAAGATCGTGCGCACAACATGGCCATCGATATCGAACACCTTCAGTGTCAGATAACTGTTACGCGGGATATCATACGATATCCGTAGCGCATCATCACGCCCGTCACCATCGGGAGATAAATACTTGCGGTCGATATCCAGCAAAAACGATCCGGCGAAACCGCCGACGACAGAATTCTCCGTTCCCGGCGTCGACCCGGATGTCGAGCGGTACCAGTTCGAAAGATCATGTCCGGTTGCGGACGGCTCAATGCGCTCTATAGAATTGTTGTCACCGAAAACAGCCTCGTAGAACATCGAATCGATCAGCTCACCATTCGAGTTCAGCAGGTAGAGCGTGTCGCCGGTGTTGTTCAGCGATTGCCAGCCTTCGATTTCAAAAACCATGACGTCCAAGTCTCCATAGTGCGCGGTAAAAGCCATCTGATCCTGGCAGAGAATAGCAAACCCCGCCGGACTAAGCGTAGTATTCGGGATCATTTCGCAACCAACGGCATCGCAGATCTGCCATGAATCCATCTCGATCGTCTCAGCAGAAAAATTGTGCAGCTCGATCCACTCGGATTCGAGTGGAGTTTCGGGATCAGGAAGAACTTCATTGATCACGATATGATAGGGCGGCAGCCCGAATGTCAGCGTAACCGTCATGTCATTGTCCGCGGGCTTCTCATCCTCCTCAATCTGTGTGATAATGGTATGCGTTCCCCGATCGAAGATATGGTAAACCACAAGCGTCACAGAATCCTCCGGCTGGATTAGTGGGACTGTATACTCGAAGAATACCTCGTCATCAGCCAAAACCGAATCGCCATCTGTGTCCTCGCCCATCTCCAGAAGGACCTGTGGGTTGTATTTGACTCCGATGTTTTTGACTGCCAGCTTCGCGACCAGCTCCCTCCGGTTCGAACCGTCGATCTCAAAGCTACCGCTCAACGCAAGGTCAAAATCGGCCGGTGTGACGGAGTTCTTCCTCCCGGGTGTTGCGCCTGTCTCGGCGACAGACTCGATCCATTCGGCATCGTCGTCACTGTCACGGGGATTTCGCCTTTCCAATGAGGTGCCGTCGCTCGGTGACGAGTCCCATCGCACAAAACTAACAGCAGAGCTATCCTCGTCGACAAGCTCGACCGTGTCGCCGCTGTTACGAAGAGCAATGTCGACTTCGAGCAGCAGGTAGTCTTCCGCATCTGAGTCTCCCCAGACTCCGCTGCTGTCTCCGAAACGCTCTTCGAAACGCACTGCGTCTCTTGCGAGAACCGCGTACGCCTCCGCGTCGAGGCTCGTATCGGGCAGCGGGCTGACGCGGTCACCATCGATGACATCGAAAAGCCCGAGTCTCGCTCTGCGGCCCGTTAAGTTGAACAGCTCGATCCATTCAAGTGAGACATCCGAGCCGGGTTCGTTGACCATGACCTCGTTGATCAATACTCGGGCGGTCGCCCAGTGGGATGATACTCCCAATGTCAGTATCGAAGCTGTGAGAATAGCTTTCCACATGTCAAATCCGAATCTTCGCCTCCAGTTTGAGCCGCATCCGATCGATCGAATCCTGCTCAGGCCCGAATCTCGTGCTCAGAAGCACAGAGAGGATAACGCCGGTTGATGGACGAATGGCCTGGGCAGTTGATACATATATGTAGTTATCACGAGACTCCTCCATATCCGGATCATAATACCGCACTATGAGGTCGGAACGCAATCTTTCCGAGCCGAATCTCAATCTGCATTCACCGGTCAGATTGCGCTTGTCCGTTCCTCGCCGGTCGTCCCTCAGCGTATAACATGACACCGCGATAGTGCCATTGCGGGAGATCGGATTTGTGTACGATGCACGCACTTTCGATATGCCACCGGCTCCGCCTGACAGGCTGTCATCACCAGTGAGATACGCTATTCGGATCTCTCGCCGTGCGCCGAAAGAGTATTTCAACGTTTTCTTCATACGATACTTCTCATACTCTGCGGATCTCCAGAGATTCGATACGATTCTCAATTCGAGCCTCTTGAGTATCTTCAATTCGGTGCGCAGCCGCAAACCCGTTTCGCCGCTATATCTCGAACGGAAGTTCAGGCCAACTTCATCCAGATCGATTTCACGTGTATCGGAGTTTGCGCGAGCAGCCATGAACGGGTTATCGTAGTGCGATGAGTATCTCCAGATGGACAACTCCTGCCTGCTGGGCGTATTTGTGAAGGTCAGCAGATAGGCCGGATCGCCATCCGGATCGAGAGCGGCGCTCAGATTAAATCTGCTTCGACCAAAACGCAATTCCGATTCGAAGCCATATACGGTCGACTCCCAGTCCGCACCGGTAGATCGGTTGCTGATCTCTGTTGCTGCAGCCGAGACACGGAAGATGTGCTCGCCGGTTGTGTGTTCGACTTGCGCACCCAGCACACTGGATCGATGAGTCTCGTTGCGATCCGCCGATGCCGCGATTGAAGCAGACCACTTGTCACGCACCATAGAGGCGAACAGCCCGTTATAGCGACTTCGAGTTGGATATAGCGCGCTGCTTCTCGGTCTTTTGTCATCGAGAAATATCGGATGCCTTCCCAGAACCAGGCCGCTGCAGAACACGGGATCGATGCTTCCCAGTTGCAGAAAGTAGTTGTCAAAGGACCATCCGATCGCGCGATGTCGCGCCAATATCTCGCCGTCGGAGTCGCGCTCGAGGTCGGCTTCAAAACTCATACCCGACCGAAGGTCCATATCGGTGTCGTAGAGCTGGCGGTACGGCTTGTCCTCTCTCGCCCTGTGGTACATCCGGTAGTCGAAATCTATCGACTCGAAGATCGCTGGTGAGCGCAGATCGGCCATTCTCATATCCGGTGATTGGTTCAAAGTATCCGAGGCAATGTCGAGCGAATCAACGAAGAATTCGAGGAGACGATCATATTCATCGCCGTCGATCTGACGTGTTTCGAAGAGCCATTCGAGTTTCTCGAGGTTCTCGATGTCGAATGTCAAAAGGGACTGCGCCCTGCTTACGGCAGCAATCAAGACAAGCAGTAATGTTGCGAGTGCAAGCCCTTTTGCGATCGCAGACGATCCCATTTGTGCGTTCCGAAACTACTTTATGCTATATTGCTTTAACTTCCTGTATAGTGTCCTCTGTCCGATTCCGAGCATTTCGGCAGCCTTCCGCCGGTTGCCGTGAACCTTGGCGAGTGCCTGCTTTATCAGCAGACGTTCCATATCCGAGATAGTCGTGGTTTCGGCATCCGCCGGCGACATGCCTTCCTTGCCGATCTCCATCGACGGGTCAAGATCTGATTGTGCATTCCCGCCTATTATGTCCTCCTGGCTTGCCGCCTCAACCTGTTCGAGGATGATCTCCTTTAGGCCTGCAACCTCCTGAGCGAGCTTTAACAGTGCCTGATAGATGAGCTGTGAGTCTATTGAGTCGCGCAATCTTCCCGAGGCTACCGGAAGCTGACGACTGGTTCGGGACTGACGGTTGATAAAGTCGCTCACGTCGTCAGGGGTGATCTTGCCTCCGGTCGCTGTTGCGAGTGTGGCGTCGACAAAATTACGCAACTCACGGATATTACCGGGCCAGCTGTACCTTAGAAGCATATCCGTCGCTCCCGGCTCGATCTCGATATCTTTCCCGGATCGCTGCTCGATGAAGTGCATGAAAATTGGCATGATATCTACGGGACGGTCCCGGAGGGGTGTGGCGTTTAAGCTGACCACCGATATTCGATAGAAGAGATCCTCACGGAACTCGCCTTCATCGGTCATCGATTTCAGATCCCGATTGGAGGCGGCGATCACTCGGACATCCACCGATATCTGTTCGCGGCCGCCTACGCGCATGAATGATCGTTGTTCGATAACTCGGAGCAGCCTTACCTGAACTTCGGGCTTGATCTCGCCGATCTCATCGAGGAAAATCGTGCCGCCGTTTGCCTGCTCGAAGAAGCCTTCTCGACGCGCTGCAGCTCCCGTGTAGGCCCCTTTCTCATGGCCGAACAGCTCACTTTCGAGCACACCCTCGGCTATGGCGCCGCAGTTGACCGGCACAAAGGGATTGGCCGCTCGGGAACTCAGGTTATGGACTGCCCGCGCGTACAGCTCTTTTCCCGTCCCGCTCTCACCGCCGATCAACACCGTGACATCCGATCTGGAAACCTGAGAGATCGTCCTCGCCGCCTGAAGAAGGGCCGGGGAGTGACCGTAGATATGCTCGCCCCTGAGCATGTCGATAAGCCGCTCGTTCTCTTTGATCTCTTCGTAGATAAGCTCTGCGCCGGAACCCTTGTCGAATATCCCGGTGAGGAATTTCCGTATGCTGTCGTTAAACCTGCCGTTCGCGGGAGAGTTAAAGACATAGACTTTGGAATCGAAATGCTGGCGAGTGACCGTTCGCAGAAGTGGCACTATGTCTCCCGCGCAGCACTCGAGATCGAGTAGTATAAGACAGGGAGGCAGTTGACCCAGCGCCCCGATCAGTTCGGATGAGGCTATCGCCCTCAAGACAGTGACATCATCTTCGACCGCGAGAATCTCGAACTCGTCGGCAAAGGAGTCATCCTCTGTCAGGATGATGATTGACTCGGTCATCTCCTACGGCGTCTCTTACCCGATTTTTTCTGCTTCTTCCGTTTGGGTTTCTCTTCAACCAGTCTGAGATTGGTCTGATATCGATCCAGGTCCACGTTGATCACCTGCACGTGGATCTTGTCGCCGAGGGAATACGTGTTGGAGCTGTGCACCCCGAATACCTTTGTGCGGTTGTCGTCGATCTTGTAGTAGTCATCGCTCAATGTCGAAAGACGGACCACACCTTCAGCGGAGAGCTTCGACAGGCGGACGAAGAACCCGAACGACGCGATACCCGAGATCACGCCCTCGAAGACATCGCCGACATGACGCGACAGGTATACCGCCTGCTTGATCTTGACTGTCTCACGTTCCGCCTCTTCTGCCAGCTTTTCTTTCTGGGAAGAATGTTCACCGACACTCTTGAGAAGCCGCTTGATATTAAGCGTGCGTTTGCCGGGATATCGTCCGTTTTTGATCTCTTTGAGAAGACGATGAACGAACAGGTCGGGGTATCTCCGGATCGGAGATGTGAAGTGCAGGTAGTTTTTGAATGCCAGGCCGAAGTGGCCGATGTTCTCCGGCTGATAAACGGCCTTTTTTAACGACCGCAGTAGAAATTCACTCAGGACGTCCTCCTCCGGGGTCCCCTCGATCCGTTTAAGAAATCGTGAGAGTTGCAACGGTTTTGGCGGATCGGTGAACTTCAGATCATGTCCGAATCCTTTGGCAAACTCGCGGTAGTTCTTTAGCTTTTCAGTATCAGGGACATCGTGCACTCGGTACAGCGTTGGCAGCCCGAGACGGATGAAATGCTCTGCCACGGTCTGGTTGGCGAGGAGCATGAAATCCTCTACGAGCTTGTGCGCCTTCCTGCGGGCTCGAGGCTGCAAATCGACCACATCGCCCGACTTATCGAGTATAACTCGCGGCTCCGGGAGATCGAAATCGAGGCTGCCTTTGGCGAGTCTCTTCTCGCGCAAAATCGCGGCGAGTTGCCGCATTTTGTCGAGGGAATCAGTCAGCCCTTTCAGTTGCTTCGTTGGCTTACCCGTGTCGAAATATGCCTGGACTTCGTCATAGGAGAGCCTGCCTTTGGAGTGAATCACCGATGGCTCGATCCGATATTTGGTCACTCGTCCGCTCTTGCTGATGTCCATGATGCATGAGAACGCGAGCCGGTCCTCATGCCCTTTCAGGCTGCATATCTCGTTCGAGAGAGCTTCGGGCAGCATCGGTAATACACGATCGACGAGATAGACCGATGTGGCTCGCTCTCGAGCTTCGATATCGATGATCGAACCCTCTTTGACATAGTGGGAGACATCTGCGATGTGCACCCCCAGTGTCCATCTGCCACCGTCGTGCTCCTGAATCGAGACCGCATCGTCGTAATCCTTGGCATCCGCGGGGTCGATAGTGAAGAGGATTTCGTCCCGGAGGTCAAGCCTTCCGGCAATAGTCTTCTCCGTGATATCGAGACTGAGATCACGCGCAGCGGCCTCCACTTTCTCCGGAAACTCTGTCGGCAGACCGAAATCGTAGATGGCGGACATAATATCCACACCCGGCTCTTCCGGATGTCCGAGAACTTCGACAATCTCCCCCTCGGGGTTCATCATCGGGTTCTTCCAGCCAGAGAGTGCCACGACTACTTTTTCACCTACTTCCGGCCTGATCTCTTTTGGTCGCTGAACATATATATCGCGCCCGATTGCAGTGTCATCGGGACGGACCGTTTCGAAATGTCTGCTCCGCTGGAATGTGCCGACTATGACATTGCGGTTCCGTTTTAGCACTTTAACTACCGCACCTTCGGGGCTCTTTCCACGACTGGATGGCTTGACACGGACTACTACGATGTCGCGGTCGAGAGCAGTGGAGGTGTCCTCCGGAGGGACATAGATCTCCTCGGAGCCATCGTCCGGCTTAACAAATGCCGCCCCGCTCTTGATCGATTTGAATGATCCTGTCTTCAGACTCAACTTGTCCGGCTGGCCGAAACGGCCGCCCTTGATACGGGCGATGGTGCCATCGTTGACGAGTTGTTTAACGAGCCTGCGGAAAGAGCGGTATTCTATTTCCGGGACATTCAGCCCCCGCGCGAGTTCGCGAACGCGGACGGGGCGATAGCTCTTTGCGGAGATATACTCGACAATTTCGTCTCGTGTTACTGGCATGCACGTAAGTAACTAATATGTATCGGGATATGTCAAGTGAAAATCAAAAATCGGGAATGCTGATGCCAAATTGGCAGGGTTGGCTACTCTCCGCGGCTCTTAATGAGGACTTTCGAATACTGGCTCAGATTCTGAAGCACTGTACCGCAACCGCGCACCACGCATGTCAGCGGATCTTCAGCAGCGTTCACCGGCAGGTTTGTCTCGTGGCGGAGGCGTTTGTCGAGATTACGAAGTAGCGCGCCACCACCTGTGAGCACAATTCCTCGATCGAGGATATCGGATGCGAGCTCGGGCGGCGTTCGCTCAAGAGAAAGCTTAACCGCCTCGACGATATTGTCGATCGGCTCCGCGAGCGCCTCACGCACCTGCGCGGACGAGATCTTCATGTTCTTCGGTACTCCGGCGACGAGATCACGCCCCTTGATCTCCATCGAATCCTCACGTTCCTGCGGGAAGGCGTTGCCGATCTTTATCTTTATCTGTTCGGCCGTGAGTTCGCCGATCAGGAGATTGTAGTTCTTCTTCAGATAGTTGACGATCGCCTCGTTCATCTCGTCGCCCGCGATACGGATCGACGTGTTATTGACGATGCCGTTAAGGGCTATCACGGCGATCTCCGATGTTCCGCCGCCGATGTCGATCACCATGATACCAGAGGGCTGATCTACGGGCAGGCCGACGCCGATCGCAGCGGCCATCGGCTCCTGAATCAGGAATACCTCTCGCGCGCCTGCGTTCTCGGCAGAGTCGCGGACCGCGCGTTTCTCCACCTCAGTGATTCCGGACGGCACAGAGATCACGATTCGAGGCTTGAGAAGAAACCTGTGTCGAACCACCTTCTTGATGAAGGATGAAAGCATCTTCTCGGTTATCTCGAAATCGGCGATGACACCGTCTTTGAGGGGCCGGATAGCCTTGATTTCACCCGGCGTTCGGCCGAGCATATACTTCGCCTCTTTGCCGATTGCCACTACCTTGCCGGACGAAATCTCGACCGCCACTACCGATGGCTCGTTAAGGACTATCCCCTTTGGGTGACCGCGGACAAAAACGAGTGTATTTGCGGTTCCGAGATCAATTCCAATGTCGTTCGAGAAGAGGTTTAAGATCGACATACACGTTCGCTTTCCCTTGCTTGCAGTCGATGATATCCGTGTACAACGTCCAATTCAACAAAAATTTGCCTGGATCAGCCAAAATAAAGGTACCGCTTCCACAGATTAACGAAATCGCTCCAGTCCTCGCTCCGTTTCTTGTCGTAATTATCGAACACATTCAGGCCGCTGTCGATCTTGTCGATCTGATGCAGGACCCATGCCTCCCTGATCTGAGGAAGTACCGGTGAACCGAACTCGAGTTCTCCGTGGTGCGAGGCGATGAGGTGTCTGAGTTTCAGCTCATAGCTTTCCGGGAAGTCGGGGATCCTGGCGACAAGCTCTCTGACAATCTGATCGCCCAGCGTTATGTGCCCCACGAGCCGACCCTCGTCGGTATAATCGAGTCTTACTCCCCTCTCAAGTTCACGAACTTTGCCTATGTCGTGGAAGAGCGCCCCGCAGATCAGCATATCCCTATTCAGTTTGGGGTAATGCTTGCAGACCAGATCGCCGAGGGTCGCCATCGAGATCGAATGTTCGGCCAGTCCGCCGATGTAGTCGTGGTGAAACCGTTTACCGGCCGGAGAATTGATATAGCTCTCGAACAGATCGACGTCGGCTCTGAAGAGTCGCAGGAGTTCGAGAAGGAACTCGTCTTCGACAGTCGCGGCGATCGAATCGAAATCATCCCGGAGTCGATCGGTTCCGCCCTCGACAACCGGGAGCAGGTCGGCAAGCTGGTACTCGTCGTCCTTTGCCGGCCTGATTCTCATCACTCGCAGTTGCGGCCTGTTGCGGTAAGTCCCGATCTGTCCCCGTACCTTGACCACGTCCGCGCCGCTGATCTCTGCGAGAGCATTTCCGGCCTCTTCCCACAGGACGGCATCGATTTGCCCGGATGCATCCTGCAGGGTCACCTTCAGCATTTCACCGCCGTCGTATTGCTTCAATTCGTGACCGGCGAGCACGAAGAAGTCGGTTACTGTATCCCCCAGAACGAAATCTTTGATCATGTTTGGCCTCCGGGGGTACAAGGTAATGCCGGTACAATTCGGTGGCAAGGAAAATGCTTGTCTAAGCTTTTGAACTTATTTAGCTTGGCCGAAATGCGGATACTGAGCCGTTACATCCTAAAAGAACACCTCGGACCATTTCTCTTCGCGTTCTTCGTCGTAACATTCGTCCTGATTCTAGACTTCGTACCGAGTGTTATCGATATGGCGATTGGCAAGAACCTCGACTTCCTGACGATCCTCTGGGTCTTCATTCTCAATCTCGCCTGGATGCTCGCGCTCTCGATACCGATGTCGACTCTCGTTGCGACGCTGATGGCTTTCGGGCGGATGACCTCTGATATGGAGGTTCTCGCGATCAAGAGCTCGGGAATACACCTGATGCAGATTCTGAGGCCGGTGCTGATATCCAGCGTGCTCCTCGCCTCTTTTCTGGTCTGGTTCAACAATGAGGTATTGCCCGATGCCAACCATAAGGCGCGTATCCTGATGAGCGACATAAGGGTCATGCGGCCTACGCTGTCGATCCGGAGCAACGTGTTTCTGAGCGATATTCCGGGCTATGTGATCCTCATCAGCGATATCGATCATACTACTTCGCGTATCAAGGATGTGACCATATTCGACCAGAAGGATCCGCAGAACCCGAGGCTGATCCTCGCTGAAGGCGGCAAACTCGAATATCTCGAAAACGGCAATGTGCTGAGCTTCCAGCTCGAAGAAGGCGAGACTCACGAGCCGGTCAAGGGCGAGGGCAACAAGTGGCAGTGGGTTCAGTTCGAGAAACAGACGGTGAATATACGGGATGTGGACCGATCACTGCAGAGAACCTCATCGGAATACCGCGGCGACCGCGAGCTGTCGTCCGAAGCCATGCTGGAGGAGACTCGCAAATGGCAGGAGAACATCGACCGAACACAGCGGGCGGTGTCGAGGCGAATAGAGACCGAGGTGAGGCGCCTGCTCTACGGTGAAACTCGAGACAAGCCGGCCGAAGAAGAAATGTTCTATCGGAAAGCCATCAATCTCGCATATCAACAGGCCAGCCAGATGTCACGATTCCTCGATCAGTCGATCAAGTCTCGAGATAGAACGGAAAAGATGAAGAACACATATCTTCTCGAGGTTCACAAGAAGTACTCTTTGCCCGCCGCGTGTATCGTGTTCATCCTCATAGGAGCACCGCTCGGCATTCTCGCTCGGAAGGGCGGGATGTCGGTCTCCATCGGAATATCTATCGGGTTGTTCATAATCTACTGGGCGTTCTTGATAGGTGGAGAGGAACTCTCTGACAGGGGGTTCATTTCCCCTGTAGTTGCAATGTGGTCGGCTAATGTTCTGATTGCGGCCGTCGGCCTGGTCCTGCTATATAAGGTGATGGCAGAGAAACGGCTCCTCGAGGTCGTGGGGTTGACAGGGAGAAAGTGAATCGATGTACAAAGTCCTCGACAGATATCTCTATCGTACTTTTTTCAAGTCGCTATTTGTGTCGCTTCTCGTATTCCTCTTCATCTATCTTATCATCGACAATACCGAGCATCTCGATGACTACATAGACAACCAGGCAGAGTTCGGCACGATAGTCCGGTACTATATCCACTTTTTCCCCTTTATTATTGTGCAGGTAACTCCCGTTGCGGTTTTGCTTGCATCGATGTTCACCATCGGATTGATGGCGCGCAGGAACGAACTTCTCGCTTTGAACTCATCGGGAGTCAGCCTCTATCGAACCGCTCAGCCGCTGCTTTTGTGCGGTCTTGTCATTGCTGTCGGGATGTTCTTCTTCGCGGATCAAGTCGTCCCGGGTGCGAACCGCAAGAAGATGCAGATTCTGCATGGCGAGATCGAGAAGCAGGCGACCTACGGCAAGGAACAACTGCGCAATCTGTACTACCTCGGCGAGCAGGGTCGAATTTTTCAGTTCGAGAGCTATGACCTCGGTAAACTGACGGCACGCGGTGTCAGCATTCGTAAGGTTAGAGAGAATCGACTCCAGAGCCAGATCGAGGCTCAAATGATGAGATGGGAGGATTCCGGGTGGGTTGCATACGATGTTGAGTTCCGTGAATTCGGACATGATTCAGTGGGCATTGGACTCGAAACGCTCGAGCATCGGGATACACTGCTTCTGAGTCAGCTCACGGAAGAGCCGGGTCTTTTCGAGAAGTCGGAGTCTATCCGAAGGAGTTCGGACAAGAATCTCGGCTTCGATATGTCTGTAGCGGATATCGAGCGGGCGATTGAATACCGGGAGAAGGCAGCAATGGAGACAACGCGTGAGCAAGTATACCTGCAGATGAAATACGCGCTTCCGCTTGCGAATTTTATAATCGTCCTTCTCGCAGTTCCACTCGCGTCCGACCCTCGCCGTGGGTCGCTCGCTATCGGTTTCGCATTCTCCGCCGGTATTACATTCGTATATATTCTGCTTTTCGAAACCGGACAGAAACTCGGGACCGAGGGCACCATACCTCCCTGGGCTGCGGCATGGGGAGCGAACGCGCTATTCTTCCTCTTGGGGATGGTTTTCATGCTGAAGGCGAGGAAGTGATGAATCGACCGGAAGCAAGAGATGGAAGGAAAGGATCAATGTTAATACCGACAATAGTGATGGCGGCTCTGGCGGTGATGCTTATCGTCATCGGCTTTCGCGGCGGCGAAAACCAGCATATCACCGGACTCAATGCGGCGTGGAAGATGCTTCTGGAAATCCTGCCGCTCCTGATTTTTGCCTTCATAATTGCAGGTATGGCACAGGTCCTTCTACCTCAGGCAACGATAGACAAGTGGGTCGGTGAAGAGGCAGGATTGCGCGGAATATTCATCGGCTCGGTCGCCGGCGGGCTCACGCCGGGTGGGCCGTTTGTCTCGCTACCGATAGCGGCCGGACTCATAAGAGCCGGTGCAGGGGTCGGCACGATGGTGGCGTTTCTGACCGGCTGGTCGCTTTATGCAGTCAGCAGGCTGCCGCTCGAGGTCGGAGTGCTGGGCTGGAAACTCACGGCAATCCGGCTGGTGTCGAGTCTTATCTTTCCACCTCTGGCCGGGCTGATCGCACACTACATGTTCTCGGCGGCGAAATAGGATGGACGGTGCCGTAGGGAATCCCCGCTTGACATTGGTGGCTGTCGCGGATATAAATAGCCTCTATCTGGTAGCATTACAGGAGAGCTCATCATGACTGCCGAACAACCGATGAGAAAGTACATCTGCACTCAGTGTGGCTGGGTGTATGATCCCGAGGAGGGCGATCCGATGCACGGCATCGAACCGGGAACGCCGTTCGAAGAACTTCCCAAAAACTACCTCTGTCCGGTCTGTGGAGCGGGCAAGAACGATTTTACACCTATGTGAGCTGATGAAGATGAATACTATACTCGTTGACAAGGCGGAGTTGACTCCGACCAAGATAGTCTGTGTTGGCAAAAACTACCTCGAGCACATCCGCGAGATGGGAGGCGACAAGCCGTTCCCCGAACCGACAATATTCATGAAACCGAATTCGGCTCTGATATCCTCACCGGAGACCGTGACGATACCGCAGTCATTCGGCACACTTCACCACGAAGCCGAGCTCTGTTTCGTCATATCCGAAATATGCAAGAATGTGTCTAAAGAGGACGCCCACGGGTTTATCCTCGGCTGGGGAGTCGGAATAGACTTTACTCTGCGAGATATTCAGGGCAAGGCGAAGGAACGAGGGGGGCCGTGGGAGATCGCCAAGGGATTCGATAACGCCGCGGTTTTCGGACACTTCCAGTCGAGAGACAAGGATTTCGACCCGGCCACTCTCGCCATACGTCTCAAGGTAAACGACGAGATCAGGCAGGATGGCAACACCGGCCAGATGATCTTCACTCCGAGTGAAGTGATTGAGTATGTTTCGGGATTTATCACGCTTCACCGAGGCGACATCGTAATGACGGGGACACCAAAAGGTGTTGGGCCGGTCGAAAACGGCGACACGGTCGAGGCGGCAATCTCACAGTTGCCGTCGCTCATATTTAGAGTCCTTCGTTCGTGAACACTTCGACCCGTAGCACCGTTCTTCTGAGATAGAGAGTGATACATGGATATTTCTCGAGAGGATTGATACTCAGGTGAAAGTAGCTATCTCAGGTTCAACAGGTCTCGTCGGAAACAGGCTGGTTAAGCGGTTGCTGGAAAACGATCATACGGTGATTCGACTCGTGCGGAAGAATGTGCCGGATGATGACACGATCAAGGTGTCGTGGAGTCCGTACGATGGCAAGATTGAGCGCGAGCGGCTGGAAGGGATAGATGCCGTCGTTAATCTCTCCGGTGCGAACCTGGCATCCTCGCGATGGACTGAAGACAGGAAGAAGGTCCTGCGGGACAGCCGAGTCGTGACTACGACTTTCGTGAGTGATGTCATCGGTTCCCTCGAAAACAAACCGAAGACGATGATGTCGGCTTCTGCTACCGGATATTACGGAGACACCAAGAAAGCCAATTCCGCTTCCGAATACAGCCCGCACGGAAAGGGATTCCTCTCCGATCTCTGCAGGGAATGGGAGGCGGCTACCAGGCCCGCAGCAAATTCCGGCGTCCGTGTGGTGAACGGGCGATTCGGCGTAGTTCTATCTACCGAAGACGGTGCGCTTGCGAAGATGCTTCCGGTGTTCAAGGCGGGGATCGGCGGACATATCGGATCCGGCCGCCAGATGATGAGCTGGATAGTGCTCGAGGATCTTGTCGACGCTATCATTTTCACGCTCGAAACCGAGAGCCTCAACGGTCCGGTCAATATGGTCAGCCCGGATCCTGTGACGAACAAGGACTTCTCGAAAACTCTCGCTGATGTCCTTGGAAAACCATGTTTCACTCGTGTGCCCGCATTTGCTCTGAAGGTTGCGCTCGGTTCGGAGATGGCGGAGGAAACACTCCTCGCGAGTCAGAATGTTGTCCCGGAGAAACTGAACGAAGCCGGCTTCGAGTTTCGCTATCCTGATCTCGAGGGTGCGCTGAAACATGCTCTCGCCGAGGAGCAGGCTGGTTGAGATTGACAATGTGGACAAGTGATTTTAGATTCGACGTGTGATGATGAACAATACAGAGAGGAGACAGGATGACACCGGTAGACAATGAGGTACTCGAGGGACTCTCGCGCGGGATTCAGGCCGAACTCGCCGCATATGTCTTCTACAAAAAAGCCCTCGCGCTGAACAAAGATGAGAATCTCGATGAGGTTCTCAAGTGGCTCGCCGGAGAGGAGAAGGATCATTATGCCATCCTTGAGGGTCAGTATCGCAGCCTGCTCAAATCAGAGCGCTGGGTCGCCTATAACGACATCATGAAGAAAGAGGGCCTTCCCGATATCGACGAGCACACCGAGAAGGTGCACGATACCCTTATCGAGGAAGTGGACGAGAATACATCCCCGAAGCGGATTCTCGAAATCGCCCTGCTGCTGGAAGTCCGCGCTCGAGATATTTACCAGGAACTCGAACAGAAGACCGAAAACCCGGAGGGTAAGAAGACCTACGAATACCTCGTCAGATTCGAGTCGGGACATATCGCGAAGATCAAGAGCATAGCGGGCAAGATGGGAATCCGGCTCGCGGATTAGACCGCAGCCCCACTTACGAACAGTTTTGACCGGCATACCGAGAGGTGTGCCGGCCAGTTCTTTCTCCAGGCTCTGTGGGCTTGTTCGGTCAGTGCCTGTCCCGCGTTAGCGGGATGTGAACTGATTGCTCGTAAGTCGCAGGTACACATAATCGTAAACGAATAATCGGCAGATCACAATCCAGTTTCTCATCGGGATCAGGATCTGCCGTAACCTATTGTAATGTCTAATTAAACAACCTCGAGTCGTGTGCCGGTTCATCTTGCCGGTCACATGGTCAGAAATCTGACCGCAAGGCACTGCAAGAACACTCGCGCTCGCATTCAGGCAACACGATGCGGCGAGGTCGAGATTGCCGCGCTCGCTACGCTCACTCGCAAAGACAGTCTTTCTGTGGTTATTCAGCAGACCCGTTGGGCCGGGCCGCTATACAGCGCGGATGACTGAAAATCGTGAAGCCTTAATCCTTTTCCGGTTGACCTTTCAACCCAAACTCATAATTTTCCGGCCAAACAAAAGAGAATCATCTACTCACCGGCAAAGTCGAGGACTTGGAAATGGAAAAGACAATATCCCGCAGATTCGCTGAATTCGTCCACAATCTCAAATACGAAGATATCGACAAGGAATCGATTCGTCACGCCAAGAGATTCCTGTTCGACACCATCGGTTGTGCACTTGGCGGCCACAGGGCGGAAGACTGCAAAATCTCGCTCGGCGTGATACAGGGAATGGGCGGCACCGAAGAGTCTACGCTCATCGCAACCGGATTCAGAACCAACGCCTACATGGCTTCTCTGGCAAACGCACTGATGGTGCGCGTGATGGACTATAACGACATCTACTGGAAAGAAGATCCGTCGCATCCGTCGGATATCATCCCGGCCGCCATGGCTGTCGGAGAGCGCGAGGGAAAGTCCGGCAAGGACCTGCTCGTCGGTATTATCATCGGCCACGAGATCGAGATGCGCCTGTGTGAGTATGTCACCCCCGGAATACGTGAGCGAGGGTGGCATCACGCTACCCTGACGCAGCTCGTGTCACCGTTGGTTGCCGGTAAGATGCTCGATCTGGATGTTGATCAGTTGACGAATGCGACCGGAATCTCCGGTTGCCACAATTTCACTCTTGGTGCTGTAGCAGCCGGTAAGCTGACTATGATGAAGAACACAGTCGATCCGATGGCGACACAGTCCGGTGTCCTGGCCGCTTTGCTCGCGAAAGACGGCTATATCGGCACCGAGGCGATCTACGAGGGGAAGGAAGGCTTCTGCCAGCAGATGGGCAAGGGATACAAGGAGGAGGTGCTCTTCGACGGACTCGGTGAGAAGTTCAAGATCGGTAACTGTTCGTTTAAGGCATTCCCGACCGAGTTTTTGACCCAGTCGCCGGTGACTGCGGCTCTCAAGCTGATCAAGGAGAAGGATATCGACTGGAAAGACGTCGAAGAGGTTACAGTACACACTATCGCTCGTGCGGTCGACATTCTCGCCGACCCGACAAAGTATCAGCCCACATCCAAGGAGACTGCCGATCATTCGATGCCATACTGCGTCGGTGCGGCCATCATGGACAAGATGGTAACCCCGCTTCAGTTCAAGCATGACCGTATTGCCGATCAGAATCTTATCGATTTCATACAGAAGATCAAAGTCGTGGCGAATGAGGACCTCGAGAAGGAATTCCCGCAGATGCAGCCGTCGATTGTCGATCTGAAGATGAAATCCGGCGAGAAGTTCACGCAACGCGTCGATTACGCCAAGGGCGATCCCAGGGAGACTATGACCGATGACGACCTGATGGACAAATTCTACGGTCTAACTGCCGACTTTCTCTCGGACGATCGCAGGAAGAATATCCGCGAGATGGTTTACAATCTCGAAGATGTCGGCAAGGTTTCGGAACTGATGGCTGCGCTTATCGTATAAATTGCAAGGAGGGGGGCAAAGAACTAGTCTCGAGCGGTTCGTTTGTTAAATCAGGCGAGCCGCTTTTTATTCTCTCAAATCAAATAGCTGCGTGATTGCACGAGACCAGCCTTCCGGTCCCGGCGCACCCGCGAGATACGGCTTCACTTTGTTCTTAACGGCTCGATTGTAACGTCTGTTTTTTCCCATCACGAGCACAGGATAGTCGACCACCTCGAGCATCTCGAGATCATTTGTCGAGTCACCGAGACCGACAACCTCCGGAACTGTGCCGTGCAGTTTGCCGTACATTTCTCTCAGGTATTCAACCGCACGTCCCTTGTCAATATCACCAACGAGATGAAAGAAGCGTTTGCCCTGGATGACATTGTAGCCTTCCTTCTCGAGTTCCTTAATCACGTACTCGATAGTTCGCGACTCCGTGCCCTCAGGAAAAACAAACGGTTCGCTGTATTCCCGGTCGGCGGCTTTCTTCGCCTGTTTCGAGCTGACGAAATCGCAAAGCACCTGTACTTTTTTGAGATCCATATCCGAAAACCCCTCGACAGAGATACCGGATCGATTTCGCACCTCAGTGAACGCCTTCCGAATCTCGTGATTCGATGCACCGAATTCTCTGACTAAGTAGTCACCGCGCTTCTTGAGATCGCCCTTCACACCGTCGAACATCTTTGCCGGCATAAACACGGCGGCGCCATTTTCACAGATTAGCGGTGTGTTGAGCTGCAGCTTTCGACGCCAGTATTCAATCTCCGATCTGGTCTTGGATGAACAGCATATTATCGGAATTCGCCGCTTTTTGAGGGCCTTGACAGCGGGTAAGGCATCATCGAATGAGTAAGTGTCGAAATCGAGCAGAGTACCGTCGAGGTCGGTAACTACAATCGTGTTTCCGGGGTCTTTGACGCTTCTATAAATGCGAGATCTCATCAGATTCTCTCTTTCCCTTTTCCAGTGATCGGAGCTTTCGCTCGAGCGTTTCTCTCGCTATGTCCTTTCCGCCCAGCCCGAAAGCAATGGCGAGCGCGAGCACGAAACCGCCGAGCATGATGGCGAAGGTTGCCTCCACAATGCCTCGTCCCACACCGATATAGTCAGTGGCAATCGCAATGAAGAATATCAGTATGATCCCCCGGACGAGAAATGCGATCAGTCTTGCCGATCTGTACTGCGAATTGACCAGCGCTATGAGTGTCGCTCTGCCCAAAAAGCGGGATACAAAGTACCCGACCACGAAGATAACGAATGCCACCGCAAAAAGTGGTATGGCTGCGACGGTAGATGCCAGAAGTCGGTTCAGGGTTTCGACATGCAGGAATGACACCGCCAGAATCAGGTGCAGGAAGAGGACGAGCCAGTAGAAGACTCTGCCGAGCAGCATCACCGGCGTCTGGTCATACCAGGCTTTCGAGACAATTGACGACAGCCCGATCCGGTAGGCGAGCACGTTAAAACTCAATAGACCGGCGATCAGGATCACGAGTTTCTTAACAAGATACGCCAGCAGCAAACCGACCAGCAAGGTTGCAACGAAGAGCAGCAGCCGGGGTGCCATCTCTAACAACGGCGATACCGCCTCCAACGCCGGATCTATTAGAATTTCCTGTATATCCACAATGCACCTCCATTCATTCTACCACTTACCATCGAGAGATGAGATACTCCTTCTGGTTGAGAAACTCCCGGCACAACTCTTCAAGCTTCTCTTCGACCTCCTCTGAATCAGCTTCCTGCGTCGCATTTATGAAACCCGCCGTCCGCCCGAGATAGAGTGGAGTAAGAGATCGAACCAGGTGCTCGGGGTGCATTACTCTATGATGATAACCGAGAGCATACTGATATACTATCTTCACCCAGAGTTCATCCGGGAATTCAAAGTCGCTGACGGCAACGCGTGCCATCATCTTCAAACGGTCGATGCAATTGTAGTCGAGGATAGCCCGCCAGACCGGCATCATCTCCTCAACGCCATTCTGAAACGAGGTTACGAGCCTCTCCAGATTGACATTCACCGGTTCCACTCCAACCTCGAAGCGGAAACCGTACTGCATGATGTCGCTGCTCTGCTTTGCGTTCTTCCAAACATCGTCGTGTTTCTCCATCAGGTAGAAAAGCGAACCGACTACCTGAACGAGCATCGATGCGAGGTCCGCACCCGGATCCTTCGGTGCGTGAATCTTGGCTCCGAGAAATGACTGGCACACACGAAAACCGTCTGCGATCGCTGTCGTCGACATCCAGATATCAATCCCGAATCTGGCGATATCGGTGTCGAACTCGCCCACCTTGATATAGTGTGACGCGAGCTCGCCGGAGAATCCGAAATCGCCGCCGATCGGTTGACGAACCGGGACTCCGTACAGTGTACGGGTCAGAGGATATACGATTGAATTCGTAATGGTGCCGTCGTACTTGTGCCGTTTGTACAGCGGCGCCACGAAATCATAGTTTTTCTTAAGAACAGGCGTTAACAGCAGCTCTACCCACTCCGGGGTTATGCTGCGCAGGTCCGAGTCGACAACGGCGACGGCTTTTGCTCCCAGGGTCTCCGCAATCTTGAAAATCGTACGAAACGCCGAACCTTTACCGGGAATACCGCGGTAATTCGTGCTGATTCGGTGAATCGTATAGATAGGGTGCTCCACCAGCACGGTTTCGAGATCGTCAATCGCGGCATCCATTACTACATTCGGTGTACCGTCTGATGAGCCGCCGTCGGAGTTGATGATCACGGCATTGTAATCGCGGAAATACTTCATTATCCCCGCGTTGACGGCGTTAATTACATGATGGATCGTATCAGAGTTGTTGAAACTTGGGACGCCGATCACAATATCAGTCTGGCCGATCGACTCGATCTGCTTCTTGAGCTTCCTGCCGATTAGGTTGAACTTCGAGCTCATGCTTTATCTTTATGATTTGTTGTCGAGATCAACCGCCTCTCTGAGTTGCTTCATGAAGTCAGGCTTGGCGGAGGTTACGCGGTTCCAGTTTGGTATCACGGGTGCGCTGCGGGGGTTGTCCCAGAAAGCCTTCGTGGCTATCTCTATGCTTCGCGCGAATGTCTCGACCGCACTCGCCTCGCCGTGCCTGTCGAACTCGAGGTTATTCACAGCGGCATCGTGCTCGTACTGCCGGATCGTGTCCTGCGCCATCTGAAGGTAGGTCATTTCGAATGTGTGAAAGAGCCCGCGTGTAAATATCGCGCCTTCATGTGCAAGGAATCTAAGAACCGACTTTGCTATGTCAATTGACATCTTCATCAATCCCTGCGTCGGATCGCCGGGAGAAAGCTCCTGGTGCTTGTGCTCATACTTGTCAGTCAGGTCCACCTGGCAGATACGGTTCTGTACCGCATTCCTGAACACTTCGGACAGTGTACCGACCTCAAGCCCCCAGTCGCTCGGGATTCTGTTTACTCTCGCCAGGTGAACATCCAATGAGAATTCGCCCGCGAGCGGATACCTGAAGCTGTTCAGGTAGTTGAGCAGCGGCAGATGCCCGAGTATCTTAATGAGAGATCGAATCATCGGAGTGAAGAACAGCCGTGTAACACGTCCGTGCATTTTGTGCGTTACCCTGCTGTAATAACCCTTGCAGAACTCGTAGCCGAGATTCGGATTAGACAGCGGATAGCAGAGTCTCGCGAGCAATGCGCGGTCGTAGGTGAGTATGTCGCAATCGTGCAGCGATATAACTTCGCTTGTTGAGTTCGCTATGACATATCCGAGAGCAATCCAGACCGATCTGCCCTTGCCATCCTCGCCAATTTCGAGGCCTTCCTTCTGAAGCTGCTCGTAGAGATTGCGGATTCTTTCGCCACTCGACCAGACAATCGTGACTTTATATGGAAGCTCCGAGACTATTCGCTTTGCTTCCCGGAATTGCATTGCATTCGTTTTATTCATAACGAGCACGTACTCGTTTACGTAGTCAACCCCTTTGAGCGTCTCCAGTATCTTCGGGAAAGCCGGGCGCTCAAATTCCGCGAATACCGCCGGGAGTACCAGTGCAAGCGGGCGCACCTTGTTGAACTCCCTGAGTTCCGCCTCGAGTCCCTTGTAGTTCTGTTCGCCAATCCGGTGCAGTGTCGTAATCGTACCGTTCTGATAAAAGTCGCTCATCCTCAGTTCACCTCGAATTCTGGTAGAATGTCAGCCCGATATCAGTATCAATATAGTATCATCCCTCTAAAATGGCAAACAGGCGGCAGTCACGGATAGTTTCCTGTTTGATGCATTCTTTGTTCAGCCGTCATAATATCAGGAGGCAGCCTGATGTCGACCTCTTCGGAAGTACCCTCACCGCCAGAGGATTAGAGCTAACGTTTGGACCCTATGCACGGTTTCGTGAACCCCGCATCTGTACGGAGTGTTTAACGGTCGGGATCGTTCACGCGATGACGTGATAGTGAGCGGCTCGATTTGCAGCAGGCGTGGTAACAACATTTGAAACATCTTGTTTACACAAATTTGGCGATTGTCCTGACTATCATGTCTTGGACATCAGTTTCCGCCGGCGAGGCAGCTTTCATCGATCATTCGCCGACTGTCATAGATGCAGAAGAGTATGATATCTCCTTGAATACTGTTCTCTCGGGGCTCGAACAATCGTTGATGAGTGTCGCGTCATCCGGCGATAGGATTGTTGCCATAGGCGAGGACGGACTCATGTTGAATTCGACTTCGGGGCTTGATTGGGACTCTCTTCGTCCCACCGCGCGGATGGCATTCTATGACATCTCCTGGACAGACGATCACTTCCTCGCTCTGGCGCACGACAATGTTTATCCCTGGCCGAGTTTTTTGATTTCGCGCGAGGGGTACACGTGGATGTCGGCGTTCGATGTTCCCCCAGCCTCTGAAGGTCTCTACTCCTCTGCATTCTCAGGACAGCGATATCTTGCGGTGGGATATGGTGGACAGGTCTTCTCTTCATCGGACGCACTCTCATGGAGAATACAGGTCGAGCCATCGGCTACTCTCGATCGAAACCTGTTCAGCGTCATATGGGCAGATAGTGTCTTCGTCGCATCGGGAGAAATGTGGCTCAGTAGCGCAAACGAGTGGCAAGGCACTGTCGGTATGTCGCGAGACGGTACCGAGTGGATATGGGAGGGCATCGACAGCACCTGTCTGCTGTTTGATCTGGCTTACCATCACGGTCGCCTCTACGCCGTGGGATATATCGGAAGCTGGGGTCAAAGCAGGGCGGTTATTGCATCGACTGACAGGGAAAAAATCTGGACTACTCGCGTCTTCGACAACGCCGAGTATTTCCGTGCGATCGAATCATTCGGCCGGGGCCTGATAGCCGCGGGATCGGGCGGAGCGGTTGTGGTCAGTTCAGACGGCAATTCGTGGAAGAGAATCGAGAGCGGTACTGATCAGCCGCTGAACGATATTGCGATCGCAAACGGCTCCGTGATCATAGTCGGAAAGTCGGGCACTATTCTCCGCTCAGTGCTGCAATAACGCCTGCAATTCCACTCACAATTTTCTTTTCAATTCACGGTTCAGTCTATACCTTGGTGAACACGTTTGACAAGCCGGAGATTTGTGCGTGGTTGAGTTTTTGCAAAACTGGCTCGTAGATCAGGGACTCTCGACAGAAGTCGCGAGAATTGTGCGGTGGGTCACGCTCGGACTCGGGGTGCTCCTCCTGTCTCTGCTTGCGGACTTCATAGCGAAGCGGATTCTGTTAGCCATCGTTGATGCGTTCATTCGCAAGACGCGGACGAGCTGGGATGACGCCCTCCGAGATCACATGGTATTCGATCGGCTCTCGCAGATCGCGCCTGCGATCGTGATATATGTTTCAGCGGGGTTGTTTGATTCGGCACAACCGATTATCGAACGGCTGTCGATGGCATACATGGCTTTCATCGGGCTGTTCGTCTTCTTCTCATTCCTCAATGCCGTACACGACATTTACCGAGAGTATGACATTTCGCGTCAGCGACCGATCCGCGGCTACCTGCAGATCGTAAAAGTCGTAACTGCTGTTCTCGTGTCTATAGTCGCCATAGCAGCCGTACTCGGCCGAAGCCCGCTCGTTCTGATCTCCGGGCTCGGTGCGATGACCGCGATATTGATTCTCGTGTTCAAGGACTCAATCCTCGGTTTGGTCGCATCGATTCAGTTGACATCGAACGATATGGTAAGGATCGGCGACTGGATTTCGATGCCGAAATACGGTGCGGACGGCGATGTGATCGACATCACGCTTGCGACGGTGAAAGTCAGAAATTGGGATCGCACGATCTCGACAATCCCGGCGTATGCACTCATCTCCGATTCGTTCGTAAACTGGCGGGGGATGCAGGAGTCGGGTGGCAGGCGGATCAAGCGCTCGATACATATCGATATGACAACCATTAAATTCTGCAACGAGGAGATGATTGGGCGATTCAAGAAGTATCGGTATATCAAGGACTATCTGGAAGCGAAGATAGACGAAATCAACAGATACAATGTCGAAATCGACGCCGATCTCAATGAGCTTATAAACGGCAGACGACTCACGAATATTGGCACGTTCCGTGCCTATGTCGAGGCGTATGTCAAGAACCACCCAATGGTCAACAAGGAAATGACCATGATGGTCCGACAGCTTCAGCCCGGACCGGAGGGTCTGCCAATCGAGATTTACTGCTTCTCATTGGACAAGCGCTGGGTTTACTACGAGGGGATCCAGGCGGATATTTTCGATCATATCCTCGCCATAGTGCCGCTCTTTGACCTCCGCGTATTTCAGAAACCCACCGGGATGGATCTAAAGCCCCTGATAACTCAGTTCGGATCGGGTGAATCGCCGAATCAACCGCACTGATCGCAACTTCACAGGTTATCTCCCCGTTAAATCGATTAAATGAACCCATGCTGGGGGACTTGTTAAAAAAGAGAGGGTAGTGAAGCTCGGTCAGCTCCTTCCCGCCGCAGACGGGTGTGACCTGACAGTATAGCCGCATAAACAAAAACCGATGCGATTTTCATGTCTGAGGCCACAGAAGTGGTTGCTTCCAATGACTTGCGAAGAGGGACGTTTCATGCAGATAGGACTGCCCTCTCCCGAGATTCTCTGCTATGTTGTAGGGCTTCTGAAATCGTGTGCGGAATCTGCATTTTCATCGGGTTTGCGACTCGACCTGCAGCGATCCCAATGATAACGATTATGATCGCAGCGCTTGCAGCTACGAGGCTCCCGCTCCTGTCAACCTCCAGCTTCTGGGAATTCGCCTATCCTGTGAGAATCGAATTCGCGCTTCTCATGTCGAGCATGTTTCTCCTGATTCGCGGCGGAGGTCTTTGGTCGCCGGACACTAAGATCGAGAAACGGCGTATCGAGAGAGAGATATATACGGCACAATCTCGGAGGAATCGGTGTCAGGATAGGAGTATAGCAGACAAAGAAGGCAGGCTCATGCCTGCCTTCCATTTAATTGTCGATTCGTTTTATTCTACAGGCTGAATCCGACCACCATATACGCGACTTCCGGTGAGGGATTAACTATGAACGATGCAAATACCGGCAGAGAGAACGTATTCGAGATCGCGATTTCTTTCGTTGCCGTTAGACCGACATTGATGATCGTGAGTTCATCCGCCGGGTACATCGCAGAGCCATAGTAGTAAGGGTTGTCTTCACTGCCGCCCGTTCCACCTGCGAAGAAGTTCAGGTCCACATCCCCGAGTTTAACCGGATAATCGAGCTGGAAATATGTGTTGTTGCCCTCTTCGTTGTGTACATTGACGAATGCCGAAAACGTAATCGGGAATTCTTCCGGGCCGGTAAATGACGCCCCGATTTCGATGAGATGCGCTCCGGGTCCGTCCTCATCGTCCGCATCATTGAAATTCGAGAGCTTGATGCCCGCATTAGGATAGTAGTAGTCGGTCACGATAGCGGATAGCGAGTAGCCCCCTTCGAATTCGTAGGTGTAGCTCAGCCAGAAGTCAATCTCATCGATCTCCGTGGCATTGTTCGACAAGCTGTAAGCTCCCCATGCACCGAGTTCGGCGCCGTACCAGTTGAATGCTATCGATGGCTGGACACTCGGTGCGTCTCCGACATTGAGTCCTCGCCAGATGTAACGATTGACGACGTCGGTTCCGACGCTCGCCTCGGGCATCTTGAGCTCTTCGGCCTGTGCCGCGCCAAAGGCGACCAACAGCACCATTATCCCGATAAGTGTAGATACTCGCCTTGCCATTTGGGATCCTCCATATCCTTATGTTCACAAATTCTTGCCTTAGTACGTTGATGCAGCTTTCAAAAGAAAGCCGCGAAACTGAATCTCACTTAAATAAGTGCATGCACCGGAGTCAACCAAAACAGTTAAGCGTCCGATCATTGCAGCTTCACGGTTACCCGCGAGTTCAGTCCGGAAGGACTTGATACTTTCTTTTTACCCGACTCGGGGAACTACTTTCGTCACAAATCGCTTGTGGATAACGTATTTGGGAGGTAATATTGGGGCTGCTTTGAGAGAGGCCTATGGACAAGCTGTTTCACGCTATCATATTATCGATGCTTCCGGTCGCTGAACTCCGCGGCGGGATACCGTACGCGGTCGCGCACGGATTCTCTATCCTTGTCGCATACGGCGTCTGTGTTCTCGCGAATATGCTCGTGATTCCGATCCTGTTCGTGTTTCTCGAAACCCTGCACCACCAATTCTATCGTATCAAGCTCTATCGCTGGCTCTTCGACAAATGGGTGCTGAGGACTCGGAAGAAGGCGGAAGAGAAGGTCGCGAAATGGGGATATGTCGGTGTGATGCTCTTCGTCGCAATACCGCTTCCGGTGACCGGAGCATACACAGGCACTCTCGCGGCGTGGCTTCTTCGGCTTGAGAAACGGAAGGCGTTCCCTTATTTGGCGCTGGGTGTTGTTATAGCCGGAGTTATCGTCAGCATCGCCACGGCAACCGGGCTCAAGGCATTCGAGATATTCATGAAGGGTTAGGCGGAATCTCCTACCTCCGAGACAGTCTCCACGATACGATCTCCTATCTTCCGCTCACGAAAGAACATCTTCGACAGATAGTAGACAAAATCCTCGAGAACGGCCTTGCGTCTGAAGTCATCGATCTCCGCCGCCCGTGGATCGGCTTTGAATTCCGGGCTGCCAATTAACTCAGACAGGATGGAATCGATTGAGACATCGGTACCAATCCCTGGATTTGCAGGGAAGCTCTCAACTTGCCGGTTCATACGTGAAATGAGCGCGAAGAGGAAGTACTCCTCGGGAAGGTTGTTTTTATGAAGCTCCGACAAAGTCAATTGAACAAGCGTTAGCACATCGGTCCCAAGATACTCGCCGATGCCCTTCTTACCGTACCTCACTCCCAAAGCGAGCACATATCGAGCCGCAGTAAGTCGATCAATATCCGTCATTGATGCTCCTGGATATTATGTATGAACAAACAGGCCGGGGGATAGTGGCTGTCCCACAAGTCCCATGCCTGGTTGCGGCAGATCGGTAAAGCCCATGTTTATCTGCGATTTACTAACGGTCAGCTCACTCTCGCCTGCGGCGAGCAGGAACTGACCAAACCGATCTACGCACTTGTGCGACTGCCTCGATACATCCACCCGGCCGTTAGAGCAGTTGTGTGCTTGCTTTACGGCAGTGTGACGGTCGTCTGCACGTAAAACCAGAATGCAGGATCGGCATCCTCGCCGGCGTAGTCTTCACTCGGGAGGAATGTCGAGGCTCCGATCTGCCACTTGAAGTGGTCGTAGAGCTGATGTGATGCGTAAGCATCCAGCTCGAACCCAATCGACTTCGTATCTTCCTGGTCGACCATCGACGGATAGTCTACGTGCGACATGAAATAGTGCGCATCGAGATTGAACATCGGGCCGTTTCTGAGCTTAACCTGCCCCCTGGCATACAGGTCGTTCAAGCCGCTCGTCGGCTGGCTGACGAAGAAGTCCATGTGGCCGCGGAACTTGTGGCCCGTGTAGTAAAGATTGTCGAAAGTCTCGAATTTGTCATCCGTGGCATCGTCATCGCCGGATGTAATATCAGCGCCGACCGCGCATCTCATATTGTAGTCGGGGTTCAGCATGTAGCCTATTTCGAGAGTCGCAAGGTATGCCTGAATGTCGAGCGAATCGAAATAGGTTGTCCCGAACTGGTAGGCGAGGTTGGAGTGATAATCGAAAGCGTCAAACTTGCCCTCGCGATACAAACCCGCCGTGAACCGGCTGAGTCTCAGATCATCGTTACTGTTCCGGAGACCGTCACGATCCCAAACAAAGAAGAGATCGATAGCCGGATCCTCAATCTCCGCATATACGCCACCGAACATGAAATCATCATTGTCCATCGTATAACGTTCATCGATCGTAAACAGGAACCCGTGGATGTCGACTTTGTCTCGGTTGAAGCCTGCAAGAGCGCCGTCGAAGGTTCGCCCTACGTTCGACCAGCCGACTGCACCGAAGAGTCTCTGGTTGCCCCGAACAAACTCGAATCTGCCGAATTTGGCGTATACATCTTTTACATATGGATTCTTGATCCACCCGTACGCCTGATGCAACCCGAGATTCTCATCCTCGCCGAGCCCTCCGGATGACAGACCCATCTCTCCGAACTGCCGTGAATCCTGAATCTGAATGAATGCTCCGACATTTTCTTCGGCCTTGAACGCAAGGCTCAAGCGGGTTCTAAGCAGACTGAAGCTGAATGATCCAGTATCTGAGTTGAAATCCGTCTCATTGACTTCGGCGCGTCCGCGGACTTCGGCATTGACGCTGATCTTGTCGCTCCATCCCTCACCGGCCGTGAGACTTGCAGGTGCGACGAGAATAGAGACAAGTAGAATAACTGTAACAACTGTTTTCATAGAACCTCCATGTGAGTCTGTTCCCAGTTTCTGGCGTTTGAACGAGATAACGTCGGGTGTTGTCTATATGTTTCGTTCAAAATCGATTGGCCTGTCGAATATTACGATTGTTCAGGCTGACTCGAAGAATCGATCTCCCATGATATCCGGCCGAGACGAATTTCTTCGAATCTACCTGATCTCGAGTTCATATGGTGGAAGCAGAAACAGCCCTCTTAGTCTGCCCAGCCGGAAGCTCGACAGCGTGTTGAGGTCGGAATCGCCGACCAGAAGCGATATCGCACCCTGCGCAAGCGCTATCGGATCGAGGGTCGGAAATGTGAAGTAGCCCCGTGTTGGAAAGACTACAACCTCTGTCCTCTCATGATCAATTCCGCTTGATCGTATTGCCGCGTCTATCGCATCGCCGATTCCGCCGATTTCGTCTACGAGATGCGCCCTGTGGGCGCGCAGCCCACTGTATGTCCGTCCGCGAGCAAGGCTGTCAACGGCCTCGTACGACATGTTTCTGTTGTCGGCGACGAGATTGATGAAGTTCTCGTAGATCAGCTCGACCTGGCGACGGACCTCCGCACGCTGTGATTCCGTGTAGTGACTGGATGCAGAGTATATGTCGGAATTCTCGCCCCGTTTGAAATGAAACGTCGACAGGCCTATCTTGTCGCGAAGTTCCTCGAAGACGGCTTTTCCGAATATCACGCCTATAGATCCCGTTACGGTAGTTCTGTCGGAGAATATCGAATCCGATGCTGCAGAAATGTAATAGCCTCCGGATGCTGCGACATTGCTCATGGATACAATAACGGGCATCTTGTCGCGCGTTCGCTGAAGTTCGCGATAAATAGCTTCTCCACCGAGGACCTCACCGCCCGGAGTATTCACTCTCAGTACGAGCGCCCGTACGTGTGGCGTATTCCGCGCCCTGCGTATCGCGCCGACGATTACGTCTGAACCGGTCGATTGCCCATCCCACAGGCTTGTATGGCTCTCACCGTATACCATCGGACCGGTGACCGGGACAACAGCGATCTTGTAAGGCTCTCCCCAGTCGGGACTCTGGTCGTCCGTTTGAATGTAGCTCCAGAATCCGGACTGCCGATTCGAGTTCCCGCTTTCACGAGCCCACTCGGAGAACTCATCGGGGTACATGACCGCGTCGATCAGGCCCAGTTCTTTGGCCTCTATCGAGGGCACCGGGGCGTTGTCGATTATGCCTGTCAGGCTGTCTCGATCGATATTCCGTGCGGAGGCTATGGCCGAGATAACTTCATCATATATGTCATCGAGAAGATCGTTTACCTGCTCCGCATGATATGGCGAGATCGAGTCTCTCGTTAGCGTGTAGGCCATGCTCTTGTACTTGCCGATATACTCCAGCTCAGCTTCGATTCCGAGCTTGTCCAGCGTACCGGTGTAATATGTGACTGTACCGAGAAGTCCGGTCAGAGAAATTGCATCCACCTTCTGCATCGCGATCCTGTCAGCAGCGGAGGCGAGGTAATATGAACCCGTACCGGATAGCGGTGCGAGAAACGCCGTGACAATCTTGCCCCTGCTCTTCAAACGCTTGATTTCGTCGCGCAACTCCTCCAGTTGTGCCCACCCGAGTCCCGGACTGTCGATATAGAGCGATAAGCTTGTTACGTGCGGATCATTTGCGATCTTACGAACACCTACGATCATCTCCGTGAATGTTCTCGGCGGATTGACCCAGAGATAGCCTCCGTGCGTGTCCTCCGGAAAACCGCCGGACAGATTCAATCGGACATCATGTTTCGGGGCAAGCGCGGCGTTCTCCTTTTTGTCGGCGAAAATGTTGTATTCGATTGTCCCGTGGCTCATCTCTGTGTTTTTGTCGAAGACGGTATAGCCTCGGGTGTGAGTCGACCCGAATGCGAATGAAAGCCCGGCACCGAATGCACCATCCTCGTCGACATGCCCGGAGATCCAGAGACCTTCCTTGAGCCTGATTTCGGCGAAACCGGTCAGATGACCATCTTTGAATTTCTCACCGGAGTAGAACCCATAATCTGCCGCGAGAGTTAGTTCCTTGCCGAATGGACGATATCCGATGCCCAGCGTATACTCGACATCCGTTCTATCACCTTCGAATTTCATGCCGTTGATATTGTCCGCCACTAACCCTATCGAGAAGTTCTTCGGAGGCTGCATCAGAATCCCGACTTTCCAGAAGTGAGCGTTGTCGTATCCCTGCAAGTCAGTCTTGTAGAAGGTGTAAGACCCTCCGATGAGAAAGTCTCTTGTCTGTCCAGCAGCGAGGCCAAGTGACCATGAGCTCACTCCGGGATTGTTCAAGAGAGTCAGGTTGTGATATGCCGCACCGAATCCACTCCGCGAGAATATCACAGCGTTGTCGCCATTGAAGGTTGAGTCCTTGAACGAGTGATAGTAACCGAGCTGCGCGGACATATTGCTTCGAAGAGCGGCCGGGTTAAAATAGAACTTCTCGGCCCCCCACGCCGTCGCGACAGATCTCGGGGCATGTGGGTATATAAGGAACGGATATTTCTCACCGGCCAGACCGGAAGATGTCATAATTAATATCAGCAGGAGGGCATAATTTCGCAGCACCTTCATAGCGAACGCTCCTTGTTCACGATTCATCGATACAGACTAATGAAACAAATCGGATGAACACACAGCCCGCTCATCCTGATTGACAATCATAGATAATCGAAGAAGCTGCGCAACAAAAGATTTTGGGGATAATCCCGGCCAATGAGGTAAAATGGAGTTTGATGCGAGATATCTACGGTGTAGTGAAGAACCTCTTGCCTCTGACGTTCACAGTGCCGATACCCTCAAGCTCAACGGAGATCTTCGAGTCGGGATTATCGGTCCGGGCAATCAGCCGCTCGCGGTCGAGTTCTATCGGAATTACCGGAATGCCCGATAAGTATATCCTGCCGCCCCGATCGACATTGATGTCGAATCGGACCTCCGTATCTTCGGGGAGAATCACCGAAACGTTCGAGAAATTGTCCTCGATGTGCAGCGTGGCACCCTTGAGCGAGATCAACTCGGCATCGATCGCGCTGTATGTCGTCGACAGGCGGGACCGTCCTTCCGTCAGCGAAACGCCACGCACGTCTAACGGCCCGTTCGAGGTTTCGCACTCCAGCACTCCGGTGAAACGGGACACCTCGATCAACCCAAACTCGTTCCTGAATCGAGCGCTCTTGTCTCTCGTGTCGATGTTCTCCGCATGAATCTTGTTGTTAGATGTAGAAACATCGATCTCGCCCTGTATATCGGAAACCCGGACATAGCTGTTGTCGGTCACAACGGAAAGGCCGTCGCTCACATTTGAGACCCTGACCCTGCCGAACTCATTGATGATCCGGGCGGTCTTGAATGGTCCGGTGATATTTATGTCGAAGTAGACGGCATTCAGCTCCACGACCAGCGATTCCGGGAGGCTGACTTCAAGGTCAATCCTTGCGCTCTGATCAGTTCCTCTCCATGGCGCCTCGCGGCTGGCTCGAGCCGCAATATGAAGATCGTTGCCGGACTTATGCTGCTCGAGCACTATATAGTCCGCGAATCTCTGCGCCTCTTCAAGTGAACCCGCCTTGAAATGAAGTACGTATTTCATGGCGTGGCCGGTTTTTGCGGACTTGAGACTGATATTGCCGGAAAAGCCGCCATCCGCCTGGAATATGAATCTGTCCACGTCACCGACGTCGAGAGCCTCACCCACCTGCTCCGATTCATACACATTTCGAGAGATACTCACTATCTTGAGATTCTGAGCGATCAGTGCAGCGGGAGCTATCAGCGTTATGCTGAGCAGGATGATTGCGATGACAAAGATCTGTCTCATATCAGAGTATCTCCTCGGGTATTCTACGTCTGAATACGATAGTAAGCGTGTGTTGTTTCTCCGCGCAAGCATTTACTTGTTCATCATCGAAAAGAGATACATCGCAATGCCGGCGGCGATCGGAGCGGACAAAGACTCACACGCTTCATTTATCGGTATTCTGAACAGCTTGTCGCACAATGGAATGATCTCATCCGAGATGCCGTGAGCCTCGTTCCCGATCACCAGCGCTAACTTGTTGTCGTGATGGGTGTTGCCATTAGAATCGCCGTCGGAATCTGTGCCGACTATATTGTATCCTGATTTCTTCAATTGGGTTAGCGATTCAACCACATCCACACCTCTGTATAACCGCAAGTGAAACAGGTTTCCGGCCGAGCTTCGTATCACCTTCGGTGCAAGCGGGTCGGCGGTGCCGTCCCGAAGTACAATATCCTCGAATCCGAACGCGAGCGCTGAACGCAGAATCGCTCCCAGATTGGATGGATCAGAAATCCGATCGAGGATCAGCACTCGATTCCCCGTCGGAGCCTCGCCGAGCAAAGGGAACGCACTCTCGGATGCGATAGCCAACATTCCCTGGGACGCTCGTGAGTCATCAATACGGTCAACCTCCGACGGCGAAGCATCGATTGTTTCGATTTCCTTAGCGTTGAGTTGAGTGAGATAGTCACGGCCGTACTCGGTCAGGGCTTCTCTGGCGACCACTATGCTCTTCAGGTCGATTCCGGCTTTGACTGCCTCCTCGATTGCTCGGACTCCGCTGATCAAAAACAGGGAGTGCTTTTTTCGTCCCTTAGACGTTGACAGCGATTTGTACACAGACAATCTTGCTTTGGAGAGTCTCATATCAATCAAGGACTTAAAATGTTGCGAAAGTGTCAAGGAGAATAGATGATTTCGGTTGCCTGCAGCCCGTATCGAATTTAGTTTTAAGTTATGAATATTCGTCACCGTTTGCCGCTTCTCATCTCAATCGCTTTTCTGACGCTCATTTTGTCAGCGCCCTCGCTTTGTGCCGATACGACACTTGTCGAAATCTCGGTGGTCGATCTGTTCAAGGCGGGCTATCCCGAGTCAGCCGAAAGATCACCGTCCCCCCGAACAGCCCTTGTTCTATCAGGCGGTGGTGCACGCGGAATCGCTCAGATCGGCCTGCTGAAAGCAATCGAGGAGCACGAAATCGAAATCGATCTCATAGTAGGGACCAGCATGGGCGGGATTCTGGGCGGTCTCTGGGCAGCGGGCTTTACAGCAGACAGCCTTGCCGGTCTCGCTCGAAGTGTCGATTGGGGAGGTTTCTTCTCAGATCGACCTCGACGATCCAATTTGTTCCTAACGCAGAAAGAGGAGGGCGAAAAGAACCTGCTGACTCTACGATTCGACGGGTTGAAACCAACGATACCGACCGCACTGACTGCGGGACAGAAACTCACATCGCTACTGAATCGACTCTCGATGGAGACAAACTACCGGTCACAGCACGATTTCGACAAACTCGATATTCCGTTGAGAGTTTGTGCGGTTGATATTCTCACCGGCACTCCCGTCGTAATCAAATCCGGGAATCTCGCGGACGCGCTGCGTGCTACGATGGCTGTGCCGCTTGCGTTCACGCCGCTCGAGATGGACTCTATGATGTTGATGGATGGCGGTCTTTTGATGCCTATCCCTGTCGAGGTGGCGCGACAGGAGGGGGCGGACTTTGTAATCGCCGGGAACACAACATCCGGACTCCTCGGGCGCGATCAGATATCGGACCCGATCGACATCGCCAATCAAACGACAACCATAATGCAGCTGGCGGCGCGCGAGTCAGAACTCGCCGATGCCGATTTCGTGATCAAGCCGGAACTGGATGACCAGGTGGCGACCGACTTCACCGGTATCGATGATCTGATCGAGGCGGGTTATGTTGCGGCAATGCGTATGATGCCGGAGATCAAAGCCGCACTCAGTGAGGTGAGCGTCGTTGCTGTCGACACGACTGCAATTTGTGTCGATACGGTAGTTGTACCGGCTGCACTCGAGATGCAGTCTCAAATCGACAATCTTCGCAGTTTCAGCATCTTCGAGCGAAACATTCCGATTTCACTCCTTCGAGAAACCGCCCGGGAACTGATCATGTCCGGAGCTGCCTCCAGGGTTCTTATCAGTAACAGCTATGAATCTGGTGCAAGTGTGCTTCGTTTTCATGCGGATGTCTTTCGTCCCGATGCCGGGTTGAAAGTCGTCGGAAATGAGACACTTGCGGATTCCAGAATTCGCTCCGCGCTCGATACCGTCAAGATCGGTACAAGACCTTTGCACGGTCTCAAGACTGCAGTGAATGCTCTCGAGCAGGTCTATATCGAGAACGGCTACGATTTGATGGCGGTTGATTCGATCAAGTACGATCTGTTGACCAACAACAACAATATCTATGTCTCCGAGGGATTGATTCACAGGATCATGGTGATCGGCAACGAACGAACCAAGGGATGGGTAATCAAGCGCAATTTCACACTCAAGGTCGGCGAACCGTTTAACCTCGGCAAGGCCGAGGAGGGAATGAGCAACATCTTTTCCACGGGCCTCTTCGAACGAGTGAACTTCGATATTGAGAATGACTCGGGGCGCGTGATTGTCTGGATAGACGTGAGGGAGAAGGACTATTTCCTCATCCGCTATGGTGCACACTATCACGATCACTATCATGCGGAGAATTATCTCGATTTCGCGGATGCCAACATTCTCGGGTTCTCCAATGAGCTGTTCTTTCGGGTCATGTACGGCGAGGTCCGGAAGTATTACAGCGTGCATCTCAAAGCAGACCGGATTTTCGAGACATACCTGACGTATCATCTGAAGCTCTACCACAATCGACTTAAGCGTGACCGATATGTCGATAATAAATCGATCGGAGTCGATCGGGAGAGGCGTACGGGAGCGCACCTGACTTTCGGGCAGCAGATAGCACGATTCGGCACTCTGACTGCGGAAGCGCGGGCAGAACAGGTCCGAGTCGACTTGCCGGGTCAGGCCGGTGTGATGCACCGGAATATCCGCAGCCTGATCTTCCGGTCGCGAGTCGACAACATGGACGAGTACCCGTTTCCGGATCATGGCATTGCGGCACACATGTATGTGGAGCTTGCCTCAGACATTCTCGGTGGCGAGGACAGATTTAACAAGGCCTACTTCGAATTGCGGGCGCAGGTGCCTCTGAGCAGCCGGCTCGGATTGCAGCCCGAGTTCGCGCTCGGCCTCTCAGACGCCAACCTCCCGCGCTTCGAGAAATTCTTCATAGGCGGCAATCGCACTCTCTATGGTTATCGTTTCGAGGCACTCGAGGGAGACAATGTGTTCCGGGGGAACCTCGGCCTTCGCGTAGAACTGCCGTTCCGATTCTATCTGACGGGTCGGTATGATGTCGGGGACGTCTGGACATCCATCGAGGAACTGAACTTCGAGAATCTGAGACATGCCTTCGGGTTCGGCCTTGATTATGACTCTCCGTTCGGCCCGATTTCGGTTTCATACGGCCGCGCCGAGAACAAGTACGACCGGGTCTATATCGATGTCGGCTACAACTTCTGAGCCACCGGCTTGGGACGCATCGCGAGATAAATGCCGAGCAGAACCAGCGCCGCTCCTATCACGAACCGCAGAGTGATTGTCTCCTCCAGAAATATCCAGCCGAGAAACAGAGCAACAACCGGCGTTACGAAGCCCACGAGAGAGGCTCTTACCGCTTCGAGACGCGAGAGCAGGAAGAAGAACCCCCAGAATGCAAACGCCGTCCCGAAAACCGAGTTGTATATCGTGGGGAGGATCATTCCGGAATCGAACTCGATCGAACCGTAATCCTCGAAAGCGAGAGCAAGCACGAGCAGCACAAAAAAACCGGAAATCATCTGCGTGTGAGTCAGGACGAGGGGGTCAATGTCCCGTAAATAACGCCTGACATAGACAGTGGCGAAACCTGCCGATGAGGCTCCGAGGATTATGAGAAATGATCCGAACGCCGCTCCCTCTCCCTGCAGCGATATGTCCGTGTAGTATATGACTACGAGTCCTGCGAAGCCCGATAATATCCCACTGAGTTTCTGCAGGGTCATCCGCTCATTTGGGAGCATCCACACGGCGAATATCGCGACGAAGAAGGTGACTGTGGCGAAGAGTATCGCCGCAAGCCCCGAAGAGACATGCCCCTGACCCCAGTAGACAAAGCTGTAACTCAATGCGTATGAAAAGACTCCGGAAAAGAGAATCTTGCCGATATTCGACCATGCAGGAGAGAAATCTGGTTTCTTGAAGAGGATTATCAGGCCGAGCGCCAGATACGACACAACGAACCTGGCGGTCGCGAGCCAGAATGGAGGTGCCGAACCGAGTCCTATCTTGACCACGAACCAGTTCGCCCCCCAGAACAGGGCGACGAGCATAAAGACGGTTGCGTTCTTGTACTCGGGACGCTCCATAATACCTCATCGAATCCGGATCCCAATCTCAGAACTGTATAAAATAGCACATTTCATGAATGTTCCCAAAGACGTTTCGAATTGTCTGTAGCTTTCTGCGATGGAACATGTTACACCTGGTGCTGTTTTAACTTAAGGACCTTTTTTGAAAAAAACCTTGGAATATGAGACAAGATTGATAAGTATCTAAGCAACAATATCTTGTTATGATGGGCTTTAACCCTTACCGGAGGAATAAGAGAAAGCCTCGTCAACATAACCGTTTCATTAGGCTGAGACTGGTCCCCCGGCGGGAGTTCCTTCGGATTCGACCAACAAACCAGCAGAAAGTGAGAGGCTGACAGTTTTGACTGAAAAAGAGACTAAGACCGAACCGCAGACAGAACTCAAAATCCACGTACTCAGAAGCAGAGACGACTTCCCCTCCTGGACATCCTTTGATGATCTCGCTGAGTGGCTCCATGAGAGCCTTAAACCGTACGAAGATACGATCAAGGATATTAAATCCGGAATGGACTTCGCGCTGTCGGACGAGCCGAACAAGGGCGGGTTCATTCTCCTCGGTGAGAAGAACGAGAAGACCGTGGGCGCTCTCGTTATGCTTCATACACCGATGGAGGGATACATCCCGCCGAATATTCTCCTGTTCGTGGCTGTCGATCCGTCACAGCGTGGCCAGGGTGTCGGTGGCAAGATCGTCAAGAAGGGCTTCGAAACTGCAGATGGCGATGTCAAGCTGCATGTCGAATATGACAACCCCGCCAAGCGCCTCTACGAAAGACTCGGCATGACCAACAAGTATGCCGAGATGAGGTATGAAAAATGAACCGAGTGATAATCGATCTCCCGAGACTTAGGCATAATCTCTCGGAGATCGCGGGCTGGATGGAAAAGCAGGACGCGTCGTGGACTGTTGTGACAAAGGTCTTGTGTGGGCACACCGATTCGATTCGTGCGCTCCAAATGCTCGGAGTGCGCTCGATCGGTGACTCCCGACTTGAGAATATATCTCACATCGAACGTGTCATACCGAATCTGGAAAGCTGGTATCTGCGCGTTCCCGATCTCTCCTCAATTGAGGATGTTATCCGGTTTGCGGATGTCAGTCTGAACAGCGAGCTGGATGTAATCAGCGAACTCGATGATGAGGCCGGCCGACAGAAAAAGACCCATCGGGTCATAATAATGATCGAGCTGGGGGATCTTCGCGAGGGGATTCTCCCCGGAGCACTCATGGATTTCTACGAAAAGGTGTTCATGCTCGACAATATTGAGGTGATTGGAATCGGAGCGAACCTCGGATGTCTCGCCGGTGCAGTACCTACGGTGGATCAGTTCATGCAGTTGATCCTGTACCGGGAATTACTCGAGCTGAAATTCAAACAGAAGCTCTATATGATATCCGGCGGATCGTCTGCGGTGCTCCCACTCGTTCTCGACGGCTCGCTTCCCGATCCTATTAACCACTTTCGTATCGGCGAGGCCATCTTCCTCGGTACGGATTTGATTAACGGCGGCACGCTTCCGGGACTGCGCGATGATGCAATAGTCCTCGAGGCAGAAATCGCCGAGATCAAGGAGAAAGGGCTGGCGCCTCCGGGGGAGACAGGAACCAAGACACCGTTCGAGTCGAACAACGACGGCTCGGACCCTCCGAGCGCTCGGAGAGGGCACAGGGCGCTCGTTAGCGTGGGGCAGCTCGACACCGACATTAACGGTTTGACTCCGCTTAACCCGGAGCATGAGATAGCCGGAGCCAGCAGCGACATACTCGTTGTCAATGTTGGTGACAATTCTCAAAATCTGAAGGTTGGCGATTCGATCAAGTTCAAGCTGAACTACTCCGCGCTTCTCCGACTCATGAGCAGCAGATACATCGACAAGGAAGTGCAGCCGAGTCTGAGCGAATTCGAGAGTACGCTGTCGCACAAGACGCTCGCCAATCTTAGTCCGGTTCTGGAGGATTTCGACGAAGAGTAGCAGCACGCTCGTAAGTTTGACAGGAGGCATGCTTGCCGGATAGACTGGTTCTCTGGGCTATTGTAATTGCATATGTGCTGTTCGTATTCATCAAGGGGGTAATGAAGTCCCGGCGTATCGGTAACGCCGACGACTACCTTGTTGCCGGTCGGAACGTCCGCTGGTTCTTCCTCTTCGCGACTATGGGCGCAACCGTCATCGGTGGCGGGTACTCCATCGGTGCGATCGGAAAGACGTACGAGTGGGGAGTGTTGATGCTCCTCGTATCGACCGGCGGATATCTGCATTTCATATTCTCCGGACTCGTCGTCGCGCCGCAGTTTAGAGAAGCCGAACTCTACACGGTCGCCGGTTATTTCGGTCACCGATTCGGGGAAAGCTCACGTTTCGTGATGCTGATCCTCTCGCTCCTCTTCTCGGTGTTCATCGTGGCGGCACAGATGGCCGCATTCGGAACCGTGCTCGCTGCGATCATGCCCGAAGTTGCCGACGCGGAGCATATCCTCAGATGGGCCATACTTATATCCGGGTTGCTTGTTGTCATATACAGCACCGCCGGAGGGCTTCTGGCGGTGATCCACACGGATATGTACCAGTTCATAGTCCTGATAGCCGGTTTCATTATCGTGCTTGCGTTTTGCATCCCTGACATCACCGACAGCTACAATTCGGATACCGGGAATTTCGTCCCGTCACGGTTCGGATCGATAGATATGGAGTCGCCGGAATCGCTCGGATACAAGATTGCCACGGGTGCTGATTCGCTCGCGATGGCATTACGGGAGCATTTTACGGATGAAGAGATCGAAAAGCTCAAGACACCGGACAGCGCTCAGACATTTTCATACGAGCGCCAGAGAATGCTCATTGATAATCTGAATGAGGCCCTCGACGAGCCGGAGTTCTTCCGTAAGGGTAGAATAATGCATCTCGATCTCTCAGAGCAGACAGCTACAATGATCGCACAGGATCCGGAGGATGGCCGGAAACTTCGCAGACGGAATCTCTCCATCCTGCAGGATGCCTACCCCGGAGAATTCACCCGCAACCGTGTGATACCGTCCAATTTCTTTGCCTTCGAGGGCGGCAAGGGCTGGCTCTTTCTGATTACGACGTTCCTCGCATTTCTACTCGGCGAGACTTTCGCGCCCGGGTACGCCACCCGCTATTGCGTCGGCAAGGATATCAAGGAAACCAAAATCGGAATTGCGGGAGTGGGGTTCTTTCTCGCGGCGACATTTCCGGTAGTGCTGTTCTTTATAGCATTGTACGCCCGAATCCATTTCCCGGATATCGATCCCCAGCAGGCATTGCCTATGGTCGTGCAGCAGCTCGGAAGCCCGATCATCGCCGGACTTATGATCGGTGCGCTTCTCATGGCGGTCATGTCCTCCGCGGACTCCGCTCTCAACTCGGCAACCGCGATATTTGTAAAAGACCTGTTCGAGCACCAGCTCGGTTGGGAGGACAAGGGGGATGGGCGGATGCTCCGTCTCGCGCGAGTCTGCACCGCAGCACTGGGTCTCGCGGCGATCTTAATAGCTGTAGTCTGGTCGGATATCATCGCGCTTCTTTTGTTTACATACCATGTTTGGGCGCCGGCTGTCATACTGCCGGTGACAATTGGGGCTATATGGAAGAAAAAATCCAGGAAGCTGAACCACAATATCTTCATTACCATGCTCGGCGCCACATTGATTACCATGACCTATCGGTTCTTCAATTACATCTATGACAGGCTCGAATGGGCATTCTTCTCGGATACGGTGGAGGACCTGATCCAACAGGTGGACCCGGCGGTGTTCGGAGTGATGGTGTCGATAATCATTTTTGGCGTGCTGAGCATATTCACGAAGTACGACGACTCTCCGCAATAATCCCTGATACTGAGATCCAATCCCGATACTCCACACTGCCCGACTTAAAGGGACTCGATTGTCCCCTTTTCTGGAACATTCGACAAGAATTATCGTTGACCACGTAATCAATGAGGGCTAAATTAGTCCGCATTAGTACGACATGTGATGTTAAAACCTGCAGGGAGGCAAGGAACTGATGTATCCCGAATTGAGAGGCAAGTATGCTCTGGTTACCGGAGCCTCACGCGGATTCGGAAGGGCTATTTCCGAACGGCTCGCGCGTGAAGGTGTGGCGGTGGCTGTGAACTACCGTCGTTCGAAGTCCGATGCCGAGGAGCTGGTCAACAAGATCGAGAAAGAGGGCGGGCAGGCGTTTGCCGTGCGTGCCGATGTTGGCAAGGAAGAAAGCGTCGAGAAGATGATCAACGAGGTGCGTGAGAAATTCGGAAGGCTCGACATAGTTATCGCAAATGCCGCATGGGGTGTGCCCGGAAATCTCCTCGAATCGAAGACTCGTCACTGGGACGTCACACTGTCGGCGTCGGCACGATATCTCCTGACGATGGCTCAGCTTGCCGAACCCCTGATGAACGGCTGGGGCAGAATCGTGTCAATCACTTCTGACGGCGGCGCCCGTGTGATACCGGGCTACGGTGTAGTCGGACCGGCCAAGGCCGCGCTCGAGTCGACAACCCGCGGTCTCGCCTACGAATTAGCGCGCAAGGGGATCATTGTCAACGGTGTGCTGGCAGGATTGGCCGACACAAAATCTTCCCGGTCCATTCCCGGCTCCGATGAGGTGCTCGGACATGCGCGGTATCACACACCTGCCGGCCGAATCATCGAGCCGGAAGATGTCGCCAATGTCGTGGCGTTTCTCTGCTCGGATCAGGCGAATATGATAGTCGGACATTTCGTGACAGTCGATGGCGGACGTAACATCGTCGGTTAATCAGTATTTGCGGATCTCTTTCGCCTTACCAAGGGCAATCTTGGTGAGGAACGGTCCGATAGCTTCGTAGATAATGATCGAGGATAGAATTACGGTTTCTACGACATGACCCATCTCAGGATGCGATTCAGTCACGGTGAGCGCCATCCCGATTGCCACCCCCGCCTGAGGAAACAGGGCAAGCCCCAGGTAGTTGCGGACCGGTTTGGATGCGCCGAATTTGAGACCCGTCACGTATGACCCTACGACCTTGCCGATCGGTCTCGCAAACAGATACGCCACACCGAGCAACCCGAGCATCGGCAGAGATTCGAGATGGAGACTCCCACCCGACAGCACAAAGAAAGCGATGAAGAACGGCATCTCCATCTGGCGCATCTCAGGGTAAACGAGACGGTGCATCATCGAAAGGTTGTTGGTTACCGCCCCGATGATCATCGAGACGAGTAGTTGCGAAATGCCGAGCGTTTTAGACAGCCCGATTGCGAGGAGAAGTCCGCCGATGATAACCAGCAGCAGCTCCGACATGTCATCAATCTTCTTCTCCCAGTAGGTAATCAATCCCCCGATCCCGACTCCGATCATCGCGGAGACGATCAGTTCCTTGAACAGGTCGAACATGACATCCAGGACCGCGACTCCCTCCATCAGGGAGTAAGATGCGAAGAAAATCCGGAAGACAATCAGACAGAGCACGTTGTTGATTGCAACTACCGATAGCAGCGTGTCTGTGAGTTCACCTTTGGTGTCATATTCTCGTGTCACGAGGAGTGTGACGCCCGGTGCTGTGGCAATTGCTATCGAGCCAAGGAGTATCCCGAGGCCAAAATCACCTGTAACGAGTAACGTGACGCCGAACACGAGCGCGAACGCACCAAAGCTCTCTCCGAGCGCGATATATACAACTTTGCTCCCCATCGACTTCAGCTTCTGAAAGTCGATCTCGCCGCCGATTGCGAAGAGAAGCAAACCGAGCGTTATATCAGTGATCAATTGTATATCTGCGAGAGTCTCCTCGGACATCAAGCCGAGTACCGACGGACCGAATATCAACCCGGTCAGCATATATCCGGTCACTTTCGGAATCTTGATTCGGTGGGAGGCCTTGCCCCCGAGGATTCCGAGAGTGATGACCACTCCGAAACTCAGTAGTTCGTGAAATTCCATAAACAACTGCCCTGATTTGTGATCCGCCAATGATAGGGATTTGTTGGGTTTCAGTCAATGCAAATTGGGGCGCACGAAAATCTACGCCTTTGCCGCACAAAACGCTATAATTATCACAGCGCTTAAGTCTCGCAATGGAGAAGATGGTTGACTACTTCGGGTGACATAAAGAGGATACTCGATTTCGCGCTCGGCTATCCGTTCACGCGGCCGGATCGCTCCTTTGTCTATTGTGACGGCAAGGTACTGCTTCTGGATGATGCCGCTGCTATCGTCGAGAGAGCGCAATCAGAGGGTCGCGTTCCCGTGCTTGCATATGGCTCGAATGCCTCCCCGCTGCAATTGAACCGCAAGTATTTCACGCACTGCCCGGGAGTTGAGATACCGGTTGTGCGGGCCAGGATGTATGGATGGGATGTCGCGTATGCTGCGCTCATTGCGCCATACGGATCAATTCCGGCGACTCTTGTTCGCTCCGACAGCGCAAGAGTCGAGACCTTCGTGACTCATCTGACAGTCGACCAACTGAGAATCATGCACAGAACGGAGGGAGCGGGGAAATCGTACGCATACGGTATATTGCGAGACATTGATGTTGAGCTCGATTGCGGAGTAATCCTAAAAGAGATATACACGTACGTCGCGCTACCCGGCGCTCTGTCAGGCGATGGGGAGGCCATAGCCTTGCAAGAGGTTACTGCGGTCGAGAGGATGCTTGAAGCTGTCTTCCAGAAAGAAGCTCTCGAGCTTTGCCGGAGAATTGTCTGCCCATACGGAGATTTCTCCGAGTTTGTGCTCGCGCTTGTCTCTGATCCGGCATACAGAAAACTATCAACCAAGCTGTTGGCAGAAACGGCGATAGAATTCGACGACGCAGCTTTTGAGAGGATAATCTGAGTCTACCAGAACTTCTCGAGGTGTAGCTCTCCCGCCTCCTTGAAGGTCTGCTCCCTGTAGTTGTCGGCGAGCAGCATTCTGGCAAGCTCATCGCACATGGCGGGATTGCCGGATACGAAGACGTGAGTGTCTTTCGCAGATGGGTGGAATCCCCATATCTTTCCGATTACGCCCTTTCTCCAGATTTCCTGGATATAACCGACGTGACCACTCCACTGAGTCGGCTCTTCACGGGGACGGCTTATTGTCTCGATGTAATCGAAGTTGTCGATGATTCGATCGAGCGCTTTCAGCTCCGAGCGGTAGCCGAGTTCCTTCGAATGGCGGCATCCATGCACGAGAGCTATTCTCCTGCTCGATCCTGTACTGAGGTGGGATCGGATTATGCTCATGCAGGGGGATACGCCCGATCCGGTTGCGAGAAAAATGACGTTTGAATCATCAGGAACCTTCTGGAAGGTGAAAAGTCCGGTCATATTCTTCGACAGCCAGACTCGGTCGCCCGGCTGTAACGCGAAGACTCTGGGGGACATCGCGCCAGTCGGAACCAGCGTGATGAAGAACTCCACGAATGACCTGTCTGTCGCCGATGAGGCGACCGAGTAGGAGCGTGTCAGGAAGCGATCGGACTTGTCAGATTCCGGTTCGGAACCGTCACAGCGCGGAACCGACGACGGCAACCCCACCATAGCATATTGTCCCGCATGAAATTCCGGCAGTTCCCAGCCATCGGGCGAGAGCCGGAGTATCATCATTCCGGGGGCGACGTCGATGTGTGAGATTACAACGGAATTAGGCTCTGGATGTGGCATTCTCGGACTCCATTTCTCGGTCGAAACTAAATCGAATCCAACGGCAGCGCAACATTGAACACGGCGACTCTGCGCCGAATTGTAATGGAACCATCCAAACTCCCGGCAGTTCAATAATTATGGATACAAAATGCTTGATTTTTGCCGAGAATCGAATAGATTGTTGCGGTAATTTCAAAGGAGAGATTCGATTGAAAGCGAAGATTCACCCGAAATATCAGAAGACTACGGTTACCTGCGCGTGCGGCAACTCATGGGAAACCCGGTCGACCACCGACGAGCTCAAGCTCGATATCTGTTCGGCTTGCCACCCGTTCTTCACCGGCAAGCAGAAGCTGGTCGACACCGCGGGTCGTGTTGAGCGTTACAGACGCAAATATGGTCTCGATGCCAACAACAAGCCGAAAAAAGAAGCAGAAAAGTCTAATTAGATGAACTTCAGCGGCACCCGGGTTGGGGTGTCGCTTTTTTTGTCTAATATAGACCAACGTGGTCGAAGTTGGGGTTGTGTAATATGCCCGATCTGAGTGTAGGCGGACAGGCGGTTATAGAAGGCGTGATGATGCGTTCGACTGACCGTGTATCTACCGCTGTCAGGCGCGCAGACGGAACTATTGAGGTGCGGAATGAGGATTTCATACCGATCTCGAAGCGCAAGAAATTGCTCGGATTGCCGATAGTTCGTGGCGCGATTTCATTCATAGAGATGCTCGTGATTGGAATCCGCTCGCTCAACTTCTCCGCTGAAGTTGCCTCCATAGACATCGATATGCAGGAAGGCAAGGTTACGGATGGCAAGACGCCGTCCAAGTCGACCTCCCTGATGCTCGGCTTGACGGTTGTGATTGCGCTCGCTCTCGCGATAGGGATATTCTTCTTTCTACCGCTCTGGTTCTCCTCGCTTCTGGAGGTGGACCGTGATGCGCTCGCGTTTAACCTGGTCGCCGGCGGAATCCGTGTGGTGATGTTCCTCGCGTATGTCTGGGGGATCTCGTTCTTCGGCGAATTCAAGCGGGTATTCCAGTATCACGGCGCCGAGCACAAGACCATAAATGCTTACGAGGATGGAGTTGACTTAACGCCGGAGAATACCAGGAAGTACTCCACGCGGCATCCGCGATGCGGAACGAGCTTCATTCTGATCGTGGCTATCTTTGCGATGATTGTTTATAGTATCTCCGATACCCTATATGCGGTTTTGACGGGAAGCCCGCCAACGTTGCCGGTACGGTTTCTGATTCATTTCTCGCTTCTGCCGTTCGTTGCGGGCGGATCGTATGAGCTTCTCAAGATATCCGGCAGGACACGCGAGAATCGCATAACGAAGTTCTTTATTGCTCCCGGAATATGGCTGCAGGCGATAACCACTCGAGAGCCGTCGCTGGGGCAGATCGAGGTCGCGATAGCATCTCTTAACAACGCACTCCGAGCTGAACCGGAACAGGATGAAGTCTCGGTGAGTAATTGATCCCATGCTCGATCTAATAGAACAACTTGAAAAGAAATTCCAGGATATTTCCGAACAGCTCGCCTCTCCCGAGGTCGTGAGCGATCCGAGGAAGATCAGGGAAGTTTCGAAGAAGCACCGCGATCTGTCAGACATTATGGAGGTCGCGCGCAAGTACCGCTCGGTCGTCAATCAGATCGCCGGCAACGAGGAGTTGATCGAGGAGGGTGGCGACAATGAGATCGTGGAAATGGCGGAGGAGGAACTCGAGGAGCTTCGCGACGAGAGGGAGAGCCTCGAGCGCGAGCTGAAGCTGCTTCTCGTACCGAAGGATCCGAACGATTCCAGAAATACCGTGGTGGAGATACGCGCCGGGACCGGTGGAGAGGAAGCCGCGCTCTTTGCCGCCGATCTCTATCGGATGTACTCAAGGTATTCGGATGAGCGCGGTTGGAAGCTCGAAATTCTGTCGTCACATCCAACCGGCGTCGGCGGATTCAAGGAGATCATATTCCTCGTCTCAGGCGATGGCGTCTATGGCAAGCTGAAATATGAATCCGGCGTGCACCGCGTTCAGCGTGTGCCAGTCACCGAGTCATCGGGCAGAATCCACACGTCGGCGGCATCGGTAGCAGTGCTTCCCGAAGCGGAAGAGGTTGATATCAAGATCGATCCGAACGATTTGAAGATCGATGTATTTCGATCGACCGGCCCGGGCGGCCAGTCGGTCAATACGACAGATTCCGCTGTCAGGATAACACACGAACCGACCGGATTGGTTGTGACATGCCAGGACGAAAAATCGCAGCATAAGAACAAGGCGAAGGCGCTGAAGGTACTGCGTGCGAGACTTCTGGAACGCGAGCAGGAAAGGCAGCACGACGAGATAGCATCCCAGCGTCGCTCGATGGTCTCGACAGGCGACCGTTCCGCCAAGATTCGCACCTACAACTTCCCGCAGGGGCGTGTGACCGATCATCGAATTGGCCTCACGGTTCATCAACTTGATTCCATTCTCCAGGGCGATCTTGATGAGGTAGTCTCGGCGCTCTCCGTCGCAGATCAGCAGGAGAAACTGAAGCAGACGGAAAAGGCTGCAAAAGCCACTAACGAAGCATCGTGAAGACCTGGCAGGTAATAGCATCACTCTTAATCACCACTCTACTTCTGTTCATCGCAGACTTAGCGTCGGCACGACGATCGACACCAAAACGCATGGTAGCCGAGAATGAGCCGTACAGGCTGATTCACACGGCGAAGTTTGTCCACGAGGGCAGTGGCACATCGCCGCTCTTCGAGGTTCGCTTCGACGGCCCCAAGGCTCCGGGCAATGTCACTCTTACTCTGATGTACGTCCCGTTGACCGAGGAGCAGATCAGGATGGGCCGGAACGTTAGCTTCATTCCACTCCGGATGATGCTCGCGGAGCATTCACTCGATATCTACGAAACTTTCGTGCCACCTTACCCAAAGGGTAGCGATATCCGCTATTACATCAAGGCAGCGGATGTGGACGGTGTGACGCTCGTTACTCTTCCCGAAAATGCGAGTGATACAACGAACACCCTGCCATTCAGATTCGAGGGGATAGCTCCGGCCTGGCTGGTCGTGCTGCGGGTAGCCTTCACGACAGGCGCCGTTCTGACTGCCGCGCTCGCGTTCTTCACTTCGCTGAACATCCTGAGAGGCCGAGATGCGATAAATCTGCTCGGCAAGCAGGTAATGTGGGCGGCTATCTTCCTGTTCTTCGGACAGGTGATTTTTGCCACCATGTATGACAGGAGGGTCACCGGTCCGCCGGGATGGGGTGGCTGGCCGTTCGGCAAGTTCAGCTTGCACGACACAATGATCGAGATCGCGCTACTGGCCTGGATTTTTCTCACCGTGATTATGGCCGGCTCAGCGATTGCGAGAAGAGAGACGGCGAATCTGGTCATGCCGGAAGCTGCCGGGAAACTCACTATGGCCGCCTTCTTAATTCTGGCCGCAGCGATCGTAATCTACTGATATTGTATGCTATTTCCGGAAGCAGCGCGGGTCTTTGCCGTACATTCCAAGATCGGCTGCGTAAGCTCGCGATCTGCAGCCCCAGCACTCGGTTAAAAGACTGCATCTCCGGCAACGCTCCGGTAGATTCGACTCGTCCTTGAAGCGCTTGAAGATCAGGTAATCCCTGTCTCTTGCGAATATCTCTCGAAGCGAGCCGTCACGGTGGATATTCCGGCGGTCGTCACGAATCGTCGCGCACGGAGTTACCGAGCCATCGCACGTCACCGCCGCGGTTGCAGAGCAGTACTGCTTGTTCACACAGTTCATCGGGAATTCCTTCACGCCCCACTGACGGCTAAACCGCCGATAGACTCTGGCGACTTCACTCTCATCCGGAATGAACCGCGCGAGCTCTCCCGCATCCGATCCCGGACGAAGATATGTGTGATAGACATTAAGCGAAGTGCGAATCATGAACTCATCTTCGAAGAAATCGATAGTCCGGATCATATCCTCGGCAGTCTGAAGCCCGGTGTATGTAACCGAATTCAGTATCTGCTCCGCGGGGTATCCCTCCGCAAGAAGTTTGCGGACGCCGTTGAGGATGATATCGAAATCGCTATCCGGCCTGTCAGGATGCAGAGTTTTGTACGCTCCTCTGTCTACGGTCGAAATGTGCACGGATATCAATCCGTTTCTGCAAAGTCTCGCCGTATCTGCCACGATTCCTTCATCAGAGAACGGAAGCCCACCGGTCCACATGTTGTTTCTGAGTCCGATAGATTCGGCATGCTCGAGATGCTCGAAGATCGATTCGCGTAACAGCGGTTCTCCGCCGAGCCATTCGATTGCGGTGATACCCAATCTCGCTGAATCCTCGAGAATCTCAGCGATTAGCCCGTCGGAGAGAGTGTTGCGCTCCTCTGGAAGAGCGTTCATGTAGCAGTAGATACACCCCTGACGGCAAACATCTCCGACCTCGAGTTGAAGAGCGTAGATGCCGTCGCGATCGTATGCCTCGTTCAGCGCTTCGTAATCGATCATAGCATGTGACTCCGGTTAATCGTATAGAGCCACTAAACTATACGAATGTAACCCCCGGGATGCAACGTGGCTTCGACAAAATACGCGATATTGATCGGCTCTATTCCTTGTCTCTAATAGTTGCCGACCGACTCGCTTGATTCCTCGACCCATTCTGTGATGCTGGCCTGAACCTCGCTGATCATCTCTTCCGTTTCAGACTTGAATTGCGCCCAATCCTCTCTGGTGGTACTTTCAATCTGATCCAGCCTGCTCTGAAGCTCGCTCTTTCTAGACTGAAGTTCGTCTATATGCCGCTGTACGGTCGTCGAGTCGACATCTTCGCTCTTGGCGAGACGATTCTGAAACTCGTCGATCTGTGATTGAACGTCATCTATGGCAGAGTTAATCTCGAGTGTTAGCCTGGTCTTGTCCTGACTCAGATTCATCTCTCCGGTCTCCTCGCCGCCTCCGCAAGAGATAATGAATAGACCTGCAGCAATTGTCAGCAGGATTGCCGGTAGTAGTCGCATGTAACGCGTCATGTCGATTCCTTTCGATTCCGGTTGAGTGATAACTCCAGTTTCAGTTATCGTTCAGCACGTTGTTTGCGCACTGCAGAGCTTCGATACTCATCTTTCATAGCTATCATCGCTATGTCTCCAACTCAAGAGTTGCAGGCAGACCCATGCTCGAAACCGAGCGGCGCAACACTACTGCGCATCATATAGTCTGTCATGTCGGGATGATAGAGAAGTTAAATATCATTAACAGTCTCGAAAGGTAATTGTTCCAAAGTGTCCCGGACTCAGGGGGCTTGTCGAGAAAGCTCGTACCACTGGAAAAGCTGTCATCGCGAGGAATCCCGCGGAGGCGGAATGACGCGGCGATCTCATAGTCAGGCAATACTATACGGCTACTTTGAGATTGCCACGCTCGCTACGCTCACTCGCAAAGACTAAGGTTTTGGGGTTTGTCAACAAGCCCTTGGGGACCGGGTCTGCAGTAACCGTTTTTGTACCTTATGAGACAGTCTCCCCTCATCTGCCACAAGTTTTCAAGAAGGATCGCTTAATTTGGAGTCGGCAGACGAAAGCGTCTGCCGTTCGTCAAAAGGTCTGATTGATCGTTGAAGCGTGTGTCGCAGCTCAATCGAAAGAAGTGGATTAGAGAATCTCTCTGACTATCTCCGGCGTCGGACGCGGAATCACAACCTTGTTGACCAGAAGCCCCTGCCTGCCGATCACATCCGCGCCGGCATCCACGGCAGCACGTACGGCTGAGACCTCGCCGGTCATCGTGACGAATGCCTTGCCGCCAAGTGCCATCGCGAGCCTGATTTCGAGAAGCTCGACATCGGCGGCTTTCACCGCTGCGTCAGCGCCCTCGATCAGCGATGCGACCGAGAAGGATTCGAGGATCCCCATAGCGTCAAGATTAGAGACAACGTTTGTGGCGGTCAGCGCTGGAAATATCGAGTGGTGAATGTTAGGAATGATGAAAGTATCGATCACGGCTTCTCTTGCTATCTCCTCACCGTCCTGGACGGACGAGGTGACCGCCGAGACATCCCCGGTGACCATCACGATGTATTTCCCGGAACAGATTGTCCGGTTCATTACGAGTTCGACCGCGGAGGCCTTCAACATGGCATCCGCCGCCTCTATGCCCTTTGCGATTGATGAAAACTCAATCAGCCCAATTGATTCGCGGATAATATCAGCCATCAATTCACCTCTATGGTCACGGAATGATCGATATTTGAAACGCGCCCACTCATTGAAGCGTGTACCGGCGCGCCCAGCTCGCCGTCCGGGACATCGCCGATCATGTCGCCCTCGGAGACATGCGCCCCGACGTCAACGAGCGGTTTGCATTCTGCACCGATATGCTGCTGCAGCGGAATGACTACCTTCTCGATATCGAGTTCAGGCTCCGTGAACGGTGCCGGATTAGCATATGGGTTAAGCCCGAGTTTGGTCTGGAGTTTCTTGGTAGGCACCCGACGGTATTCCTTCATCGGATGCTCCTTAACCGGCTCTGTCTGCTCCCACTTGAATCCCTTTGCCTTGAGCGCGCGTTTGGAGTAGACGCAGGCATCTCTCGGCTCGAGATCTTCCGGACACGCATACAGGCTGCAGATGTTGCACTCGCAGCAAAGAGTGGCGTGCGTCGACCAGTAATCGCGCTTCTCGCCCTCGAACTGAAGCGATCGCATAACTTTGTGTGGCTCTATCTTGTAGCCGAGCAGGTACCTCGGACAATACTCAGTGCAGTAGGTGCACTGATCGCATGCGGACTTCCCGATTCGATCAGACTGACGTTTCGGCATCGATTTGCGGTACACCAGCTTGTTAGATTTCGGCAAAATGATATACCCGCCCGATAGTTTCGTCACCGGACTCGCCAAGTCGGTCACTACCTTCCCCATCATCGCGCCGCCATCGAGTGCCGCCGGCTCATCGTCATAGAAGCTCAAACCTCCGGCAGCGTCGATGAGGGTCTGAAGCGTGACACCAATCGGGATCTCGACTGTCATCGGATTCTTGACTGCGCCCGCTATTGTGAGATATTTCCGCGTGACCGGCTTACCCTCGGATGCGTTGTTGATGTTGCGCAGCGTCTCGACATTGCTGACCACGCACCCGACCTGCAGCGGCAGTCCCTCCGGCGGAATGAGTCGTCCCGTGATCGAATGAACGACCTCGTATTCATCGCCGGCCGGATAGAAATCACCGAAGAGAAACATCTTGATGTCATGCTTTGGGCAGAGTCTCCGGAACTCGCCTACCGCACGTTTGTGCTTCTCCTTCAATGCTATATATCTCTTGTCCGCACCCACATACTCACCGGCAAGATTAGTACCGCGAAGGATATCCTCGGCTTCGCGTTTCATTATCTCGTTGTCTTTGGCGAGAAGCGGTTCGCACTCCGCGCCATTGGCAAGATAGTATTCGACGCGCGAGTTCAGCTTAACATGTGTGGGAAAACCGGCGCCGCCAGCACCGACAACACCTGCGGACCTGACCTGCTCCTTAAGATCCATTTAGGATGTCACTCCTTCTCAATCACCGGATTCTCTGAATCGGTCATTTGTCCGATTCGGAGCCCCCGCCGTACTTCCAGCTACCACCCTCAATACCCTTGGGCGGATCGCCTCTCCACCTTATGTACGCAAGATGAGAGTCGGAATGCACCTCATTGCTGTCGAGCTCAATCTCGTCAATGATGCCGACTACCGCCGCCTCGATGGAGGTATCCTCGTTGCCGACCGCGAGCCGTGCAGCGCGGCCGTAAGCCACCAGCACCATCTCGCCGATTCCGGCGCCGAGAATGTCTGCGGCAACGACGATGTTCTTCGTGGGCTCCTCGTCGAGGTCGTATGGATGTATGATGAGAAACCTGAGCGATTCTATACTGGCAGTTTTCTTGGTGGACCAGAGAGTACCAACGACTTTTCCAACAAACATAAAACTACTTCCCCAACGCTTCCTTGATATTCTCGATAAGCTGAGTCTTGGAGGCGTGTGATATTTCCCGCCCCTTCATATCGAGTTTGGGCAGTTTGCGCGCGAATTGACGGAGATCTGCGACAGTCATTGCATCGAGTTTCTCATCCGTTATATCGAAATACCGTTCGGGATCGATCTCCGGCTCTTCCGTCCCGCCGCCATCTGAGGTTCTCTCACCTCGCCACTTCGCAGGGTTGGAACCGATCCCGCCGGGCGGTGTGGGGCGATATTTGGAAATGAAAGTGCCGGGTGGCAGAATGCTGCCGAGTAGTTCATCCGGTCGCGGGATAACATGCACCGCAATTAGTTCGCCAACCCTCTGCGCTGCTGCAGCACCCGCCTCCGCCGCTGCCTGAACGGCTGCAAGTTCACCTTCGAATTTGATTGTCACGAGGGTCCCGTCGGTTACTTCTGCGGATGAGATATCGACTGCCGCAGCTTTCGCGGCGGCATCGCATGCCTCGATTGCGGCCACAAGGCCCGCTGTCTCGATCAATCCTAACGCATCCCTGTCCATCAACACCTCAATACTTGAGGGTAGCAATATAACATCATTCGCCAAACGAGCGCAACTTGTTTGATTGATATGGATAGCTCGTTCGATTTATAGCTGACTTGAGTAGTTAAAACCTGACGGTTTTCTTCCTGATGTCTGACACAAATGGGTCTCGCTTTTGACGACCGGAATTGGATTTGGCAACTAAGTGCATTAGAATGTCGGTGCACGAGACGTACACCAACCACGGGAAACTCTACGTCGCGTTCGCTCTTCTGTGGCATCGCGCGTTCGATACTAATGGATCGATCACTATCTAAGTTGTGTGCATGGCAGATGCCCTCATCTGCCACGTAAGACACGATAATAGGTTGCGGCAGATCTTGATCCCGCCATGCGCGGGATTGTGATCTGCCGATCGTTCGGTTACGATTTACATGAACCTGCGACTTACGAGCGGTCAGTTCACACTCGCCTGTGGCGAGCAGGAACTGACCGAACCAAGTCAAGCACTTGTGAGACAGCCTCTCCTCATCTGCCACGGAGTTGAGAAGGGATCGTGTGATTCGACATCGGCAGACGAAGGCGTCTGCCGTTCATCCGATACCGTGTTTCTGCGCTCGCTTTTCTCGCTCCGCAACCCGGCCTACGCGTTCCACAGTCCTCATCGCGCCTCCGGCGCGAGTCAGGAGCGCAGGGATCCTGACCTGCGGGAAACACCCCGCGTGATTACAATCCAACCTTCTTCCGGCAGATAACAACACGCTCGATACCGCTGTAGTCTTTTACCGTACGGATGAATTCGAGGTCATTGTCTGTGTCGATCAGGGCGCGTATGCTGTCCGTCTGTCCGAGGCCGATCTCGAAGATCAGATGACCACCCGGAACCAGATAGGGCGGCGCCTCTTTTAACATCCTCCGGACGAAATCGAGACCATCCGGACCTGAGGTAAGTGCGTCCGTCGGTTCGAATTTGCGAATCTGCGGTGCGAGCTCGTCGAAATCCGATTCTGCTATGTATGGCGGGTTGCAGACTATCGCATCGTACGGATGCTTGTCGTTCTCAATTGCGGTGAACATATCGCCGTTGAACAGCCCGAATCGAGACTGCAACCCGTGAAGCGCGACATTCTCACCCGCAAGCGCGAGTGCTTCCGCCGAGCTATCGGCTGCACTGATCGAGGCTTGCGGAAGGTTGATTGCGAGCGCGATTCCGATGCATCCGGTGCCGCACGCCAGATCGAGAATGTAGAGCCGGTCGAAGTCCTGAAGCATCTCAATCGCCTCCGACACCACGAATTCGGTCTCCGGCCGGGGGATCAGCGCTCGGGGATCGCACTTGATGCGGATACCGTAGAATTCTGTCTCGCCAAGTATGTACTGAAGGGGTTCATCATTGAGTCGTCGAGTCAGAAATACGTCAAATTCAGCGACTATATCAGATGTTACCAGACGATTCGGTTCGGTGTACAGCTCCACGCGCGATAGGTTGGTCAGACTGCACGCGATCCTTTCGGCGTTGATCCGGGGGGCATCGACGCCCTTCTCGGCCAGCTTGCGAGTAGCTTCGTTGATCAGGTCGAGGAGTTTCTCTTCCGGCATACGAATCTACACCCGGGGCATGAAATGACCAGTTTCGAGAAGTGACGGATCATCGGGAAAGTCGAATCCCGCGCAGCCGAGACGCTTGTTGCCGTGTATGGCGAATCGATCCCGACAATGACGAGTGAGCATGACTCCCTCACTCTTGCCGGCAAGCAGAGCCGTTGTGGGTGACAGGAACATGGCACTTCCGGTAGCTGCTACCGCTGTTCGCAAGAAGTCTCGTCTTTGCATCCTATGCCCTCTCTCTGTCGAGCTGAAAGTTATCGATTTTCGCATACGGTACGAGCATAACGACCGAGTACTGCGGGTACAGCTTTCGTTCACGCGAAAGCATCCGGCAGTTCGTGAGCGCCTCGAGTATCGACTGGTTCATCCGCATATTGACGATCGGCTTTGTGACTTCGCCGTTTTCGATCAGAAACGTACCATCGCGTGTCAGACCAGTGACCATCGTGCGCATCGGATTGAGGTAGTTCACATACCAGAAGTGGGTGATATAGATACCTCGAGGTGTTGACCCTACCAAGTCATCGAGCGGAGTTGCGCCGGGTTCCATTACCATGTGTTTCGGATAAGGCGTGAAACTGTTCGTTGCGATATGTGCGTGCCCGGTGGATTCCTTACCCAATTTCCGGGCATCGCGGGAGTCAGACACGACGCCCCTGGCTATGCCGTTCACAATAAGATCGACCTTCCGGCGCGTAACGCCCTCATAATCGAATGGCACCCCCTGCATGCGCGGATGATAGACATTGTCGCGGACGGTGATAAGTTCGCTGGTCAACTGCTCACCGAGGCTGCCTGCCATGAATGATCTGCGCTGCACGAACGTGCGGCTACCGAAACCCATGAAAGCGAGGAAGAGAAGTAGCTGGCCGACGGCGGCAGGTTCGAGGACAACCGTATATTGACCGGAGTCGAGTTCTGTCGGATTCTCGCTGCGGAGAGCCTTGTCTATAGCGGTTTCGGCGAGTTCGCCGGGATTGATATTCGCGAAATCACGATCGAATGCGATGGCGTACCCGGAACGGCCATCGTCTGCGCTGACTGTCAGAGAGAACTCCGCTTTGGTGCCCTCGAAATACTTCTCGGTGCCGAGCGAATTCATCACCGCAACCTGGTTAAGAATCGTGCGAAACGCTCCGGCGGTTGTCATATCTCTCATCGCCGCAGCCTTGTTTATCATCCAGACGGCGTTCGCGCGATCGGAAGGCGAAGCCTCCGCTGTAGTCTGCCTGAAGCCTTCAACTGCCGGGGATTCGGTGGATTCAGGCAGGCCGGTGAAATCCTCATTGGTTTCTGCGATCTCCGAGATTGCGAGAGCATCGGCGATACATTGCTTCACGGATTCGACATTGAGCTTATTCGTCGATGCCACCCCGATCTTCTTGTCCGCCACCACGCGAGCGACGATACTCGCGTCGGCTCGGGTCAGATTCTGTTGTATCTCACTCTCGGCAATATGGGTTATGTTCAGCACTTCGCCGTCATAGACCAGCTCGGTCTGGTCTGCGGGCGAATCTGCCATTGCAGCATGGAATGTCTCGAGTATCATTGACTTGTCAACCACGGTCCACCCCCACTTTCACACCGCGGAATCTCGACGGAGAGCACCCTTGCGCAGTCTGTGCCGTCTGCGCGGGCTGGCCCTTGCCGCAGTTTGGCGTACCCCAGATTTCCCACTGAGTTTGATCGCCGACGGCATCGCACGAATTCCAGAATTCAACCGTATTGCCCGAATAGACCGGCCGTTTGATCATCCCAACGAGTTTGCCGCCTTTGATTTCCCAGCCAACCTCGGAGCCGAGTTGAAAGGATGATCGGTCATCGGCGATGGACCAACTCTCGACCGTATCGAGATAGATGCCGTCATCGATTCCGGATATCAGATCATCGAAGGAGGAATCGCCGGCGTCCAAGAGCACATTGGTTATACGGACTATCGGCGGATTCGACCAACTGTCGGCATTTGCCGCGCCGGTCGACGATTTCCCAACACGGTACGCGCTCTCGCGGTTTGAGAGGTAGTTGACGAGGATACCGTTCTCGATCAGTTTGTGAGGCTTTGCTGCAACACCCTCGTCATCATATCCCCATGTCGCGAGTCCGCCCGGATAGGATGTGTCGGTCGAGATATTAACGAGATCGGAACCGTACTTCAGTTCACGGAGCCTGGACGGCATTGCGAATGATGTACCGCTGAAATTCCGTTCGGAGCCGAATACGCGATCGAGCTCGAGCGGATGACCGATTGTCTCGTGAATCTGAAGCGAAAGAAGATCTCCCGAGAGTACAATATCGAATAAACCCGTCGGGCACTCTTTCGCCGTCGCAAGCATCACGGCCTCTTCGGCGATCCGCGGCACGTTCTCCTCGAACCCTAGTGCCGCAACAAGTTCGTATCCGGCGCTCTTGTATTGCCCCGATGATGACGGGTAGGAGCGTTCGGTACGATCGCGATGACCTCTGACCACGCCGCACGACACTCCCGCGCCGGAGTGGAGCAGAGTTTGCTCGATCTCAGAACCGAGGGATGACACGAACAGCTTGTCCGTACGCGTGAAATTCATGAATGCGCCCGAGCTGTTTATCTCGCTGTTTTCGCGCAATGTTGCGTCGAGCGTCATGAGATAGTCGATCTTCTCCGAAAGCGGTATCTCGAACGGGTCTCTTTCGAAAGGAGTTATGTACTTGTCTTTGACCGACGGAACATCAGCAAGATGGACCGTCTTCTGATTTATCTTTGCGGAAGTCCTGGCGATTGCCACTGCTGTTTTGGATGCCTGACGGACCTCCGGTTCGGCAATGACCGAGTTTGCGGCGAACCCCCACGCTCCGTTGGCTAGCACTCGCACGCTGAACCCGGCGGAGGAATTCCTGTCAATCTGTCCGGGGTTGCCGTCAGAGACGCCGACGTTTTCGTTCCGGATTTCCTCGAAACGAAAGTCAGCGTATGAGGCGCCGTTCTTCAGAGCCTCATCCACTGCAATTTGGCCCAATTTGGATAGATTCATGGAGCTATTGTAGCGATGTTGGGGGGATTACGCAAGTGGAAGATTAACAGAAAATGTCAGCGGATCACGCCCCGTTTGGCGGTTTCGAAGAAACGCTTGATTGTCCGTATCTCCGGAATGTCCGGCAGTTCGCTTTCGATCCGCTCGAATGCCTTTGCCGTGGTCAACTTTGAGCGAAATATGATCCTGAATGCCTTTCGAAGAGTCTTAACCGTATTTTCCGAAAACCCGCGACGCGATAGCCCGATGTGGTTGACATCGATCACTTTCAACGGATATCCGCCCACAAGCGCGTACGGACAAACATCCATCGTGACCCGAAACCCGCCACCGATCATGGTATGCTGGCCGATACGGACGAACTGGTGCACCGGCACGATACCTCCGACAATAGCCCAGTCCTCGATGACGACGTGTCCGCCGAGATTTACAGAATTGGCGAGTATGACATGATCGCCGATTATGCAGTCGTGTGCGACATGGCTGTATGCCATCATGAAGCAGTCCGATCCGATGACAGTCTTCCAGCGGTCTTCAGTGCCTCGATTCACGGTAGCGTACTCACGGATTACCGTGCGTTCGCCGATCTCGACCGTTGTTTCCTCGCCGCCGAATTTGAGATCCTGTGGGACAGTGCAGATCACTGCACCATGATGGATCGCGATATCTTTTGACAGCCTTGCGCCCGGTCCAATCAGCACGTTAGATCCGATCTTGCAGCCGGGGCCGATCTCAACATTCTCATCGATGATTGCGTAAGGCCCGACGCTGACAGTCTCGTCGATCTCTGCCCTCGGGTTCACTATTGCTGTCGGATGAATATCTGCCATCTATTTATCGACCACCGCCGCTGTCATGGATGCCTCTGTGACGAGGTTGCCATCGACGAATGCTCTCCCTTCCATCTTGCACGTATTGCGTCGGAACGCCACGAACTCCAGCTCGAAGCGAATCTGATCCCCCGGTATGACAGGCTTGCGAAACTTGACCTTGTCGATTCCCATGAAATAGACAAGCTTGTCAGCCGGTTCGTCGATTGCATTGAGCAGAAGGAACCCGCCCGCCTGAGCCATCGCCTCGACAATCAGCACACCCGGCATAATCGGGTGGCCCGGGAAATGTCCCTGAAAAAACGGCTCGTTTATCGTGACATTCTTCAGAGCCACGACTTTCTTTTTGGGTTCGATATCAATAATTCGATCTATGAGAAGGAATGGATACCGATGCGGCATAACGTCAAGTATCGAGCTGATATCGAGGAGCGCTCCTTCTTCAGTTGACATCCCTCCGCCGTACTTCTCCGAAATGAGCTGCTTTTCATATATCTTGCGCATTTTGCGAGCGACCGCAACATTTGCGGCATGCCCGGAGCGAGCCGCAAGAAAATGCGCCTTCACCGGAGCGCCGATCAGGGTCATGTCTCCCAGCAAATCGACAGCTTTGTGTCGCACAGGCTCGTTGTAGAAACGGAGTTCCTTGTCCTCGAGAATGCCGGTCGTGCCGAGATTGACATCCCGGTCAACACCGAGCATTTCCCGCAGCCGTCCCATTTCGTCTTCTCCGAACTCCTTGTCGACTATGACTATCGCCGTGTCGAGTCCTCCGCCCTTGATGATACCCTGCGAGCGCATCATCTCGACCTCCGAGAGAAAGCAGAATGTCCGGGCGGGCGCGAATTCATCCACGAACTCATCTCGCAGCGAAACGAGAGATGTATACTGCGTGCCGAGAGCCTTGTTGGCATAGTCGACCAGAAATGTTATCCGGAATTCATCGGACGGAGTCACCACGATATCGACCTTGCGCTCAGGCTCTGAATAAGCGAACGGTTTGTCGAGAATCAGAAAACGCCGTTCTGCGTCCTGATCTACGAGCCCCGCCTCTAGGAGTTTCTCCACGAATGGAGTAATGGAGCCATCGAACACCGGTGGTTCGAGGTTGTCGAGCTCGCAGATTATATTGTCGATTTCGAGGCCGGCGATTGCCGCAAGGACGTGCTCGACCGTATAGACCTTATTCCCATTTACTGCAAGGGTTGTGCCACGATTAAGGTCCGTAACGTGATCCACGATGGCGGGAATCTCCGGGCATCCGTCGATATCACAGCGAAGAAACGTGATCCCGTGATCGACTTCCGCCGGCCGGAAAGTGAGCTTCGATTTGCATCCCGTATGAAGACCGATGCCTTCGAGAGAGACGGGATGCGCGATTGTCCTTTGCTTATCGTTCATTACAGGACTCGATTATAATACTGCCCCGAAGGATTGTAAACTACTTTTTCTGCTCTCATAAGCCGTGCGGATCTCCATTTGCGCAAGATTGTTGACATTTGCTGCAGAATCGATATTATCACTGCATCGATCGGCGATGGAGTTCGCCGCCAACCGCCGTCAAGGCTGATGACTCCTGTGAAAATGCAACCGTGAACTTTCTGCCCGGAGTTGTTGTATGTCAAAGATACTCGTAATCGGTCTTGGTGGCCTCATCGGGGCTATCTCTCGTTACTACCTGAGTGAATATGTCCACAAAGTCCTCGGAGCTTCATTTCCCTATGGCACCTTGTCCGTGAATGTGCTCGGCTGCATGCTGGCCGGTTGCGTAATGTTTGCGGTAGAGGAGAAGCAAATATTCTCGCCCGAGATGGGATTGTTTATCTCGGTTGGGATACTTGGAGCGTTTACCACTTTTTCAACCTTCGGATACGAAACTGTAGCTCTTCTGAGACAGAACCACTTTATTCCGGCTATGAGCACCGCTGCCGCAAATGTCATATTCGGTTTGGCGGCAGTATGGCTCGGTAGATCGGCCCTGCGGTTGCTCGTAGGGTGAATAACTGTAGACGAAGACCGGGGAATCCCTCCCAAATGTCCAAAATCGGCTTGGGAAAGCCGATGTATTTTCTTATCTTCCGCATCAAATTTCTGTGGAGGTAGACATGGCGCTAAGAATAGGCGATGAGAGATTGAAGATAGAGGGCGTCGTTCAGGTCGCCCGAGATCGTGACCAGATTGAGTTAACCGATAGCGCTTTCGAGCGCATCAAACACTGCCGGGCGTTCGTAGATCGGAAGATCGAGGAGCACGCCATCATGTATGGCATAACGACCGGCATCGGCGAGCTTTCCGAAGTTTTTCTTCCGGCGGAACAGATCAAGGAATTTCAGAAGTACATAGTTTATAGTCATGCCGCCGGCATCGGTGAGCCAATGGACGAGGAGGTTGTCCGTTCGGCAATCGTCTCGCGAATCAAGGTTTTGACCCAGGGCCATTCGGGTTGCCGCCCGATAATCGTCGAGACGATGCGTGAAATGCTGAACAAAGGCGTGACACCGGCTGTCTGCAAGCGCGGATCGGTCGCGGCTTGCGGCGATCTTGCTCCGATGTCGCAGATCGCACTCGTCGTTATCGGTGAGGGTGAGGCTTTCTACGAGGGCAAGCGCATGCCCGCGAAAGAGGCTCTGAGCAAGGCGGGTATCAAACCTGCCGAGTTCGAGGCACGTGACGGTCTCGCGTGCATCAATGGATCGAATGTCATAACCGGTATGGGCGCGTTGCAGTTATTCGATACATGGACATTCACTAAGACAGCCGAGATTGCCGCCGCGATGACTGTGGAGGTGCTGAAAGCTAACATGCTGGCCTATGATGAACGCCTTCACAAGATACGCGGATACAGGGGCGCCATAGAGTCGGCATCCAACATCCGCAGAATGACCGAGGATTCCGAGATTCTCGCCCAGAAAGACAAGAAGGTGCAGGATTCATACTCGATGCGCAGCACTCCGCAGGTAATCGGCTCGGCGCGTGATACTTATCGCTGGTGCCGTGAGATGATCGAGACCGAACTGAACGGTGTCGGAGACAATCCCATCTTCTTCCCGGATGAGGATGGTGGTACGGTCCTGACCGGTGCGAATTTCCAGGGCACACCGATAGCATTCCCGCTCGAGGCAGTCGGAATTGCGGTTACAACCATCGGGGTTATGTCGGAGCGTCGCTCGAACCGTCTGTTGAACAAGAATCTCTCCGTTGGCCTTCCGGCGTTTCTGACCGAGGGTGCGGGGATGTGGTCGGGTATGATGCTTGTGCAGTACACCCAGGGTCAGCTCGTGTCCGAGTGCAGAGTGCTGACACATCCTGCGGCAACCGGGTCTATTCCGGCGGCGGCCGATCAGGAGGATTTTGTATCGATGGGGATGACTACAGCGATCAAGACCCGTCAGATTATCGACATGTGCGCATCCGTCGTGGGTATCGAGCTACTCTGCGCGGCACAGGCGGCGGACTTCCGTAAGCCAATGAATCTCGGTAAGGGCACTAAAGCCGTGTATGAGTGTATCCGTGATCACGTGTCATATATGAAAGAGGATCGTCCGCTATACGTGGACAACAACAAGATGGCCGAGCTTGTCAAGTCCGGTGAAATCCTGAAAGCAGCGGAGGGAGCCGTAGGCAAGCTCGATTGATGTAACAACCTTGCATTGTTAAAGGGGCGCATGTGAACAATGTAAGATCCAGTGAGCGTCGTCGCTCGGCGCTTATCCTGAATTCGAGTCAGACAAAGAGACCGGCGGGAACCGATGAGTGGATCGTCAACACCGCAGCAGCGGTGTCATGGGCGATCGGCCAGAACCTCCGGGTGATAGCGTCGTACGGCCTCAATACGTACGAACTCGTGACTGCCATTGCGGGCGAGTACGGAGCGGAAGTTCTGCTTATAGCTCATCGTCCCGACATCGTCGATGAATCACGTTTCGCTCAACTGCTGAGCGATTTCGGTCTGCACACGCGACGCACCGAATTCGCTACCGTACCGAGTGAATCCGGATCGCCTAAATCGTGGTGGAAGAAACGCGATCGTATGGCAGTCAAGATTGCGGACGTCATACTGCCCGTCTCCATCAACCCCGACGGCAGATTAAGTCGGATTCTCGCTATGGAAGCCGTGCGCGGGAAGATCGACAACAAGTTCCGCGTGGACTATTCTCCCGAACCGAGCGACAAATTCAAGCCGGTACCGATGGACTCACTCGTCCTCGATCCGTCTGAGAGCTTCGACTACCTCACGCACTGGACACGTTCTTTCGACCAGCCTTGGCCGAACGAAACCAGTGCGGAGTTCTACATGTCTATTGTCAACAGCGGGTTGGAATACTCTCATTCGGCGCTGAACACGCTGCGACACGTCCTGAAGACTCGCGCTCTTTTCGGCTCATCCCGTCACATGAGAGATGATATCCACGCCGTGGGATTCAGCTATCTGCATCCGGCGGAGGCGGTGAAGCTTATGAAGTGGCGTCGTCGGTATGTCCGGCCCACGTTCGAGCCGTACGGCATAGCGATCGAGAAATCGTGCGCCGAGTTGGTTGGCGTTAGACCCGTCATCTATGGTACTAAGGTCGACTATCAGAAACTCTCCGATATCGAACGGCCGTATTTCCAGAGTGAGGGAGAGAGACGCGGCGACTGGAAGCCGGAGCAGGAGTGGCGGTACATCGGCGATCTCGATCTGACATCCGTACCTCCCGATAGAATGAAATTGATCGTGCGGAAGAGATCCGAGATTGAGAGGATCGCGGAGGTAACCTCCGCCGAAGTGCTGGCATTGACCAACGAGGATTAGTTACGACTTCAGCGGCTTGTCCATGTAACCCGGAAGCGTTTCGAAGTAGGTTTTGGACAGCTCTTCGAGTTCCAAATCGATCAAATCAATGATCTCGAGCCTGTCCCCGCCGACCGTGCCTGTCTGCTGAAATGCTATCCCGCTGTATTCAAGTACGGCTTTGACCTTGTGGAGCTGATTTTCCTCGCATGACACGATATACCGTGACTGCGATTCGGCGAAGAGGAGAATGTCAGGCCGAAGCTCCGACTCCACTGATACTCTGCAGCCGATCTGCGAATCGATATCCGTGATGCAGCATTCCGCGAGCGCAACCGCGAACCCGCCGTCGGACAGGTCGTGGCACGATTTCAACAGACCCGAGGTGATCAGATTTCGCACCGCGTCCTGTGTCTTCTTCTCGTTATCGAGATCGAGCGCGGGAGCATCCCCGCAAACTCTGCCGTGTACCAGCTTCAGATATTCGCTTCCGCCGAGTTCCTCACGTGTCTGGCCGATCAAAAGAATGACGTCGCCGTCATCCTTGAAATACTGCGTCATAATGTGATCGACATCATCGATGATACCGAGCATACCGATTGTCGGAGTCGGATATACGGCACGTCTTGTAATCTGGTCCTCATTGTAGAATGAGACATTTCCACCTGTGACCGGCGTATCAAAAATCCGGCAGGCATCGCCCATTCCGGCGACCGACTCCGCAAAATTCCAGTACATCTCGGGTTTGTACGGATTCCCGAAATTGAGGCAGTTCGTAATCGCAGCGGGACGGGCACCGGATGCCGTCACATTTCGTGCCGACTCCGCGACTGCTATCTGCGCTCCTCTGCGTGGATTGAGATAACAGTATCGGCCGTTACAGTCGGTCTTGAGTGCGATTGCCTTCTTCGTTTTGCGAATCCGAATCACGGCCGCATCCGATCCCGGCGCGACAGCCGTGTTGGTGCGCACCATGTGGTCATACTGGTGATATATCCACCGGCGGTCCGCTATGTTGGGCGAGCCGAGGATAGTAAGAAGCGTATCGTTCAGATCTTCCGGGACAGGCAGGCTGTCGATATCGAGCTTGTTGATCTCATCGAGATATGCCGGGCGCTTCTTCTCGCGATGATAAACCGGCGCTCCGCCGCCGAGCACCAGCGGGCTTGCGGGGACATCCGCCACTATCTCGCCGTTAAGCTTGACTATCACGCGGTCGTCATCGATGACCTGCCCAACCTTGACCGCATGCAGGCCCCATTTCTTGAATATCTTTCGCACACGGTCTTCCTTGCCGCGCTGCACGACCACCATCATACGCTCCTGCGATTCGGACAGCATGATCTCGTACGGTATCATATTCTCCTCACGCACCGGAACGAGCGAAAGCTCGATTTCCATACCCGATCCACCGCGCTCGGACATCTCGGTCGAACAGCAGGTAATCCCCGCCGCGCCCATATCCTGCACGCCGACGATCAGGTCCTCCTTGATGATCTCGAGTGTGGCCTCGAGCAGAAGCTTCTCTGTAAACGGGTCGCCGATCTGAACCGACGGCCGCTTGGATTCCGTAGCTTCAGATATCTCTTCGGATGCAAACGTCGCGCCGTGGATGCCGTCTCGCCCGGTGGATGAACCGACGATATAGACCGGGTTGCCTTTGCCTTTCGCGGTGCCGGAGACTATGCCGTCCGATTTGACTATTCCGACCGCCATCGCATTGACCAGCGGATTGCCGAAATAGCATTCCTCGAAATATACCTCGCCGCCGACTGTCGGCACGCCGAACGAGTTGCCGTAGTCGCCGATCCCCTTGACCGCGCCGTTGAACAGGTAGCGGCTGCGGGGTTCCTCGAGATTTCCGAACCGGAGCGAGTCGAGGCAGGCGATAGGACGCGCACCCATGGTAAACACATCGCGGAGTATCCCGCCAACACCGGTTGCCGCCGCCTGGTATGGTTCGACTGCGGTTGGATGGTTGTGCGATTCTATCTTGAACACGATCGCGAGGCCGTCTCCGATATCGACCGCACCGGCGTTCTCCTCGCCGGCCTTGGTAAGAAGCGCGGAGCCGTCACGCGGGAGCGTTTTCAGGAGCGCGATGGAATTCTTATACGAGCAGTGTTCGGACCACATGACGGAGAATATACCGAGTTCGGTGTATGTGGGAGTGCGCCCGAGAATGTCGAGCATGCGGTTGTATTCTTCCTCGGTGAGCCCGTGCTCGAACCCGAGTTTAAGATCGACTTTCGGTTCATCCATCCCGTACCTCCTGAAAGAAGTCGAATCCCTCACGGATTCGACATGTCGAAACCACAGAAATTCCGACCTACGTGCTGCAATTAATGTGTTTGTGACGGCGGGTCAACGGGAAAGTGTGGGGGCCGCCGGAGGAGGGTCTGCCGTGAGACAAACCTCACGACCCTGTCATTCCCGCGAGGGTCTGCCGTGAGGCAAACCTCACCACCCTGTCATTCTCCGAGGGTCTGCTGTTAAGCAGACTTCACCACCCTGCCATTCCCGCGAGGGCTTGCTGTTAAGCAGGCCCGAAAGCGGGAATCCAGTGCCCGTTCAATTGTAGGGAAACGCTAA